>DATDIE010000383.1:0-2322 GCA_036521235.1 Acidimicrobiales bacterium | reverse complement strand
CGGAACGCACGCCCTCCCGGCGCGCCGGGCCCGCTACACGGCGACGAAGCAGGCCATGGTCACCGCCTCGCTGACCTTGGCCAAGGAACTGGGACCTGCAGGCGTACGCGTGAACGTCGTGACGCCGGGCTTCATCACCGGGGCCCCACTCGACGCCATGATGCAGTCGATCGCTACCCGGACGGGCGAGTCCGTCGAGAATGTGTCCCGCCACATGGCCGGCGGCGCCGCACTCAGGCGCCATGTCGACCCCGCCGACGTCGCCAACGCGGTGCTCTTCCTGGCCGGACCCGGAGCCCGCAACATCACCGGCGTCGAACTCCCCGTGACGGCGGGACGCTAGGCCGATGGCAGAACGAAGGCGACATCTCGTCCGGTGGCTGTTTCACTCCACGGCGATGGTGGCCGACTACGACCTGGCCGTGCGGAACCTGGGCGCCCTCGTCGGGCTGACCGTGCTCGAGTACAGCGAGTCGACCGAGCCGGGGATCGGTCGCCGCGGCGGCATGGCTTGGGTCGGCGACAACGCCATAGAGATAGGCCAGCCCATCGGCGAGGGTGGCGCGGCGCGTTTCGTCGAGCGCTTCGGCGGAGGCATCCACTCCATCGCACTCCAGGTGGAGGACCTCGAGGCGACGATGGCCCACTTGGAACAGCAGGAGATCCACATCGCTGCCCGGCCGCGGCCCGAGATGTGCTTCACCGATCCTCGCGACACCGGCGGCGTGTTCCTGCAGTGGAGCACGTTCGAGCTGCCGGTCGACCCACGCTTCGGCGGCATGGTGCCCTCGGCCGCGACACCTGCGTTGGCACCGGCGACGCAGCACGCCTTCGTCGGCGCATTGGTCGACGACCCCCGCGCCTGGTCAGAGCAGTTCGCCGAGATACTCGGCACAGCGGTCACGTTCGAGGACGTCGGCGCTTCGCCCGGCCAACCCGTGGCAGGCGTCTCGCTCGTCGACTGCACGCTCGCCCTGTTCCGGCTCGATGAGGCGGCGGACCCGGTGCTCTGGGGCCGCGCCTACGAGCGGGCGTGCACCCACCTGGTCGCGCTGCGCGTCGGCGACCTCTCGACCGCCGCGGCGGCCACGGCCGGCGCCGGCGTGGCGGCGCTGCGCCGGGAAGGCGACCTCGTCGTCCTCGACCCGGCCGCCACCGGAGGCGTGCAGGTGGCCCTCACCGGGTCGTTGCTCCCGGGCGACCCCCGCCTCTGACCTTCAGCCCGGGTCGACCCGCTCGATCCACACCCGCACGGGCTCGGTCAACAGGTCGTCGTCGAGCTCGAGCACCGTCCCCTCGCCTGGGCCGGGCCCGACCACGACCTCGACCGCGAGCACCTCGCGGGCGATGTAGTCGAAGAACTCGGCGATGGGCTCGAGGCCCACGACGTCGAGACGGATGCGGTCGGAGACCTCGAGCCCGCTGGCCTTGCGCAGGTCCTGCACCAGCCGCACGACGTCGCGGGACAGACCGCGCTGGCGCAGGCCGACGTCGAGCTCCAGGTCCAGCGCCACGACCTCACCGCCCTCGCGGGACACCGCGAACCCTTGCTGGCCCCGGACCCGCAGCTGCAGATCGTCGGGCGACAGTTCCACCGACTGGCCGCCCAGGACGACGGTGATGGAGCGCCCCGCCTCCAGCTCGGCCGCCACGGCGACGCTGTCGAGCTTCGCCAGGGCGGGCCCAAGCTCCTTGACGAGATCCCTCAAGCGCCTGCCGAGTGTCTTGAAGTTCGGCACCAGCTCGAACTCGAGCACTTGGCTCAGGTCGTCGGTGGTGTCGATCTCGTCGACGTTGAGCTCGTCCTTGACGATGTCCTCAAGGATCTCGGGCGCGTCGGCGGGCAGAAAGACGAGGGCCCGCTTGAGCGGTTGGCGCACCTTGACCGAGGCTTCGCCACGGGCAGCCCGGCCGAGCGAGGTCAGCCGCCGGGCCAGCGCCATCTGCGCCTCGAGCCCGGGGGCGGCCGCAACGCCGGCCACGTCGGCCGCGGGCCAGTCGGCCAGATGCACCGACTCCCCCTCGGCGGCACCTGTCAGGTGCCGCCACATGGTGTCCGACACGAACGGGCACAACGGCGCCAACAGCAGCGACACCGTGGTCAGCGTCGTGTGCAGCGTCGCCTGCGCGGCCAGGGTGTCACCGGCCGGCGCGTCGGGATCGGTACGCCAGAAGCGGCGGCGGCTGCGCCGGACGTACCAATTGGAGAGGTCGTCGACGAGGCCGGCGAGCGCGGTTGCCGCCGCCAGCGGCTCGTACGATCCGAGTGCATCGGTCACCGTGGCCGTCGTGCTGGCCAGCCGGGACAGGATCCAGCGGTCG
>DATDIE010000382.1:0-2162 GCA_036521235.1 Acidimicrobiales bacterium | reverse complement strand
CGGGGAGGTGGCGGTCGAACGCGGCTCCGACGAGTGGGAATCCATCGTCGTGTTCATTGCAATTCCTCCGCTCACTGACCCCTGAAAGCCCAGGAAAGGGGCATTTCCTGGCACGCCGCCGGCCACTCGGCAGCCATCGGCACCCCACTACCGTAGGTCAACGCCCCAACGTTCGTTTGCTATACATGACACGAGTGTCACAGACCACCCGTTCTCATGGGTACCAAAGGTAGGGGGTCCGGGGGAACTATGCCAGGAGCTGACACTGCGGCCGATGCGGCCGCCATGCCGTTCGACCCCTACGAGCTGAAGGACATGGTGGGAGGGACGCTCCGCGACCCGTATCCCCTGTTCCACGAGCTGCGGCGGGAGTCGGCGGTGCACACCGGGCCCATCGACCTGGGGGACGGAGAGGACATCACCCCGGACCCGTCCAGGCCGCCGCCGGTGACGGTGTTCGGCTTCGAAGAGGTCGTCCAGGTGCTCCGAGACGACGAGACGTACTCGTCCGTCGTCTATGCCGACGTCATGGGCATCGTGATGGGACGGACCATCCTGGAGATGGACGAGCCCGAGCACAAGAAGGTCCGTGACCTGGTCGCCTCGAGCTTCCGCTCCAAGATGCTGGCTCGCTGGGAGGAGGAGCTCGTCGCCGTCGTCGTCAACGACCTGGTCGACTCCTTCATCGAGCAGGGCCGCACCGACCTGGTGCGCTCCGTCACCTTCAACTTTCCCGTGCAGGTCATCGCGCGCATCCTCGGGTTGCCGCGCGACGACTACCCGCGGTTCCAGCGCTGGGCCCTCGAGCTCACGAGCGTGGCCCGCGACTGGGAGCGGGGCGTTACGGCGTCGGCGGCCCTGCGGGACTACTTCGCCGACGTGATGGAGGAGCGCCGGGCCAAGCCGGGCGACGACCTGATCAGCGACCTCGTGCGGGCGGAGGTCGACGGCGAGCACTTGAGCGACGAGGACATCTACTCGTTCCTGCGGCTGTTGCTCCCGGCGGGTGTCGAGACGACGTACCGGGCGTCGGGCAGCCTGCTGTTCGCGCTCCTCAACGACCGGTCCCAGTTCGACGCGCTCTACGCCGACCGCTCGCTGTTCCAGCAGGCGTTCGAGGAGGTCGTGCGCTGGGAGCCGCCCGTCACCGTGATCCTGCGCCGCGCCACGAGGAACACGGTGCTGGCCGGCGTCGCCATCCACAAAGGGGCGGACGTCGCGCTGATGATCGGCGCCGCCAACCGTGACGAGCGCAAGTACGCCGAGCCCGACCGCTACGACATGTTCCGCAGCCAGCGCCAGCACGTCGGGTTCGGCTTCGGCGTGCACGTCTGCCTCGGCATGCATCTCGCCCGCATGGAGTCGCGCATCGCCATCAACACGCTCTTCGACCGGCTCGGCCCGTTCACGCTCGACACCGAGGCGGAGGCACCGTGGATCGAGGGCATGGCCTTCCGCTCGCCACTGTCTCTCCCGGTGGTCTTCGACGGCCGCTGACGTCGCCGCTCTTTCCTGGCCACGCCGCGCAGCCGCCGGAGCCGGCGCCGGGCGCCGGGACCATGGGCGCCGGACCAGAAGCTAGGTTCCACCGCATGGCCGACATGAGCGAAGGCGACCCCTTGGGGATCGAGATCGACTGGGACCTGTGCATGGGGTCGGGCAACTGCATGTTCTGGGCGCCCGACACCTTCGACCTCAGCGAGGACGGGCATGCGGTCGTCACCGACCCCACGGCGTCGCCCGAGGAGAAGATCCGCATCGCCGCCCAGGGCTGCCCGGTCGGCGCGATCTCGCTGTGGCGCAACGGCACCAAGCTCTCGCTCGAGGACGGCGGCTGATGCCCATCGCCGTCACCGAGGAGCACGAATCGCTCCGCCGCACCGCCCAACGGTGGCTCGAGACGCACTGCCCGCCGACCGAGCCGCGCGCGCTCGCCGAGGCCGTCCCCGTACCCTCCGCCGTCCCGCTCTCCTCCGAGCTGCCCCCCGTGTGGGAGAAGATGGCCGCCCAGGGCTGGCTCGGGCTGCACATCGCCGAGGAGGACGGCGGCCAGGGCTTCACATTGGCCGAGGTCGCCGTCGTGCTCGAGGAGCTCGGCGCCGCGCTCTTCCCGGGGCCTCTCCTGCCCACCCTCCTCGTCTCGGCCGCGCTCGCCCGTCACG
>DATDIE010000381.1:0-7098 GCA_036521235.1 Acidimicrobiales bacterium | reverse complement strand
GATCTGGGCCTGGGTGACCGACTCCGTGGCCGTGCAGGTCTCAGAGGCGCCGACGGCCAGGGCGATCGAGCCGTTGGCCTGGGTCGTCGGGCTGGTGCAGCTGAGCGCCGACAGGCCGCTGAAGTTCGCGTTGTCGGTGATCGAGGCGCCGCTCAGCGACACGGTGCCGGTGTTGGTGACCGTGAAGGTGTAGGTCACGGTCCCCGGTGCCGAGACCGAGGCGACGTTCGCCGACTTGGTGATCGTGATCGCCCCGTTCTGCGTGGCGCTGACGGTGGCCCCGGACTGGTTCGACGTGATCGTGGCGCCGTTCAAGGTGCCCGTGGCCGTGGCGGTGTCGGCGATCACGCCGGCGTCCATGTCGGCCTGGCTCACCTTGTAGGTGGCCGTGCAGGTCTCGCTCGCCTGGGGCGCCAGAGTCGCGCTCAGGCAGGTGAGGCCCGTGAGGTTCGCGTCCTCGGTCGCCACAGACTGGGCGTCTTGGATGGCGATGTTCGACAGGTCCGTGTTGCCGGTGTTCTTGACCAAGAAGTCATAGGTGAAGGTCTGGCCGGCCGCCGAGACGCTCGTCACGCTGGCCGACTTGGTCAGCATGAGCGTGTTGGTCTGGGTGATGTTGACCGTGACCGTGTTCGACTGGGCAGTGGCCGACTGGCCCGCCGTCGGCGTGGATGCGGTCGCCGTGGCCGTGTCGACGATCGGGGTGCCGGCGTCGATGGCGGCCTGGCTCACCGCGTCGGTGGCGGTGCAGTTGACCGTGGCCCGCACCGCCAACGAGAAGGACCCGTTGGTGTTGGTGCCACAGGTGATCGCCGTGAGCCCGCTGAAGGGCGTGTCGCTCACACTGACCTTAGAGAGCGGGACGTTGCCGGTGTTGGTGACCGCGAAGCCGTAGGTCAAGGTCGTGGGGCCGCTGATGGAGATGGGCCCGGCGCTCGCCCCGGCGCCGGCGTTGACCGTCTTGGCGACGGACATCGAATCGGTCTCCGCCGTCACCGGGGTGGTGACCGGACCAACCGGGCAGCCCGGGGAGGCGGTGGTGCAGCCCGGACCGGTCCAATAACCGGTGTTGCTGATGGTCCCGGTCGCGTCGGAGGCGTTAGCCGTCACCGAGAACCCGACGGTGACCGACGCTCCGACGGCCACGTTGTCGATCGTCCAGGTGAACGGGCTGGCCGCCGTCCCGGTCCCGGTCACCGAGCACGTCTCCGACCCGGTGAGAAGCGGGCAGGTGTCTGTCCCGGCCACGTAGGTGGTCCCGGTGGGCACGGTGTCAGTGATCGTGACGTCGCCCGCCGACCCACCGACGTTCTTCGCCGTGAGTTGGTAGACGATGGGCGTCCCCGACCCGGCGATCACGCCGGCCGACGGACTGGCCGTCTTGGCGACCGTGAAGTCGGCCGGGATGGTGAAGCTCGCCGTGTTGAGCGCGCTCTCCAAGCTGAAGAAGGTGTCCGACCCGGCGGCCAGTCCACCGCCGGTGAAGTTCACGTTGCCGGTTTCGAAGTTGTCGGTAGTGGGCGTGTAGTTGCTGAAATAGGTTCCTGGGCCCTCATAGCCCACAGACGTATAGCCCGGGGGCGCCCCGCCATTGGGGTAGGGGCAGCCGGACTGACCGACCCAGTTGCCGTAGGTCGGGCTCCCGCTGCTGTTGGAGCAGATGCCGTCGCCGTCGAAGGCGAAGATGTCGGTATTCGAGGACAGGCCGACCGTCGGGATAGGCACGGATGTCTCGTTGAGGATGCCGACGAGCGTGTCGTCGTTGCCGTCGAAGGGACCGTCGCACGCGAGATTCTTAGCGGGTCCACAGGTCATGGCCGTGTTCTTGACGACCGTCGCTCCACTGTTCTGCAAGATGATCAGGAACGCACACCCTGCCGTGCTGTCGCCGATGGCCGGGCACTCGTTGAATGGCGCCGTGGTCGAGGGGCTGGCGGGCGGGGTCCACAACGACGCGCCAGCCGAGCTGCTGAAGATCGGGAGCGCAACGAGGGCCAACGCCATGGCCGCTACGACCACAGTTGCCCGCGCAACCAGCGGTCGCCCAAAACGACGCTCGTGACGCGAAATACCCGACGCCGATCGACCGATTCCGCCCATGCCATGCCTCCCGCCAACGAGAAGCACTCCAGGGTCCGCTCTACCCCGCCAAGGAACGCCTTCGTTCGTAGACGCGCCCTGCCCGCTGCAGAACGCGCGTTTGATCAATCTCAATAGAAACACAACCCCCAATGATGCGCAACAGGGATTCGCGCCTTCGCGCCCGGCGCTCGCCAAACATCCAGTTGGCAAGGGAAATAGCACCGTTCTTGCGCATGTGACGAGTGCGCGACATCGCCGCGTTCACAATTTTTCTTCGGGTGGCTCCCGCCCGAAGCTCAGCGGGCCCGGGCCTGCGTGTCCCCCGAACGGCGCGACGATGGAGCTCGTGGAGAACGCCGACGCGGGGGAACCGCTCGAGGAAGCCGACGGCGACGCCGAGGCACGCGAGCACCCGGCCGAAGGCTTCGAGCGCTGGCGACGCGAGTCGGCGCTCGGCAGCGTCGGCACCGGCATCGCCCGTGGCCTCCAATACGTCTTCCAACCGCCGCAGGACGAGCCCGTCATGGTGGCCCCGGTCCCGGGCGACCCGCCCGATCCCGACCGCCTCCAGGTCATCTTGGACCCCGACGACCCCACCAAGTCGATCGTCGTGATCCCGCCCTCCGTGGGCGACGCCGACCCGGGCTGACCCACCCCCCACACCCGGAGGATTGACTTCGGCAGCTGATGGACGTATCTTCCTATGAATCGGACACAGTGTCCGATTCAGTAGAGGAGTTGTCCGGATGAGCACCCTGGCGGACGTCACCCCCGTCGATCTCTCGGACTCGCGGTCCTACGTGGCCGGTGTCCCCCACGCCTGGCTGGCGCACCTGCGCCGCCACGACCCCGTGCACTGGCAGGAGGAGGACGGCGGTCCCGGCTTCTGGGCCGTCACGCGCTACGAGGACTGCGTCACCGTCAACCGCGACTACGAGCGCTTCAGCTCGGCCGCCCGCGGCACCATGCCCTTCGAGATGCCCGAAGAGGACATCGCGCAGCAGAGCCTGATGATGCTCAACATGGACCCGCCCCTGCACACGCGCTACCGGCGCCTCGTCAACAAGGGCTTCACGCCACGCATGGTGCGCGACCTCGAGGAGAGCATCCATCGCTCGACCGACGCCATCATCGACCAGGTCGTCGAGCAGGGCGAGGCCGACTTCGTCACCGACCTCTCCGCCGAGCTCCCGCTCCAGGTCATCGCCGAGCTCCTCGGCGTGCCGCAGGAGGACCGGCACCGCATGTTCGAGTGGTCCAACCGCATGGTCGGTAACGAGGACCCCGAGTACCAGTCGCAGGCCGCCCAGGCGGTGATGTCCGCCATGGAGCTCTACGCCTACGCGTCCGAGCTCTACGGCAAGAAGCGCATCGACCCGCACGCCGACCTCATGAGCGTGCTCACCACGGTCGAGGTCGAGGGCGAGCAGCTCAGCGACATGGAGCTCGAGCTGTTCTTCCTGCTGCTCACGGTCGCCGGGAACGAGACGACGCGCAACCTCATGTCCGGCGCCATGCACGCGTTCTTCCAACACCCCGACCAGTGGCAGCGCCTGCTCGAGGACCGGAGCCTGCTCCCCACCGCCGTCGACGAGATGCTGCGCTTCGTCTCACCGGTCATGAACTTCCGCCGCACCGCCATGACCGACGTCACCCTGAGCGGCACCGACGTCGCCGCCGGCGACAAGGTCGTGTTCTTCCATGCGTCGGCGAACCGCGACGAGAGCGTCTTCGACGACCCCGACACCTTCGACGTCGGGCGCAACCCGAACCCGCACATCGCCTTCGGCGGCGGCGGCCCGCACTTCTGCCTCGGCACCAACCTCGCCCGCATGGAGATCCGCGTCATGTTCGAGCACCTGCTCGACCGGTTGCCCGACATCCGCCAGGCCGGGGACGAGCAGCATCTGCAGAGCCAATTCATCAACGGGGTCAAGCACCTGCCCGTGGCCTTCACGGCCGCCGCGCCGGTCGGCGCCTGAGCGCCGGCCCCCACCGCCCCCCTAGAAAGCAGTCATGCCGCGCCGCGCCCCCGACGCCCTGAAGGACGTCATCCGCGACTTCCGCCGGGACCAGATCGTGGACACGGCGCGCCGCCTCTTCGGCGAGTACGGCACGACCGACGTGCCCATGGACGAGATCGCCGCCGAGGCCGGGGTCGCCCGCTCGACGGTCTACGTGTACTTCGCCAACCGCGACGAGCTGCTCGGCGCCTGCGTGCAGTCCATGTACGACCGCCTCCAAGAGACGATCAGCCTGGTCGTCGCCGACGACACCCCGCCGCTGGAGCGCCTGCGGGCCCTGGTCCTCGGCGTCCTCGAGCGCATCGACGAGAGCCCCGAGTTCTTCCGCCTGGCCATGGCCACGCAGTCGACGACCGGCGCGGCCGGCTCCGCCGCGGTCGGCGGCGCCCTCATGCTGATCGGGCTCGACATGATCCGCCTCCTCGAGGAGCTGGTCACGGCGGGCATCGCGGCCGGCGACTTCCGCGCCGACGTGGACCCCGAGCGGGCGGTCGTCCTCGTGGGCCAGCAGATCTACGGTGCGTTGTCGGTCCGGGCCGGCGAGCCCGACCCGATCGAGGCCGGCCAGGCGGCCGACGAGATCTGCGAGTTCATCCAATGGGGACTGGGGGCATGAAATGAAGTTCGACCTGTGGCTGCCGACGGCGAGCCCCATGACCACGCCCGACCTCCTCGACGCCGTGGCCGTGGGCGCCGAACAACGCGACGTCGGCACCATCTGGGTCGGCGAGCACGTCGTCCTCTTCCCCGAGTACGAGAGCCGCTACCCCTACGCCGAGGACGGGCGCATTCCCGCCCCGCCCGGCAGCGGCCTGCTCGACCCGATCGTGACCCTCACCTACCTGGCCGCCCGCACGTCGACCGTGCGCCTGGGCACCGCCATGCTGCTCCTCCCCCAGCGCAACCCGGTCTACGTCGCCAAGGAGGTGTCGACGCTCGACTGGCTCTCGGGCGGCCGGGTCGACCTCGGCATCGGCGTCGGCTGGCTGAAGGAGGAGTTCGACGCGCTCAACACGCCGTGGCCCAACCGGGGCAAGCGCACCGACGAGTACCTCGAGGTGCTGCGCACGCTCTGGATGGACGACACGTCGGAGTTCAAGGGCGAGACGTTCGACCTCCCCGCCTGCGAGATGTTCCCCAAGCCCCTCCAGGACCCCCACCCCCCGATCCACATCGGCGGCGAGACCCCGGCCGCCCTCCGCCGGGCCGCCAACGTCAGCCAGGGCTGGCACACCTTCAACCGCAGCCCGGCGCAGCTCGCCGAAGGGCTGGCCGAGCTCGATCCCCTCCTCGAGGCCGCCGGGCGCACCCGGGCCGATCTGCGCATCACCGTCTGCCCGTACTTCAACGCCCTGACCCCCGGCGACGTCGAGGCCTACGCCGAGGCCGGCGCCGACGCCGTGGCGGCGCTCTTCTTCGCCTTCACCACCGACGACGTGGCCCGGGCCTTCGACGACCTCGAGGCGTGCCGGGAGGTGGCGGCCCGCGTGGGCGGCGGCTGATCGACCGCCGGACCGCCCGCCCTTCCTCGTTGGACCATCAGAGGGCCAATAGCTACGGGCGGCGCGAGGTGCGCTGCGTACTCGGGGCGGAATGCACCCGCTTCCCCGCGCCGCCCGTAGGCATTGCACGTTGAACCTAAGGCCGCGGGGGCACGGGGAGCATCGCTCTCAGGAATGAACCGCCCGTCCCCCGTTCATCCCTGCGGATGACGGCCCGCCCCGGCGCCGGCGGCGAGGCTTGTAGGGGTGAAGAGCGGGTGGCCTCCGCACGGAGATCCAGTTCAGCGGGCACTAACATGGTCGTCCCGACTGGGAACGAAGGATCAGATGCGCCCCAGCTCCCGAGACCTCTATCCGGCGTGGCTCCGGCCCCGGACCCCCACCGACGCCGTCGTCGCCGGGCCCAGCCCGGATCCACAACTCGACCGGGCCTGGCGCGTGTGGGAACGCCTCCGCGACTTCGACCGCCGCTACGCCGCCTACGTCGACGTGGCGATCGCCGTGGTCCTCTTCATCCTGTGCTCGGGCTGGCTGATCCCGTCGCACGACCCGCATCCGAATCTGTGGGTGGTGGCTGCCCTGATCTTCCCCTTGATCTTCCGGCGGCGTGCCCCGATGACGGTGTTCCTCGTCATCGCCGCGGTCGCCTTCGTGCAGTGGGTGGTGACCGGACCGGCGCTGGCCGACGTGTCGCTGCTCGTCGCCATGTACACCGTGGCGGTCGAATCCGCCTGGATCCTCGTCGCCCTCGCCGTCGGGCTCCTCGAGGTCGGCGTCATCATGGCAACGGTCCGCTGGACCCCGACCGGCAACGACGTGAAGTCGTTCGTCTTCCTCACCGGCCTCGCCATCGCCGCGCTCCTGGCCGGCGTCGTCGTGCGCGCCCTGCGCAGCCAGATGGACTGGTTGGCCGAGCGCGCGGCGCGCCTGGAGATCGAGCGTGACCAGCAGGCCTCCCTGGCCGCCGCCGCCGAGCGCGCCCGCATCGCCCGCGAGATGCACGACGTCGTCTCGCACAACATCCAGGTCATGGTGACCCTGGCCGACGCCGCCGCCGCGCACGCCGCCGACCCCGACCGCGCCGCCGACGCCATGCGTGAGGTGTCCAACGCCGGGCGCCAGGCGCTGACGGACATGCGGCGCATGCTCGGCGTGCTGCGCGAGGAGCCCGCCGGGCCCGCCGCCGGCCACGACCCGCGCCGAGCCACCGGCCGAGCCGCACTGGCACCCCAACCCGGCCTCGGCGATCTCGACGCCCTCGTCGAGCGCGTCTGCGGCACCGGCCTCACCGTCTCGGTCGAGCGGACCGGGCAACCCTTCGAGCTCTCCGGAGCCGCCGGCCTGAACGTCTATCGCATCGTCCAGGAGGCGCTCACCAACGCGCTCAAGCACTCCGGCGCCCGCCACGCGTACGTGAGCGTGTACGGCGACGGCGCCGACGTGACCGTGCGGGTGCGTGACGATGGCCGGGGCGTCGCGGCCAGCGGTCA
>DATDIE010000380.1:0-2595 GCA_036521235.1 Acidimicrobiales bacterium | reverse complement strand
TCAGCCCTTCCCGGGCCCGGGCCTGGGTGTGCGCATCATCGGCGAGGTGACACCCGAGCGGGCCGAGATCCTGCGCAACGCTGATGCCGTGGTGGTCGAGGAGATCCGCCGGGCCGGCCTCTACCGCGAGCTGTGGCAGAGCTTCGCCGTGCTGCCCGCGGTCCGCACCGTCGGCGTGATGGGCGACGGGCGCACGTACGCCTACCCGATCGTCATCCGCGCCGTCACGAGCGACGACGCCATGACGGCGGACTGGGCCCGCCTGCCCTACGACCTGGTCGAACGCATCGCCTCCCGCATCATCAACGAGGTCGAAGGCGTGAACCGGGTGGCACTCGACGTCACGTCGAAGCCGCCCGGCACGATCGAGTGGGAGTGACCATGACGCCGGGGAGCGGCGGGCGCAGAGCGCACGGGACGGAAGAGGACTCGCAGGCCCGAGACACCCCGGCCCCGCCCGTCGCCGTCAACGGCCAGCTCTTCGACACCTGCGACACGTCCGACGAAGCCGTGGGGGCGGCCGCCGCGGCAGAGGACGTCGATGCCGCGGTCGTCGAGACCGGGCCCGAGCACGCCGAGGGTGCGGACGACGGGCGCCGGCGCCGCCGGCGCTCCGCCACCAAGGCCGGCGCCTTCTCCGGCAACCCGGCCGCGCTGCTCGACGACCTGACGCTGCCCCAGCGCGCCGCCGTCGAGCACCGCGGCGGCCCGCTGCTGATCGTGGCCGGCGCCGGCTCGGGCAAGACCCGCGTGCTGACGCGGCGCATCGCGCACCTGATGGCCACCGGCGACGCCGCCCCCTGGGGGATCCTCGCCATCACGTTCACCAACAAGGCGGCCGACGAGATGCGCTCACGCGTCGTCGAGCTCGTCGGCGACGCGGCGGAGAAGATGTGGGTCTCGACGTTCCACTCGGCCTGCCTGCGCATGCTGCGCCAGAACGGCGACCGCCTCGGGTACCGCTCGAGCTTCACGGTCTACGACGACACCGACAGCCGCCGGCTGATCGAGATGATCACGTCCGAGCTCGGCTTCGACCAGAAGCGCCTGCCCTCGCGCGCCGTGCAGGCGGTGATCAGCCAGGCCAAGTCCGAGCTGGTGGACTTCGAGACGTTCAGGGCCGACGCGCAGGGCGGTCCCGACCCGTTCCGCAAGCGGATCGCCGACGTGTACACCCAGTACCAGCAGCGGCTGCACGCGGCGAACGCGATGGACTTCGACGACCTGCTGATGGTGACGGCGAACCTCCTCCAGGCCTGCGACGACGTGCGGGCGCGCTACCAGGAGCGGTTCCAGCACATCCTGGTCGACGAGTTCCAGGACACGAACCACGCCCAGAACGAGATCGTCAAGCTCCTCGGCGAGGCCCACGGCAACGTGTGCGTCGTCGGCGACTCGGACCAGTCGGTCTACCGCTGGCGCGGGGCGGACATCCGCAACATCTTGGAGTTCGAGCGGGCGTTCCCCAACGTGACGACGATCATGCTGGAGCAGAATTTCCGCTCCACGCAGACGATCCTCGATGCGGCCAACGCCGTCATCGCCAACAACATCGGCCGCCAGCCCAAGGAGCTCTTCACCGTCGGCGACGCGGGCGGCCCGGTGAAGCGCTACCGCGCCGAGGACGAGCGCGACGAGGCGGCCTGGGTCTCGAGCGAGATCCTCCGGCTCCACGCCTCGGAGGGCCTGTCGTGGGGCGACGTCGCGGTCTTCTACCGCACCAACGCGCAGTCGCTCCCGCTCGAGACGTCCATGAAGTTCAGCGGCATCCCCTACAAGGTGGTGGGGGGCGCCAAGTTCTACGACCGCCGCGAGATCAAGGACGTCCTCGCCTACATCCGCGTCCTGGCCAACCCGGACGACGAGGTCTCGGGCCGACGGGTCGTGAACGTCCCCAAGCGCGGCATCGGCGACACTTCGGTGGGGCGCCTCGCCGCGTGGGCCCAGGTGAACGGCGTGCCCTTCACCACCGCCGTCGACCGCGCCGAGGAGGCAGGCCTCAGCGGCAAGGCACTCCGGGGGGCCGAGCAGCTGTCCAAGACGCTCGGCGAGCTGCGCCCGCTCGTGCAGACGATCAACCCGGCCGACTTCGTCCAGCTGGTGGCCGACCGCACCGGCTATCTCGCCGAGCTGGTCGCCGAGCACACGCACGAGGCGGACGGGCGGATCGAGAACCTGGCCGAGCTGGCGTCGCAGGCCGGTGACTTCGACGACGTGACCGGCTTCCTCGAGACCGTCGCCCTGGTCGCCGACTCCGACGAGCTCGAGGCCGACGGGACGCGGGTCTCGCTCATGACGCTGCACACGGCGAAGGGCCTGGAATACCCGGCCGTCTTCGTCGTCGGGCTCGAGGAGGGGATCTTCCCGCACTTCCGCTCGCTGGCCGAGCCGAGCGAGCTCGAAGAGGAGCGCCGGTTGTTCTACGTCGGCATCACCCGGGCGCGCCGGCATCTGGCCATCTCCCACGCCTGGTCGCGCACGACGTGGGGGCGCAGCCAGGCGGCGATGCCGAGCCGGTTCGTCGGCGAGGTCCCGGCGCACCTCGTGGAAGACGTCGGGCTCGGCTCGCCGCGGCGAGGGACCGGGTACGAGACC
>DATDIE010000379.1:0-6057 GCA_036521235.1 Acidimicrobiales bacterium | reverse complement strand
CATCCGACGGATGGAACGCATCGGCGACGATTTAGGATATGGATCTCGCCGACGACGAGGAGCGAGCAAGGCCGTCCGATCCGCCGCGGCGGCCGCGCCAGTCGACGCTCCCGCTTCTCGAGACCAGGAGATCGAGTCGGCTTTGGTCAGCGGAGAGACGGTGCTCGCTTCCGCTCCCTTTCGGGTCCGCGAGGCCCACGGTTCCGTGGGCGAGATAGCGACTGCAGTGAATGTCGCTTTGGTCGTAACTGACCGACGCCTGCTGTTTTTCGAAACCTCGGGCTCCAAAAAACGCACTGGTGAGCTCCAGCACGAACTCCCTCTGCGAGTCGTAGATCGGGCCATCACGAAGGGGACCAAGACGGAGATCTTCGTCGAAGGCGGCCTGCTGACGGTGGAAGGCGTCGGGCTGGCCTCGCAGCAGACGAGACAACACGTCCTCCGAGCCCTCGGTGCGACGACCAGATCGCCGAGTGAGGTGGCGGAGTTACGTCGTGAACGAGAGGCCGCCTGGCGGGACTTTGCCGACCTCGGCGGCACTCACCTCGCGGTGCGCCGGACGTCTCTCTCCTCACAAAGCGTCGTCACCGCAGAGGGCGAACTTCTTTGCTCGTCCCGCCGTCGCGGCGGCGAGTTGTCCATCGGTGATCGTCTTTTCGTGGCTCACCAGGGTGCCAAGCCGTTCAAGTTCGCCAAGGCGAATCCGCCCTACGAGGTCCTCGATGCATCGAGTGAGCGTCGGGTCCTCTACGTCGGGAGCCGCAACTACAATTTGAGGGCGAGCGGAGTAGTTTGTTCGACTTCGCATCGCTATACATTCCCGGTCAGCTACAGCGGATCGCCCTGGCGCTGGTTGCGATTTCCAGTGATGTCTGCGGTCGACGAAACGGGGCGGACAGTCGCCCTCTACCGAAAGGCTCGATCGCAGAACCAACGCTCACGAGGCGTTGAGGTCGTGGTGGATGCAGATGACACATTGAATGACGAACTTCTCCTACTGCTGGCGACGACGGCTCCCTTCTTGGATTCGTTCTTCCAAAGGCCAGGAGGTGGTGGCTGAGGGGCCGAATGTCCTGCGTCGCTCTCGGCGCCTCCTTCCGGAGGACAGCTGGGAGTTACATTGACCTGATGTCGGCCAGTCCTCACGATGAGGCTGAGACCTGGGGGGTGACCCGCTTGAGCGGAAGCTTGGGCGCTTCCGTGAACGGGTCCGACCTGGAGCGCGTCGAGGACGGTACGAGCCTGTGGCGCCTGCTCAGTGAGCACCTCGTGCTCGTGTTCCCCGGACAGACGCTGTCCAAGGCCGGTCAGGTCCGCCTGGCGGGACTGCTGGGCACCCCCACCCTGGCGCACCCCGTCGTACCCGGCGACCCCGAACACCCCGAGATCCTGGTCCTCGACGGGGCGCAAGGTGGACGCAACGCAAGATGGCACACCGACATCACCTTCGTCCTACAGCCGGCGGCGGCGTCGGTGCTGGTGGCCGACGCGCTCCCCGCCTGGGGCGGCGATACGTTGTGGGCCGATGCCCGCTCGGCGTACGAGCGCCTGGCCGAGCCCTTGCGCCGTGCCCTGGACGAGCTCCGCGCCGTCCATCGGATCACCCCTCTGGCGTACTGGGGTGAGCCGGCCGACTCCGCACTCGGGCGTGATGACGCGCAGGCCTTGCTCGATCAGGCCGCCACCGTTCCACCCGTCGTCCACCCGGTGATACGGGTCCATCCCATCACCGGCCGCCGGTCGCTCTTCGTCAATCCCGGGTTCACCTCGCACGTCGTGGGCTTCTCGCGGATCGAGAGCGACCACGTCCTCGCACTCTGTTACGAGCACCTGAACCAACCCGAGCTGACGTACCGGCACCGCTGGCAATCGGGCGACGTGGTCATCTGGGACAACCAGGCGACCTTGCACTACGCGACCGACGACTACGGCGGAGGAGATCGGCGGATGCGGCGAGTCACCGTCGCCGGCTCGACGCCGATCGGGCCAGACGGCAGGCCGAGCGAGATCGTCACCGACCCCTTCGTGGCTGTTCGCTGAACACCGGAATCGCCTAGCCGACGCACCCACGGAGCCGTCAGTTGCCGCGGACTCGATTCAGGTAGGTCGCGGCCACGGCCCTCGACTCGGGATCACGAAGCGCCGTCACCAACGAGTCGGCGTCGTTCCACGCACGAGCGGTGCCGACCATCCCCTCGGTGACGGCATTCACGTGCCGCTTGGTCGCGGTGAGGGTCAGCCGCGACTTGCCCACGAGCTGACCGACGAGGTCCTCCACGGACGCGTCGAGGTCGGCTGCGGGGACGACCCGGTTGAGGAAGCCCATGGCGTGCGCCTCGGATGCGGTGAATGACCGACACGTCATCACCAGCTCCTTCGTCATCGTCGGGCCTATCTCGCGGACGAGGCGGGGAATCCCGCCCCAGGCGAGCGGTATCCCGAGATCGACCTCCGGGATCGAGAAGCGCGTGTCGTCCGCCGCCACACGCAGGTCGCAGGCCGCCGCCAGGACAAGACCGCCGCCGACACAATGGCCATGCAGTCTGACCACCGTCACGGCGCGCATCGCCTCGATGGCCTCCGCCATGAGCCGCCCGGCATCGGCCGCGTCGCGTGCAGCGTCGACGGACGGTGCGGACCCTTCGCCCCCGGAGAACGCCGCCAGGTCGGCACCGGCGCAGAACGACCGCCCGCGCCCGCTCACGGTGACCACCTTCACCTCGGGCCTCGAGTCCAAGAATCGGGCCGCGTCAATCAGTTCATTGAGGGTGAGTGTGCTGAGCGGGTTCAGCTTGTCCGGACGGTTCAAGGTGATGCCACCTCGGGCGCCCTCGCAGCTCACCTCGATCGTCGAGAAGTCCATCGCCCCATCCAACCCTGGCCGTGCGCGACCAGCAAGACGGCCGACGTGATCGCTCCACTGTTCTGTCACGTAGGGCGACACTTGCCGCGGCGAGTGGAGTCAGACAGGGCCCCAATTGCCGGCGAAGCAATGCGCGGTGCAAGAGGAGGGCCCAGCGGAGTAGCGTCTGCCTCACCGGGCGGGCGTGAGCGGCGGCGAGAACCGAGGGGTGAAAAGTCGTCATGGCGCTGGCATGGGCGGTCGCTGAAGGTGTGGACCACGGTCACGCGGAGCAGGGTCCGCCGGATCTGCGGCCTGTCGGGTCCCGGGACCCAATCGGCCAGACGGCACGGCCGACGGAGGTTGCCGGCACGAGATCCCTCTCGGTGCTCGTCGCCGACGACGAGGCGTCGCTGCGGTCGACGTTGTCGACCATCCTCGAGAGCGCGGGCCATCGGGTCGTCGAGGCCGAGGACGGCGAGGTCGCTCTGCGCCTGCTCAATGAGCAGTCGTTCGATCTCCTTGTCCTCGACCTCTACATGCCGAAGCTCGATGGGATGGAAGTTCTGCGACGCATTCACGTGCCGCCGCCCATGGTGATCGTGTACTCGGCGTTCGCCTACTTCTCGCTGCGCGCCGTGCGCGAGGAGGTCGGGCCCAGCGTGTTTCGCTTTGTGCAAAAGCCCGTGCCGCCGCTGGAGTTCATTGCCGCCGTCAACGACGCGGTCGCCGAGCTGGACCGCTAGATCGAGGCCGGACGTCGCCGGCTTGATCCCTCGCCGCTAGAGGATGCTGGCCACGATGAGCGCCACGAGCCCAACGACCACCACGCACACGACCACAACCTGCCAGAGCGGCTTCCGGCGATAGCGGGTATCGGCGAACTCGCCCCAGTCCCACGTGTCCGGGTCGTCCGGGTTTGGTGGGGCCGGGCCTACGGGGGTCGGCACGAGTCAGAGTGTACGAAGCGCCGACGAGGCCGCGGGTGACTCCCCGCTGCGCGTCACTCCCCTCGAGCGGAGTACGAGCGACCGGGCCAGTACGGCCATTCTTCGAACCACGAGCAGCGGCCGTCCGCCTCGAGTCGGAGGATCCACAGGTCTCGGTACTCCTGGCGAACGGGTCGGCCGTAGCGCACCTCCGCCCGGACGACCGCCGTCGGCCCCTCGACGGCGACCACCTCGGCCGACAGCGTGAACACCTCGTCCGGCCCTTCGCGTTCCGCCTCCCACATTCGGCCGATGGCCTCGACGCCCACCACGGGCTCTTCGTACGGGGACTGCAGGTACGTGGCATCGTCCGTGAACAGCGCCGGGATCTCGTCCGTGCCGGGCGCCCGCCAGGCGCGCTCGTACGCGTCGACCCAGCTGCCCACGGCGGGCCGATCGGTCATCGCCGCATCATGACTTGGGACGAGCGAACAACACGCCGGCTCAGAGCCGCGGCGCCGAAGCCTCCGCTTCCTCTTCCACCGTGAGCTCGGCGGCGGGGTCGGCCTCGAGTCGCTCGTCGGGGATCAGCGCACCGCTGCGCACCGACCGCCCGTAGGTGCCCGCCTCGAGGCGGGCCTCCGCCCGCTCGATCGCCGCCAAGCGGTCACGCAGCGCCTCCGACACCGCGTCGGTCCCCTCTTCGTCGGTGAGCGGCTGCGCCGGATCGGCGATGTCGCCGGCGGTGTCCTGGACGGCGTCCCGGTCCCCCGCGCCCGCCGCCTGCAGGTCCCGCAGCGACCCCTCCACCCTCGCCCGCTCGTCGGTCAGGAGTTGTCGTGCCCTGGCATCGTCCATTTCGCTCTCCCACTCGTGGTTGGCGCCAGCATACGGACAGCGCACCCACCCGCCGGCGCCGGGACCCTCGGCGCATGGCCGCCTCGAACTGGCCCGTGCTCTCGCTGTCCGAGTCCCAAGAGACTCTGGACGCCTTCCACCTGTGGACCCAGATCGTCGGCAAGGTCCGCCTCGAGCTCGAGCCCATGGTGAACCACTGGTGGCAGATCGTGCTGTACGTCTCGGCGCGTGGCCTCACGACGTCGCTGATGCCCGCCGGCGGTGTCGGCCTCGAGATGGAGTTCGACCTCATCGAGCACCGCCTCGACGTCCGCACGACCGAGGGCAAGACGAGGAGCGTCCCGCTGGCGCCGGGGTCGATCGCCGACTTCTACGCCGCCACGATGGACGCGCTCGAGGGCGTCGGCACCCCCGTCCGCATCTACCCGCAAGCCCAGGAGATGGACGACGACGTGCCCTTCCCGCAGGACACGGCGCCGCGCCCGTACGACCCCGACGTCCTCCACCAACTGTGGCTGGCGCTCGTCCAGATGACTCGGGTCATGTACGCCTTCCGGGCGCGGTTCCAGGGCAAGGTCAGCCCGGTCCACTTCTTCTGGGGCGGTCCGGACCTGGCGGTCACCCGGTTCTCGGGGCGGACCGCACCGCGCCATCCCGGCGGCGTGCCCCACTGCGCCGACTGGATCCAGCAGATGGCCTACAGCCACGAGGTCAGCAGCTGCGGCTACTGGCCCGGGGGCTCCGAGGAAGGGACGTTCTACTCCTACGCCTACCCGACGCCGTTCGGCTTCGGGGACCGCCGGGTGGAACCGGCCGCGGCGTCGTGGAACGCCGACCTCGGCGAGTTCCTGCTCCCCTATACGGCGGTGCGCGAGGCGGACGACCCCGACGCCACGTTGTTGTCGTTCTTCCAGTCGACGTACGAGGCCGCCGCCGACCTGGCCGACTGGGACCGCGCCGCGCTCGAGGTCAGCACCCCGCCGTCGCTCGGCGACCCGCCGGTCTGAGCCGGCGCGCCGACGGCTATTCGGCCGGAGCCGCCTCCGCAGTCTCTGCCGGCTCCGGCGCGGCCGGTGCGGCCGGTGCGGCCGCCTCCGCCGATTCCGGCGCAGCAGGCGCGGCCGCCTCAGGCGCCGCAGCTTCGTTACCCTCGGCGGGGGCCTCACCCTCCGCCCCGTCCTCGGGCTGGTGCACCTGCGTCCCGACCTCGGTGGCGAAGTCGGCCCACGCCGCCTGCGCCTCGGTCTCGGGGGTGAAGTCGCCCTCGGCGTAGTCGAAGCCGATGTAGTTGCCCTCTTCGTCGTAGGCGTGCTCGCCGAACGCCTCGCGGTACTCCTCGGAGACCTCGCCGCCCTCGGCCGCCTGCTTGATCGACAGGCTGATGCGCCGGCGCTGCAGGTCGATGTCGATGATCTTGACCCAGAGCTC
>DATDIE010000378.1:0-9266 GCA_036521235.1 Acidimicrobiales bacterium | reverse complement strand
TCACCTCGTCGATGATCCGGCGCAGCCGGCGCCGCTCGTTGTCCCCGAGGCGCGTGGAGATCCCGAAGGCGCTCGAGTTGGGCACCAGGACGGCGAAGCGACCGGGCAGCGAGACCTCCTGGGTCAGGCGGGCGCCCTTGGCCCCGATCGGGTTCTTGGTCACCTGGCACAGGATCGTCTGCCCCGCCTTCAGCACGTCCTCGATGCGCGGCTGGTTCGACGCCCCGCCCTCGATGTCGTCCTTGTCGTAGCGCACGTCGCCCCGGTACAGCACGGCGTTCTTGGGGATCCCGATGTCGACGAAGGCGGCCTCCATGCCGGGCAGGACGTTCTGGACCCGGCCCCGGTAGACGTTGCCGTCGATCTGGTTGGTGTCGTCGGACGCCCGGGCCACGTAGTGCTCGACGAGCGAGCGGCCCTCGAGCATGGCGATCTGGGTCATGTGCGGCTGGACGTGCACGCACACCAGGTACCGGCCGACCTGCCGCGAGCGCTTCTCGCGGCCCGAACGCCGCCGGCTGCGCGCCCGTCGTTCGCCGCCCTCTCCGGCCTCTGCGTCATCGGCCCGCTCGGCCCGCTCGGGGGCGGTCCCGGCGGCCCCCGCCACGTCGGGGCGGCCCTCCTTGCGCTCGGTGCCGCCCGGCCGGACTAACGGGACGACCGGCGCGGCGGCCTTCGCCGCCGGCCGCGGGGGCGGTGGCGTCGACGGCGCCGGGCGGGTGTCGCCGATCTTGGGCTTGGGGGGCTGGGCGGCCCGCGGCGGGGCGGGCGGGCTAGTGCTCTCCGCACCCTCCGCTGGTCGACCGTCCGGAGGGTGTCCCTCCGGGGTCTGGCTGAATTCGGTCTCGGACATGAGGGAGGCCCCTCCTTGCGTTCTGTGTCGCAGCGGCACCGGTCTCGGGTCCGCTCAGCGCGAGCGGCTCGAACCGTGCGCCGTCGCGCTCGATCCATTGATGCGTTCGCCAGGCCCGGCCGGGCACCGCGTCGGTGCCCAGGGCCATCACGAGGTCGCCCGGCCGGACGCCACGTGGGTGCGTGGCCAGTTCTGCCCGGAGGCGACCAAGGGGGCTGGTGGTCGACAGCGCCAGGATGGCCGGGCGGATGTCGTCCTCACTCGGACGGCCCTTCCGCTCGCGCCGGATGGTCAGGGACGGAGAAGCGAGCATCGTGTCCACCCGCTCCGCCAATTCCTCACCAGGCACGCCAAGTACCTCCAACTCCCAATCGCACGATCCTACCTCCTGCTGGAGCGAACCCTCCGTATCGTCGACGATCGCCGCCACCTGGACCTCGATGCCCTCGGGCAGCAGGGCGCTGAGGACCCCGGGGAGGGCGTCCACGGGTGCCTCGCCCGGCGCCGCCGGCTCGAGGCGCAGGTCGAGGTACTCGCCGTGCGACTCGCACCCCGTGGGCAGGGCGAGCCCGAAGCTGACGAGCGGGTGGGGCACGAAGCCCTCCGAGTACGCCACGGGCAGGCCGCTGCGCCTTAGCGCCCGTTCCCACATCCTCGCCACGTCGCGGTGGCTGGTGAAGCGGATCTTGCCCTCCTTGGAGAAGCGGAGGCGCAGCCGGCGCCGTCCCTCAGGAAGCACGCGTGACGAGCTGGACCGGGATGCGGTGCCCCTCGGCCAGGTCCTGGCCCGTCCCTTGGCTCCCCCCGGCCGGCGGGACGGCCGACGCCACGACGTGCTCGAGGCCGCCCCCCGTGCAGGCACCGCAGTCGTAGCAGGGCGTCCAGCGGCAGTCCTCGACCGCCACGCTCGCCAGCGCGTCCTGCCAGTCCCCCCACAAGAAATCGCGGTGCAGCCCGGCCGAGATGTGGTCCCACGGCAGCGCCTCGTGCTCGTCGCGGTCACGGTGGCACACCTCGTCGAAGCTCAGCCCCTCCGCCGCGAGCGCGTCCTCCCACAGCGAGAGATCGAAGCGCTCGGACCACTCCTGGAACGTCCCGCCGGCGCGCCACACGCGCTCGATCACCGCGCCCATCCTGCGGTCGCCGCGGCTGGCCAGGCCCTCGGCCACCGTGGCGGCGGGCTCGTGCCACCGGATGGTGAGCCCCCGGGCGCGTTTCGCCTCGGCGCGCAGCAGCGCCACCTTGCGCTCGAGCTCCGCCGTCGTGTCCATGCCGAACCACTGGAACGGTGTGTGGGCCTTGGGGACGAATCCCCCCACCGACGCGACCACGGTGACGGACTTCTGGTAGCGCCGGCCGATCTCGGCGCAGCGCGCCCCCAGCTCCGCGATGCCCAGGACGTCCTCGTCGCGCTCGGTCGGCAGGCCGATGAGGAAGTAGAGCTTGACGCGCCGCCACCCCTGGCTGAACGCGGCGTCGACCGCGCCGTAGAGGTCCTCCTCGGTGATCAGCTTGTTGATCACCGTGCGCATGCGCCACGTGCCGCCCTCGGGCGCGAACGTGAGGCCGGTGCGGCGCACCTTCTGGATCTCGGCCGCCGTCCCCACCGTGAACGCGTCCACCCGGAGCGATGGCAGGCTGACCGAGACACGTCCGTCGTGGTCCGGGTCGTTGACGATGTCGCGCACGGTGTCCTCGATCCCCGAGAAGTCGGCGCTCGAGAGCGACGTCAGCGCCACCTCGTCGTGCCCGCTCCACTCGAGCCCCCGGCGGACCATGTCGCGTACCTGCGCCGCCGGCCGCTCGCGCACCGGGCGCGGGATCATCCCCGCCGGGCAGAAGCGGCAGCCGCGCGTGCAGCCGCGGAAGACCTCGACGTTGAGCCGGTCGTGCACGACCTCGGTCAAGGGGACGAGCGGGCGCCGCGGGTACGGCCACTCCGCCAGGTCCTGCACCGTCCGCTTGGTCACCTCCCGGGGGACGCGCTCGTCGCGGGGCCGCGTGGCGACCAGACGGCCGTCGGCGTACTCGGGCTCGTAGAGCGCCGGCACGTAGACGCCCTCGATCTCGGCCAGCGCCCGCCACAGCTCGTCCCGCCCCCGGGCACCAGCGCGCGCACCGTCGCGCCAAGCGACGATGGCGGCCGTCATCTCGCCGACGACCTCCTCGCCGTCGCCCAGCACGAACGCGTCGACGAAGTCGGCCAGCGGCTCGGGATTGAAGGCGCAGTGCCCGCCCGCCACCACCAGGGCGTCGTCGGGCCCGCGCTCGGCGGCGTGCAGCGGCAGGCCGGCCAGGTCGATCAGGTTGACCACGTTCGTGTACACGAGCTCGGCCGAGAGGTTGAAGGCGAGGACGTCGAAGGCCTCGGCCCCCAGGTGCTGCTCCACGCTGAAGAGCGGGATGCCCGCCGTGCGCATGGCGGCCTCCATGTCCACCCACGGCGCGTAGGCCCGCTCCGCCACCGCGTCGGGCCGCTCGTTCAGGATCTCGTAGAGGATCTGCAGCCCCTGGTTGGGCAGGCCGATCTCGTACGTGTCGGGGTAGAGCAGCAGCCAGGCCACCTTGTCGGGACCGTGCTCGGGCGCCTGGGCGCCCTGCTCACCGCCGATGTAGCGCGCCGGCTTGGCGACCCTGAGCAGGAGGCGCTCGATCTGCGGCCAGAGGCTCTCCATCGGCCCAACCCTACGGGACGCTCAACCGCCGCTCGGCTTGGTCGTGGTCGGGCTGGCCGGGGTCGTCGTCCCGGTCGTGCCCGGCTTCGGCGTGGTCGTCGTCGTGGTGGTCGTCGGCGTCCCGAGGGGGACGTTGGAGGCCGGGGCGCTCTGGCTCGCCGGGTTCGACGGCGTCGGGGTCTTCACCGCGCCGGCGACCTGGTCCTGGTTGGCGTAGATGTAGTTGAAGACGTTGCGCACGAGCGGGGCCGCGGCGTCGGCGCCGTAGCCGCCCTGGTCGATGACCGCCAGCACGAGGTACTGCGGGTTGGGGTTCGGGCCGAAGGCGACGAACCAGCTGTTCGGCTCCTGGCCGGCCTGGTTGGACGCGGTGCCCGTCTTGCCCGCCAGGTTCCAGTTCGTCGGGAAGCCCAAGAACGCGTTGTAGCCGGTGCCGGTGCGATTGGAGACCACGCCCTCGAAGCCCTGCAGCATCGCCTGGTAGTTCGTGGGAGAGATCGCCACGTGCCCGGTGACCTTGGGGCCGATCGCCGAGACCACCTTGCCGGTCTCGGCGTTGACGACCTGCGACGCCACCTCGGGCGCGTAGCGCGTGCCCTGGCCGGTGGTGGCGTTCCAGTTGGCGAACGTCGAGTACGTGACCGCCTGCTCGATCGGGGTGAGGACGGTCGCGCCCTGGCCGAACGCCATCTCGATGTTGTCGCCGGTGTACCACGACGTGTTCGGGAACGCCTGCGGCGCCGCGGCGTGCAGCTTGAGCCGCGTGGCCTGGCTGTCGACCCGGCCCTGCGCCTCCCCCGGCAGGTCGATGCCGGTGATCGTGCCCTCGCCGTAGTCGGTGGCCTCGTTCTGGATCGGCGTGTCGCCGTAGGTGCCGCGGTCCTGCCAGAAGAGCTCACCCAAGTTGTAGAAGAACGAGTCGCTCGACACCGTGAGCGCGCCCGTGATGTTGTAGGACCCGCCGCTGTCACCGGGGTCGTCGTGCAGGAGGCAGCCTGTGTCGTTGACCACACCCGGGGCCGGGCAGCCGGCGATCTTGAAGGTGCCGGTGTCGTCGTAGTACTGCCCCGTGTTCCAGATGCCGTCCTGCAGCGCCGCCGTGGCGGTGACGATCTTGAACGTCGATCCCGGCGTGTAGAGGCCCTCGATGGCGTAGTTGTTCTCGGCGGTGCTGGCCTGGAGCGCGTTGTAGTTCGCCGTCGAGATCCCCCCGACCCATTCGTTGAGGTCGTAGCTCGGGTACGAGGCCAGCGCGAGGATCTGCCCGTTCTGCGGGTCCATCACGATGACGGCGCCGTTGGGCGCCGACGGATACCGGCCGTCGACGCCGTCGAACGTCTGGCGGTCGGACAGGATCTGCTGCTGGAGGTCCTGCTGGACGGCCGCTTGGAGGCCGGAGTCGATGTTGAGCACGACGGTCTCGCCGATCTGGGGCGCCGTCGTGCTGAGGGTCCCCACGACGGTCCCGCTGGCGTCGACGCTCAGGGCCTGGCGGCCGTCGACGCCGCGCAGGTACGGCTCGTACTGGTACTCGATCCCGCTGAGCCCGACCTGGCTCCCCTGCGTGTACCCCTGGTTGGGGTGCGCCGCGAGGAAACTCGAGGGGATGGAGCCCACGTAGCCGAGGATCTGCGTCCCGGTCGTCCCGCCCTGGGGGTACGTCCGCTGCGTCACCGTCTGGACGGTCACCCCGGGGTAGTCGGACTGGTGCGTCTGGAGGTATTGGATCGTCGACGTCGACACGCCCACCGCGACCGGCACCGGCTCGTACGGGCTGTACTGGACGTTGTTCACCGACGCCTGCACCTGCTTCGGCGTCTCGCCGACGAGCGCCGCGACCTGCCCGATGATGCCCGGGTTCTGCGCCGCCTCGGCGCGCGACAGCAGAATCTCCTGCTGGGAGTTGTTCGAGACCATGACGGTGCCGTTGCGGTCGACGATCTCGCCGCGCGGCGCGGGGATGCTGACGACGCGCACCTGGTTGCGCGTCACCGCGGCGGCGTAGGACTTTCCCTCCACCACTTGGAGTGTCCACAGCCGCAGCACGAGCACGCCGAACAGGACGACCACGACGACGGCGATGATCCGGAGCCGCAGGTTCGGCCGCGACTCCTCTTCCTCGGGCGAGCCGACGAGCGACGCGACGTTGACGCTCTTGCGCGGCCGCATGCGCAGCGGGGGCGCGTTGCCGCGCCACGAGCGGCTGCGTCGGGCCCGCGTGACGGGCTTGAGGTGCAGCCGGTCGCCGCGGATCGGGTGGCGGAGGGTGCGCTTCACCAGAGGCGGGCGTCGGCCTGCGCGGAGACGAGCGAGCGGCGGTGGTTCTCGCCGGCCAGCGCCCACCGCATGAGCCGGCTGACGGGCAGCACGAGGACGACGCTCGAGAGGCCCACCACGAGGAAGAGGGCGACGAAATTGATCTGGACCATCTGTTCCTGGCCGAGGATGGCGCCGAGCACGGCGAACAGCATGTCCGCTGCGACGCTGCCCGCGAGCGCGGCCACCGGCTTGAGCCAGGCCGCCCGAGGGTCGACGGCCGTCGTGAGCGCGCCCACCGAGTACCCGAGGATCGTCCCGACCAGGGCGGAGAGGCCGAAGGGCGTCGGGAGCACGAGGTCGAAGGCGATCCCGGCCCAGAACCCGACGATGGCGCCCGTCTCGGGGCCGTCGAGCAGGGCGGCGGTAATCGGCAGCAGCCAGAGCAGGTCCGGGTGGGCGCCGCCGACGCGCAGCGCGATCATCACCGTCTGTTGCGCCATCAGCACGATGAAGATGACCAGCGCCACGCGCAGGATCGAGCGGGCGGTCACGTCGGGGGCGCCCACTGGACGACGTCGACGTAGGCCAGTTGGTTGAGGTTGGCCGTCGGCTCGACGGTGATGGACTCCTGGCTGGCGCCGGCCGCGGTGTGGAAGGAGGCCACCGTGGCGACGGGGATGCCGGGCGGGAACTCGGCGGCCTGGAGGCCGCTCGTGGACATGACCTCGCCCTTGTGCACTGGCGTGTGCGGCGGCACGAGGTCGGCCGTGGGGTCGTTCCCCGGGCCCTGGCCGTCGACGATGGCGGTGGAGAGGTTGCTCGGGCCGAACACGACGCCGACCTTCGATTGCCCGTCGGTGATGAGTTGCACGACGCTGCTGTGGTGGAACGACTGGATGACGTGGCCCACCAGGCCCCCTGCGCCCACGACCGGGTAGCCGACATCGACCCCGTCGGCGCGTCCCTTGTCGAGGGTGATGGTGGCGGTGAAGTTGGACGAGTACTCGTCCTGCGTCTGTGCGGTGACGGTGGGGAGTGAGTTGAGGTAGGGCAGGTTCTCGAGCTGCGTCAGCTCACGCAGCTGGTTCTGCTGGAAGCCCTTCTCGGCTTGCGTCGCGCGCAACTGGCCGATGGCCTTCTGCAGTTGCTCGTTCTCCGCCTGCACGGCGCCGTAGTTGAAGGCACCGGCGAAGAAGTTGCCGATGGGGCTGATGATGTCGACCACGCCCTGACGCAGCGGCGAGTAGATGTCGTTCGCCACCGACTTGATGCCCGACGTGAGGCTGTGCGTGCGCCCGTTGAGGTCGAGCGAGATCAGCGAGAGCGAAAGGACGACGAGGACGACGACCGTCAGCGTGCGGCGCGACCGCCGTGACCGGGCCACCCAGGAGAAAACCGATACGTCAGCGCGTGGAGGTGGTGATCAGCACCCGCTTCAGCGCTTCGAACTCTTCCAGGCACTGGCCGCTGCCCACGGCGACGCAGTTCAGCGGGTCCCGCGCCACCACGATGGGCATCCCGGTCTCGTGCTGGAGGCGCGACTCGAGCCCGTGCAGCAGGGCGCCGCCGCCGGTGAGCACGATCCCCTGCTCCATGATGTCCGCCGCCAGTTCAGGGGGCGTCCGGTCCAGGGTCACCTTGACGGCGTCGATGATCGCCGACACCGGCTCCTCGATCGACCGGCGGATCTCCTCGGTGGACACGACGATCGTCTTGGGCAAGCCGCTCACGAGGTCACGGCCGCGGATCTCGGCGTGCAGCTCCTGCTCCAAGGGGTAGGCGGAGCCGAGCGTGATCTTGATCTCTTCCGCCGTGCGCTCACCGAGGGGGAGGCTGAACTCCTTCTTGACGAAGGACACGATGGCGTCGTCGAGCTCGTCGCCGCCGATGCGCACCGACTGGCTCGTGACGATGCCACCGAGCGAGATCACAGCGACCTCGGTCGTGCCGCCGCCGATGTCGACGACCATGTTGCCCGTCGGCTCGTGCACCGGCAGCCCGGCACCGATGGCGGCGGCCATCGGCTCTTCGATGATGTAGGCGCGGCGCGCGCCGGCGTACTCCGCCGCCTCCATCACGGCCCGGCGCTCGACGCCAGTGATGCCCGACGGCACGCAGATGACCATGCGCGGCTTGGCGAACCGGCGCTGGTGGACCCGGTGGATGAAGTAGCGCAGCATCTTCTCGCAGATCTCGAAGTCAGCGATCACGCCATCCTTGAGCGGCCTGATGGCCTGGATGTTCGACGGCGTGCGGCCGATCATCCGCTTGGCCTCCGCCCCCACGGCCAGCGGGCGCCCGTCCTTGATGTCGACGGCGACGACGGAGGGCTCGTTGAGGACGATCCCACGGCCGCGGACGTAGACCAGCGTGTTGGCGGTCCCGAGGTCGACGGCCATGTCACGACCAAGCAAGGAAAGGCGATTTTCTGCCATAACTGGAACTCTCCCGGAGGGAATGTGGGGGGTGCCGGGGGGGACCGGCGCCCTTTGGTGCGCCCACAGGCTATGGGACGCCGCGATCGTTCACAAGGCGGACACGGCAGAACTGCGTTCTGAACTGGGCATCTACGGCAGTCCCAACGGCGGCTGCCGCCGCGGGGCTCAGTTCGCCAGGCCGGGGAAGAACAGTGCGATCTCCCGCGCCGCGGACTCGTGGGAATCGGATCCGTGCACGAGGTTCTCGGTCGTCTCGATGCCCAAGTCGCCCCGGATGGTGCCGGGTGCCGCCTCGGCCGGATTGGTGGTCCCCATCATCAGGCGCACGACGGCGTAGGTGTCCTTGGGGCCCTCCACCACCATGATGAGCGCGGGCGAGCGTGTGATGAACGCGCACAGGTCGGCGAAGAACGGCCGCTCGGCGTGCTCGGCGTAATGGGTCTCCGCCACGTCCTTCGTGATCGTGCGGAGCTCGGCGGCGACCAGCCGGAGCAACTTGGCCTCGAGTCGGGAGACGATCTCGCCGGCCAGGCCGCGCTCGACGCCGTCGGGCTTCACGATGACAAGGGTGCGGTCCACGAGGAGGGAACACTACACACCCCGTACCGTAGGAAGCAGCGCCGCTCCCGGTGGGCGCCCGCCGCGCCGAGGCCGCTCAGCGCCCGGCGTCCTCCCACGGCACGCTCGAGGCCAGCACGTCGGCGCGGGCCGCGCCGACCACGTAGAGCGAGCCGGCGACGACGACGAGGCCGTCGGCGTCCACCATCCCCCGCGCCACGCGCACCGCGTCGCGCACGTCGGGCTCCTCGTACACCGCCAGTCCGAGCGCGCGTCCGGCTTCGGCCACCGCGCCGACGCGCATCGCGCGCGGCGACTCCGGCTCGCACGCCACGACGGTGCGCACCCCCGCGGCGGCGAGCGGCGCCAGCATGGCCGAAGGGTCGCGTCCGGTCAGCATGCCGACGACGGCGACCGACTCGCCGTCGACCGCGAACTCCTCGGTGAGCGCGTCACCCAGCGCCGACATGCCGGCCGCGTTGT
>DATDIE010000377.1:0-17584 GCA_036521235.1 Acidimicrobiales bacterium | reverse complement strand
CTTCGTCCGCGCGTAGCGTAGGAAGGCTTCGAAGAACGCCTCCACCGCGGGCCACGGTTCGAGGTCGGCCGACACGCGCTGTGCTGTCTCCCACAGCTCCGCCACGTCGGTCTGGTACACGGCCTCCACCAGATCGAGCCGGTTCGGGAAGTGGCGGTACAGCGTCCCCACCCCGACGCCGGCCGCTTTGGCGATCGCCTCCATCGAGGCGGCTGCGCCCTGGGCGGAGAAGACCTCGCGTGCCGCGTCGATCAGGAGCTCGCGGTTGCGCCGGGCGTCGGCCCGCATCGGCCGCTCCCCCACGACGTCCGCCTCTGGCCCGGTCACCAGATCTGCACTGTCTCTCTGCGTCGCCATCACATTTTCTCCGACGAGGGCTTGCTAAGCGGAGGCACCCTCCGTATACTAAACGGAAGAAGCTTCCGCTTCCAAGAATACCAGCGGAAAGGTCGTAGTCAATGCCCCAATCACCCCTTAGCCCGACGCGTCCCCGAGCCGGCGGCGACGTGGCGGTGGGATCTGTTCTCCCAGGTCCTGGCGTTGCGCGCTGGCTGCGTCACCCCTCCGTCCTCCTGGCGGTGATCCTGACCGCCCAGCTGATGGTCGTGCTCGACGCCACCATCGTGAACGTCGCCCTGCCGCACATCCAAGAAGACCTGGGCTTCTCGTCGAGCGCCCTGTCGTGGGTGATCAATGCATATATCTTGACCTTCGGCGGGTTCCTCCTCCTCGGCGCCCGGGCCGGCGACCTCTTCGGCCGGCGCCGGGTCTTCCTCCTCGGTATCGCCGTCTTCACGCTCAGCTCGCTGGTGGGCGGACTCGCCGTGAGCGGGTGGATGCTGCTGGCAGCCCGCGCCATCCAGGGTCTCGGCGCCGCACTGGCTGCGCCGTGTGCGCTTTCGCTCCTCACCACCGCCTTCCCCGAGGGCCCGGCGCGCGTCCGCGCCATTGGCCTCTACACGACGGTCTCGGCGGCCGGCGGAGCGACCGGCCTGGTGCTGGGCGGGCTCCTCACGCAGCTGGTCTCGTGGCGCTGGGTCATGTTCGTCAACGTGCCGATCGGCATCGCGGTCTGGCTCATCGGTCGCAGCGTGCTGGTGGAGACGGAGCGCCGGAACGGCCACTTCGACCTGGTCGGCGCGATCCTGTGCACGGTCGGCGTCAGCGGCGTGGTGCTGGGTCTCGTGGAGGCGGGGTCGGACGGGTGGTCGAGCCCGCTCACCCTGGTCACCCTGATCGGCGGCGTCGTCCTGTTCGCCGCCTTCTTGCACTTCGAGAGCCGGGCCTCTGAGCCGATCATGCCGCTGCGGCTGCTGTCGCACGCGACCCGCAACTCGGCCAACGCCTCGCGGGGCCTCCTGTACGCCGGGTTCTACGGCCTCTTCTTCTTCATGGCCCAGTTCCTCCAGGACGTCCAGGGGTACAGCCCGCTGCGCGCCGGGCTGGCGTTCGTCCCGATGCCGGCCTCCGTGTTCCTCGCTTCGCAGTTGACGAGCCGGGTGCTCCTGCGGCGACTGCCCGACAAGGTCGTGATGGTCGTGGGGTCGAGCATCGCGATCGTGGGACTGGCGTTGGCCACGCAGGTGGGCGCCCACACGTCGTACGCACAGATCCTGGTGTGCCTGGTGCTGATCGGCGCCGGGTTCGGCATGGCCTTGGTCCCGCTCACCTCGGCGTCGCTGGCCGACGTGCAGCCGGACATCGCGGGCGCCGCGTCCGGCCTGGTGAACGTCTCCCAGCAGCTGGGAGCAGCCATCGGGCTCGCCGTGCTGGTCACGGTGTTCAACTCCATGGCCGGGCACGCGCAGCTCATCCCCGGCGCAACCTCTCCTGCCGCGGTGCACGCACTGCGCGACGTCTTCGTGGTGTCCGGGATCTTCGCTCTCGGCGGCCTCGCCACGATCGTCTTCGGCATCGGCCGCGGCGTGCGCTCAGAGGCACCCGAGGAGGACCTCGACACCGAGCTGGCCGTGTTGGCGGCCCACGATGGCGACGCCGAGGATCGTCTCGCCGAGGCGGCGCTGAGCGCCTGATCCACTGGGCGTCGGCGCCCGGGTTGTACGGTCGGTCATGCCCGACACCCGGGTCATGGAGTTGCCGGACGGCCGTGAGCTGGCCTGGCTGGAGTCCGGGAAGCCGAGAGGCTTCCCGGTCTTCACGTTCCACGGCACTCCCGGTTCGCGTCTCCAGGTTTCCTTCGACCCCAAGGCCTTTTCCGCCGCCGCCGTCCGCTGCATCGCGCCGGACCGCCCGGGGTACGGCCACAGCTCGTTCCACCCCGGCCGCGGGCTGGCGGACTGGGCGGCGGACGTGGCGGCCTTGGCGGACCACCTCAAGCTCGAGCGGTTCGGCGTGGCCGGGCTCTCGGGCGGGGGACCGCACGCGGCCGCCTGCGCCGCCTTCCTCCCCGAGCGGGTGGCGGTCGCCGGCCTGATCAGCTCCGTGGGGCCGCTGAGCGAGCCCGACTTGGCGGGGGCGATGGTCGGCGTGAACCGGGGCATCACGACGGTGGCGACCCGGGCGCCCTTCGCGCTGCTGCCCCTCTTCGCCGCACAGGACTTCGCCGTCCGCCGCTGGCCCGAGAAGATGCTCGAGGTCGCGCGCCAGCGCATGCCCGAAGCCGACGCCACCGTGCTCGCCGAGCCTCACGTCGTCGAGCTCATGGCACTGGAGGCGCGCCTGGCGCCGGGGACGGCGGCCCGCGCCGGCGCCCAGGACTTCACGCTCTTCGCCCGGCCCTGGGGCTTCCGAATCCAGGACATCTCGATGCCCGTCCACCTCTGGCACGGCGACGCGGACCAGAACGTCCCGCCGGCCCACGCCCGCTTCATGGCCCAGCGGATCCCCCGGGCCGAGCTCCACGAGTACCCCGGGGAAGGTCACCTGCTGTACCACCGCCACGTCGGGGACATCATGCGGACGCTGGCGGAGGCCGCGGCCTGACCCCGGACTTCACGGCCCGTTCGGACCTGGGTCGCCGCGGTCGGTATCCTGCAACCCGTGGGGGTTAATGGGAGCCTCCGGCCGGGCGAGATGGGTCGGAGCAGCCACGTCTGCTGGTCGTACGGGTCGGACGCGGAGCATCGTGCGTTCCTTCTCGAGTTCTTCGACGCGGGGCTGGCGGCCAACGAGCGGCTCATGTACTTCGCGCCCCCCGAGCAGTTGGACGCCACGCTCGCCGGGCTCGCCTGCGCCGGCATAGACGTCGACGCCCTCGTCGGCCGCGGTGCGCTCAGCGTGGACGACGTCGACGGTGCCTATCTGTTCGAGGGCACCCTGCAGCCCGACGTGCGCCTGGCCGGCCACGCGTTGCTGGTGGGTCAGGCGCTGCGCGACGGGTTCGCCGGCCTACGCGTGTGCTCGGAGATCGTGCCGCTGCTCGGCTCGGGCACCGTGTGCGACCAGTGGTGCGGGTACGAAGTCAGGGCCGACCTCCTCATCTCCCGGTTGCCGAGCATCGTGGTGTGCGCGTGCGACGTGCGACAGGCGCGCCCCGAGATGCTGAGCGACCTCCACGCGGTGCACTCGCTGCACACCGGCGCGGAGACGGACGAGCCGCCCTTCCGGCTGCACGCCGGGTCCGGCGGCCTGGCCCTCTCGGGCGAGGTCGACGCGTCGGGCGCGGCACGCCTCGGTCGCTGGCTGAGCGAGGCCCTTCCGGACCTGCCCGAGCCGGTCGTCGACGTGGAAGGCCTCGACTTCATCGACGCGGCCGGCATGTGGGCCTTGCTCGACAGCGCGCACGCCCATCCCGAGGGCCTCCGGCTCCAGGGCACCTCGCCGAAGTTCCGCCGGGTGTGGTCGGTCTGCGGCTACGACACCATCGCCGACGTCCGGCTCAACTAGCCCGCCTCCGATCCGTCCCCTGCGGCCAGGTCCAATAGTGTCGGCCGCCGTGCGTCCCCACCCGCTGCTGCGTCACGCGACCGACGCCACGCCAGAGTGGCTGAACGAGGTGCTGGCGGGCAACGGCCTGCTGGCCGAGGGCGCGCACCTCACGTCGTTCGAGACGTCACCGATCGGGACCGGCCAGATGGCCGACACGACGCGCTTCAGCCTCGCCTACGACCGACCGGGCGCTGGTCCGGCGAGCGTCGTCGGCAAGTTCGCGTCGGCCAACGAGCAGAGCCGTGCCACCGGGCTCGCGCTGCGGGCCTACGAGATAGAAGTGCGCTTCTACAACGAGATCGCCGCCCGCGTCGCCACCCGGTTGCCGGCCGTCTACGCGGCGGAGATCGAGCCCGAGACGGGGTGGTTCACGCTCCTCATGGAGGACATCGCGGGCGGGCGCCAGGGCGACCAGATCGCGGCCTGCGCGCCCGACGTGGCGGCGGCCGTGCTCGAGGGGATGGCCGGTCTGCACGCGCCCTGCTGGGAGTCGCCCGAGCTCGCCGGCTTGGAATGGCTCAACCGCAACACGACCGAATCGGCCGACTTCCTCGCCACCATGGTGTCGACGCTCCTGCCCGGCTTCCTCGAGCGCTACGCCGACGACCTCAGCGAGGAGTACCAAGAGGTGTGCCGCGTATTCGCCGAGCACATCCCCGCCTACGTGCACCTGCGCGGGGACGGCCCACGGACGGCGACGCACGGGGACTTCCGCCTCGACAACTTCCTCTTCCAGCCCGGCGACCCACACCCGGTCGTCGTCGATTGGCAGACGGCGGTGTGGACCGGCGCGGCGTTCGACGTGGCGTACTTCATCGGCGGCTGTCTCACCACGGAGGACCGCCGCGCCCACCAGGACGACCTGCTGGCCCACTACCACGACACGCTCTGCCGGCTCGGCGTGCGCGACTACACGCTCGATCAGCTGCGCGCCGACGTCCGCGCCGAGAGCTTTGCCGGCGTCCTCATGGCGATCGTGGCGTCCATGATCGTCGAGCGCACCGAGCGGGGCGACCTCATGTTCCTCACCAGCACGATGCGCCACGCGCAGCACGCGCTCGACGAGGACGCCCCCGCACTCCTGCTCGCCGCCGGATGACCGATCTCCTGGTGCTCTGCACCGGCAACGCGGCGCGCTCGGTGATGGCCGGCTTCATGCTCGACGCCCTCTGGGACGGCCGCCCTGATCCGCTCCACGTCGTCACGGCGGGCACCCATGTGATCGACGGACAACCGATGGGCATGCGCACCCGCACCGCGCTGTCCCGCATTCCCGAGCTGGCCGACGCTGACTTCCGCCGGCACCGGAGCCGTCAGGTCCACGGCGTGGACCTCGTGCGCGCCGCGCTCGTCCTCGTCATGGAGGCGGACCACGTCCGCTTCGTGCGGCGCCGCTTTCCCGACGCGGCGGCCAAGACCGCCACGATCCGCCGTCTGTGCCGCGACCTCCCGCCGGGGCCGCCGGCCCTCGGCCAACGAGTGGCCTCCCTGCACCTGGCCGACGTCGAGGTGTCCGACGACGAGGACGTCCTGGATCCCGCCGGCCACGAGGGGGACTTCTACGCCGAGTGCGCCGACCAGGTGTGGGGGCTCTGCCGCCAGCTGGTGGAGCTGCTCTGAACAGACGTCTCTTCTGTGTGCATATGCGACTTCCTGCTCATCTGACGAGAACTGAACAGGCCCTTGTGATCGGTTGAAGATCGGGATTTGTGGAGCTGACCCGAGCGCCAGCCCGCGATCTGCGAGTCAGTCGGCGTGCACGGAGCGCAGGCCGGCCCAGGCGAGGTCGGCCATGCGACGCGCCAGCCGCTGTGCCTCCTCGTCCGCCTCCGCCGGAGTGTCCGGGCGCTGCTCGAGGAAGCGGCGGCTCGCGCCCTCGGCCATGCCGACGATCCCGTAGGCCAGCAGCCGGCGGTGGTCGTCGTCGAGCCCGGCGTCGATGAGGGGGTCGATCGCCTCGGCGATGGCGTCCTCGACGGCTCGCAGTGCCCGGCCGAGCTCGAGGTCGTCGGCGTGGTCGCGCCCGTACAGCAGGCGGAACTCGGCCTCGTTGCTGACTACGAGCTGGAAGTAGGCCGCGAAGCCGAGCTCGACCTGTTGGCGCGGGCCGTCCGCGCTCATGACGGCGCGCCGGACCGCCGTGAGGAGGTCTCGGGCGATGGTGTCAACGAGTTCCAGGTAGAGGGCTCGCTTCGACGAGAAATGCTGGTACAGCAGGGGTTTGGTCACCCCCGCCCGCTCGGCGATGTCGTCCATCGTCGTGGCCCGGTAGCCGCGGTGCGCAAAGAGGTCCAGGGCGACGAGGATCAGCTGCTCGCGCCGCTGTTCTGCGGTCAGCCTCCGTGAAGCGGCCTGGATCGCGCCCGACATTCCGTTCACGTTACTGACTGGTCACACCCTTCCCGGAGACCCCGGGGACCCCGGCTCGTTCGAGCACGCCCGCCAGCCGGGCCGGCTGGTCGGCGAGGTTGAAGTGCGAGGCGGCCACCGACTTGTTGTGGGCCAGCAGGTCGTCGTCCCTGCGCTCGAGCCACGCGGCGAGCGGTGCCGGGTCGGTCACCCCGAACCAGCGGAATCCGAACGCGGCCAGCTCGCCGGCGACGGGGTAAGGACCGATGGCGAGGGGCCGCCGGTACGTCGCCGACTCGACGGAGGGATTGCCGAACCCCTCCCAGAACGACGGCAGCAGGACGGCATCGCTCGCCGCGTACGCGTCGGCGATCGAGCAACCGCCCAGGGGCGGCCCCTGCAGCACACGGCACCGGGCGGCCGCGACGAGGCGCTCGAGCTCCGGCCCGTAGCCGTCTTCGGCCGGGCCCAGGAGCCAGTAGGTCGCGCCAACCGAGGCCGAGAATTCCAGCGCCCCCCCGATGTTCTTGCGCTCGAGCGCGCGCGTCGGCTGGAGCAGCACCACCTCGTCGATGCCGAGGCCGAGCGCTGCTCGCGTGCGCGCCCTGTCACCCGGCGTCGGGTCCGAATCGAACGCGTTGTACACCGTCGTCGCCGTGATCCCGCGTGCCGCCAGCTCCAAGCGGCTCAATTCGTTGATGGTCACGTGTGCCCAGGCCGGGTCGTCGGGAGGCGGGGGCAGGTGGGCGAACTTCGGCCGCTGCCACGGCAGGTCGTGGTGATGGAACAGCGCCGGCCGCCCGGCGCACACTCCCGCCACCACGGCCGCCGCCGGAGGGTTGAGCGGCAGCGAGCACAGGTTCTCGACGACGACCAGGTCACCGGGCGCGCAGGCGTCCTCCACCTCCGCCCGCGTCGGGGGCTCGGACGCCTCGATGGCCAATCCGGGTAGCAGCACGTCGACGGGCCCTGACCCTGCGACGGTGCGCACGCGCCAACCGAGCGTCCGCAGGGCCGACGCCCACTTCGCCGCCTCGACGGAGACGCCGTCGCCACCGCCCAAGCGGAACGAGATCATGCAGGCCGTCGGCACCGTGCGCACTGTACGGGTGTTCGCGGAAACTCCCTGCAGAGAGGCCCTTCCGCCCGTCGGGTAGCCTTCCCCTGATGGCGAAACGGGCACTGATCACAGGCATCACGGGCCAAGACGGCTCTTACCTGGCGGAATTCCTCCTCTCCAAGGGGTACACCGTCATCGGCATGGTTCGTCGTTCGAGCACGCTCAATTTCGAGCGCATCGCCCACATCCAGGACCAGCTCGAGCTGGTCGCAGGCGACCTGCTCGACGAGGTGTCGCTCATCAACATCCTGCGCGACCACCGACCGACCGAGGTGTACAACCTGGCGGCCCAATCCTTCGTGCAGACCAGCTTCAGCCAGCCGGTGCTGACGGGCGAGACGACGGCCCTCGGGGTCACCCGCCTGCTCGATGCGATCCGCCTCGTCGACCCCGGGATCCGCTTCTACCAGGCCAGCTCGTCCGAGATGTTCGGCAAGGTCGTCGAGGTCCCCCAGCGCGAGTCGACGCCCTTCTATCCGCGCAGCCCCTACGGCGTCGCCAAGGTCTACGGCCACTGGCTCACGATCAACTACCGCGAGAGCTACGACCTGCACGCCTCCTCGGGCATCCTCTTCAATCACGAGTCCCCGCGGCGCGGGCTGGAGTTCGTCACTCGCAAGGTGACGCACGGCGTGGCGCGCATTGCGAACAAGCTCGACGAGAAGCTGCCGTTGGGGAACCTCGACGCGCAGCGGGACTGGGGCTATGCCGCGGACTACGTCCGCGCCATGTGGCTCATGCTCCAGCAGGACGGGCCCGACGACTACGTCGTCTCCACCGGTGAGACGCACGAGGTGCGCGAGCTCTGCCGCCTTGCCTTCGAGGTCGTCGGCCTCGACTGGGAAGAGCACGTCGTCATGGACGAGCGCTTCTTGCGCCCCGCCGAGGTCGACCTTCTGGTCGGCGACCCGGCCAAGGCGCACGAGGTCCTGGGCTGGCGGCCCGAGGTCGACTTCCCCGATCTGGTCGAGATGATGGTGAAGGCCGACATGGACCTGGTCGCCAAGAGTCTGAGATAGCGAGGGGGCGGCCGCGCTCCTCGTCCCTGCAGCACCCGCCGCGATCTCGGCCAACCCGGCTGGCGTCCTCGTCGCCTTCGGGGCCGGGATCCTCTCCTTCATCTCGCCCTGCGTCCTTCCTTTGGTCCCGGGCTACGTGTCGATGGTCTCGGGCCTGTCCGCCGCCGAGCTCGAGGCCGGGAGCGAAGGCGCCACGCCATCGAAGGCGCTGCGCCCGGTGCTGCGCGGCATCGGCCTCTTCGTCGCGGGCTTCACCGTCGTCTTCGTGTCCCTCGGGGCCACCGCCTCGGGCATCGGGCGGCTGCTCACCACGCACAAGGTGACGCTCACCTACATCAGCGGCGCCGTGATCATCTTCCTCGGGGTGGTGATGCTGCTCAGCGCGCTGCCGACCACGGTGTGGTCCAACGCAGGCTCGGGCACGCTCGGCCTGGTGTCGCGCCTCAGCGGCGAACACCGTTTCGACGTCCGCCCGTCACGCCTCGGCAAGTGGGCGGCGCCCGTCATGGGGATGGCGTTCGCGTTCGCGTGGACGCCATGTGTCGGTCCCGTCCTCGGGGTCGTCCTCGGCCTGGCCAGCCGGACGAACACGCTGGCCGGCGGGGTCGTGCTCCTCTTCGCCTACTCACTCGGGCTCGCCGTCCCCTTCGTCCTCGTCGGCCTCGCCTTCGGGCGCTTCACCGCGGCCATGTCCAAGGCGCGTCACTGGCTGTGGGTGGTCGAGCTCGTTGCGGGTCTCCTGCTCATCGCGTTCGGCGTCATCCTCTTGACCGACAACATCGGCGTCATCTCCAACCACGTCTCGAGTTGGCTCAACGACATCGGGCTCGGCCGGCTCACAACCAGCTGAACGAGACGCTCGCCACGGCAGGGGCGGCCGAAAGGTCCGTCCCGTTCAGCGGCAGTCGGCCAACACCTCGCAGAACGTCCGGGCGAAGGTATGCACGTCCCCCGGCCACCGCGCCGACACATACCGCCCGTCGCGCACGACCCAGGCCGGCCGGGCATCGGTCATCGTGTCGCGGGCTCGGCCGCTCGTCTTGCGCCGGTAGGACGGCGCGTCGCGAATGACGTCCTCGAAGTCGGACGGCGCAGCCAACGCGCGCGTCACCTCCTGCTGGACGGACATGAAACCGAACGGCTGTCCGGGCTCTTCGGTGTACGTCCGGTAGTAGTTGGCGTCCCAGAACCGCGTGTACATCGCGAGGCCCCACGCCTTGCGCTCCAGCGCCCAGGTCAGCGCGGTCGTCTTCCGGCCGTGCAGCACGGACTGGCCCGTCGCCGGGTCGGTCGCCCGGGCCGCCACCAGCACGCCGTGGCAGATGGCGCCGACCGGCCGGCCCGCTCGGAAGGAGTCAACCGCCATCTGCTGGACCTCGAGGCTCTCGAGATAGCCGCGCATCCCCCGGGCGCGGTGGCCGCCCGGCAGCACGAGGGCGTCGTAGGCCCCGCGCCGCGCCTCCGCCCAGTGCAGCGGGGAGCGGAACGCCGGGTCCTGGCGCAGCGACGCGTACGCAGCGCGGGCCGCAGCGTCCGCCCGCAGGAAACGGCCGACGACGACGAGGCGCCGCAGCCCCGGGACGAAGCCCCACGGGTCGAGCCCCCGTCCCGTCACCATCAGGTCGTCGGCCTCGCCGACCTGACCCGAGGGCGTCGCGAACACGACGTCGTGGCCCGCCTCCGAGAGCACGTGCCAGCTCACCGCCACTTCCGTGGGGTCGAAGTCGCAGGCCGGGATCGGCATGAGCACGGTGGCCATCGGTCCGACGCACACTACCGACGCTGCGAAAACGGGCCCCGGGCATCCGCGGCCGCACCGGCTTAGGCTCGAGTGCATGACCGACACCGACGCCATCATCGAAAGCGCGGGCGAGGCACACAGTGCGCCGGACTTCCAGCAGATCTTCTCGCCCGACGACTCGGTCGACGAGCTCTGGGTCAAGGCGTACCAGGGCGAGGTGCTGGGCGAGGCGCTGTTCGGCCGGATGGCGGATCACATCACCGACGAGGAGCACGCCGCCAAGATGCGAGTCCTCGCCACGCTCGAGCGCAGGACCAAGGAGGCCATCGCTCCCGCACTCGAGCGGGCCGGCTTGTCGACCGAGCCCGATCCCGACTCAATCAGCACCGCCGAGGCGTTGGCCGGCGCGGCCACGACGCCGTGGACCGAGCTCCTGGCTACGTTCGAACCGATCACGTCGCAGTTCTGCGCCATGTACCGGCGCATCGGCGAGCTCGATCCCTCCGAGCGCGCCGCATCGGACCTGCTGGTTGCTCACGAGCTCGCGCTGCGGAACTTCGCCCGCGCCGAGATCGCCGGCGAGACCGCGACCTCGATGGACGAGGTCAACGCGCTGGCGCACATGCAATAGACGGGGACGCGGGACTCAGCCGGTCCCCGGCGAGCACGTGGCGGCCGTCCGGGCCGCCGGCCTCGTCGCCCCTGAGATGCTCGAGACCCTCGTCGCTCTGAAGCCCAGCTGGGAGCGTCACCGCGGCCTCCCGTTCGCCTACGCCTGGGTCTGGGCGGCCCCGTGAGCCATCCCGCCCGCGTCGGGACGCGCCCCCAACCCCCGCTCAGGCGCCACGCGGGCGCTGGGCCCGCTTGGAACCCCGGGACCAACCCCCCCTACCATTGTGGGGAAGGCCATGGCCCCCGTTGTCCTCTTCCGTGCCGCTGTCGCTCTCGCCGGCCGCTTCCCAGCCCTCGCCGGTGTCGATCTGTCCCTTGACCAGGGAGAGGTCATGGTCGTCGTCGGCCCGAACGGCGCCGGCAAGACGAGCCTGTTGCGGGCCTGCGCCGGCCTGTTGCCGGTGACCTCGGGTGAGGCGACCGTGCTGGGGGTCGACCTGACGGCGGACCATGCGGCCGTGCGGCGCTTCGTCGGGCTCCTGGGCCACGCCGCCCCCATCTACGACGAGCTCAGCGCGGCGGAGAACGTCCGCTTCGCCGTCCGCGCCCTCGGCCTGCCCGCGAAGAGCGCGGACGAGGCCCTCGAACGACTCGGCATCACCGGACGCCTGCGCTCCACGCCCGCCGGGCGCCTCTCGGCCGGCCAGCGCCGCCGCGTCGCGCTCGCCGCCCTCGTGGCCCGGCGTCCTGCGCTCTGGCTGCTCGACGAGCCGCACGCCGGCCTCGATGCCGGCTCCCGCGCCCTGTTGGGCGAGTTGATCGGCGAGGTCGCGTCGTCCGGCGCGTCCGTGCTGCTCTCGTCGCACGAGCCGCACCTCTCCGTGCCCCTGGCCGACCGCGTCGTGTCGATGGTCGGCGGTCGTGTCGTCGGTGAAGAGCCCGGCGGCCGACGCGTCACGCTGACCGCCGTCCCGGCCCCGGGGTCGAGCGACGCGTCGGGAACCGTGGGGGCGACGCATGTGGCATGACGCCGTGCTCGTCGCCGGCAAGGACCTGCGCATCGAGGCACGCTCGCGCGTCGGCCTGTGGCAGGTGGTCCCGTTCGCCATTCTCGTGTTGGTGCTGCTCGCCTTCGCCATCGGCCCGGACCGGACGTCGCTGCAACACGCCGCGCCAGGCATCTTCTGGGTGGCGCTGCTCTTCTCGACGGTGCTGGCCATTCAGCGCAGCGTCGCCGTCGAGTCGGGCGAGGGCACCCGCGACGGCTTGCGCCTCTCGGGCATCGACCCGGCCGGCATCTTCCTCGGCAAGGCCGCCGCGATCGGTCTGCAATTGGTCGCGCTGCAGGTCATCTTGTGGGCCGGCGTCACGTTCCTCTTCGATGTCCGTGTCCACGTGATCTGGCTCGCGGTGGTCGCCAGCCTGCTGGCGACCGTCGGCCTGGCGTGTGCCGGCGTGCTCTACGGAGCGATGTCGGCCGGCTTGCGCGTGCGCGACACGCTCCTGCCGCTGTTGGTGCTGCCGGTCCTCGCCCCGGTGCTGCTGGCGGGCTCCAAGATCTGGCAGGCCGCCATCAGCGGCAATGTCTCGTCGGGCACCCAGTGGCTCAAGATCCTCATTCCCTTCGCCGCCATCTACCTGATCGTCGGCATCGTGCTGTACGGGCCACTACAGGAGGCGGCGTGAGCAGTGTGCAAGTGAACGGGAGCGTCGCGCCCAGGGTGCGGACACCTTGGCGCCCGTGGTGGCTCATGGTGGTCGGCATCGCGGCCGTCGTCACCACGGCGCTCACCGTCTGGTTGGGACTGTGGGTGACCCCGCCGGACGAGGTGCAAGGCAACTTGGCGCGGCTGCTCTACATCCATCCCGCCGTGGCCACGGTGGCGCTGTACTGGGCCGGCGGTGTCGCCCTTCTCGGCAGCCTCCTCTATCTGTGGCCGCGGACGCGCACGTTCTTCTGGGACCGGCTGGCCGCCGCGTCCGTCGAGGTCGGCGCCGTCTTCTCTGCGCTGACCCTGATCACCGGGTCGCTGTGGGGTCGTCCGGTCTGGGGCGTGTGGTGGACCTGGGACGCCCGCCTCACCACGACCGCGCTTCTCCTGCTGCTCGAGCTCGGTTATCTGGCGTTGCGCCGCGTGCCGGCCGACGCGCACATCCGGGCCCGGCGTTGTGCCGTCGCCGCGATCCTGATCGCGATCGACGTACCGATCGTCCACTTCTCCGTCGACTGGTGGAACACGCTGCACCAGGGTGGGACGATCCTCGACCCCGGGTTCAACCTCCACGTCCACGGCTCCATGCTCTGGACGATGCTGCTCAGCTTCGTCGCCTTCACGCTGGTCTTCGTCTGGCTGCTCGCCATGCGTTACCGGATCGAGGTGCTGCAGGACGCGGTGGGGGACCAGGAGCTCGAGATCTCGCTCACCGAGCGCTGGAACGAGGACGCCGAGCTCGTCGGCGTCGGTTCCAGCGGGCCCGGGGGCGACGAGGGGCAGGCGCCATGAGCTACGTCAACGCCGGGTATCTCGCCGCCGTCGGGGGCTGCTTCCTGTACGGGCTGACACTGTTCCTCCGACGACGGCGCTGGGAGCGCGCGGTGGCGGTGACGCAGTCGGACCCCGACGAGGGGACCATCCCGCCGGGCGCCCGTGACTGACACCTCCACCGAGCCCCGTCCGCCCGCATCGTCCGAGGCGCCGGACCGACCCGTCGTGGGTTCGGCGTTGGCCGTCCGGCGCCGTCGCACCAAGCGGCGGCTCCTCTTCGTGTTCGTCCTGCTGGTCGCGGCGCTGGTGTTCCTGCTCGTCGAGGGCCTCGGGAGCTCGCTCGACTATTTCGACACGATCAACCAGGCGCTCTCGCATCGGGCGCAGCTCGGCACGACGAGCTTCCGCCTCGAGGGCAACGTGATGCCCGGCTCGATCCACTCGACCGCCGCCGGCGCCGACTTCTCGATGTGCCAAGGCGCCAACATGGTCGACGTCGTCAACACCGGCAGCCCGCCGCAGCTGTTCCAGTCCAACATCCCCGTCGTCGTCGTCGGCCACTTCAGCTCGGACACGTCGCGCCAGTTCCTGTCCAACACGATCATGGTGAAGCACTCCTCGACGTACACCGCGCAGTACCCGGGGCGGGTCCACACGACCGCCACATCCGCCTGCTGATGGTCGACGCCCATCTCGGGACGATCGGGGTCTGGCTGGCGTTCGTCACCAGCATCGTGGGCGCGGCCGTGATCGCGTTCGGCCTGGCCCGCCCGCATCGCGCCGGTGCGGGTGCGGGCGCCACCGACGGCACGGGAGCCGTGGGGCGGCTGGGGGACGGGCGGCTGCTCGCGCCCGTGCTGCTCGTCGGCGCGCTGCTGGCGGCGGGCGCCATGGAGCACGCGCTCGTCACCCACAACTTCGCGCTGGTGTTCGTGGCCGAGAACAACAGCACGGTCACGCCGTTGCTGTACTCCATCACTGGCCTGTGGTCGGCGTTGGCCGGCTCCATCCTTCTGTGGGGCCTGATCCTCTCCGTCGTGACGACGATCTTCGTGTGGCGCTACCGGCACCAGGCGCTCGACCCGGTGATCCGGTGGGCCACGCTCGTGCTCTACGTCGTCACGGCCTTCTTCTTCGGGCTGATGGTCGGCCCGGCGAACCCGTTCGTGTCGGCGTCGGGCGTCACGCAAGGCCTCGGCCCCAACTCGTTGCTGCAGGACAACCCGCTCGTGGCGATCCACCCGCCGCTCCTCTACGCCGGGTTCGTCCTCTTCACCGTTCCGTTCGCGTTCGCCATCGGGATGCTGGCCACGGGGCGGGTGGGCGACCGGTGGCAGATCGAGTGCCGGCGCTGGACGCTGCTCGCGTTCACCTTCCTCTCGGTGGGCATCGTGCTCGGGGCGTGGTGGTCGTACCAGGTGCTCGGGTGGGGTGGGTTCTGGGGCTGGGACCCGGTCGAGAACGCCGCCCTCTTGCCGTGGCTGTGCGGCACCGCGTACCTGCACTCGGTGCTCGTCCAGGAGCGGCGCGGCCTGATGCGTGTCTGGAACCTCTCGCTGTCGATCGCCACGTTCGCCTTGACCATCCTCGGGACCTTCCTCACCCGCTCGGGCGTCATCACCTCCGTGCACGCCTTCTCCGAGTCGTCGCTCGGGCCGATCCTCATCGGCTTCTTCTTCGCCGTCGTCATCGTGGGGTTCGGGCTGATCGCGTGGCGCGGCGACCGGCTCCGCTCGCCCGGCGGGATCGACGCGCCGCTCGGGCGCGAGGGCGCGTTCCTGCTGAACAACGTGCTGTTCGTCGGCTTCGCCTTCGTCGTCCTGCTCGGCACGCTGTACCCGCTGCTCTACGAGGCGCTGACCCAGCAACAGGTGACGGTCGGTGCGCCCTTCTTCAACACGGTCGCGGTGCCGGTCGGTCTCACCCTGCTGTTCCTCATGGCGGTGGCGCCCGTGCTCGGCTGGCGCAAGATGAGCGGCGCCGTCCTGTGGCAACGGCTCTACATCCCGGTGTGGGTCGGCGTCGGCGCCGTCGTGCTCTGCGTGGCGTGGGGGCTGCGCGGGACCGCCACCCTCATCGGCTTCGGCCTCGCTGCCATGGCGGCGGCCACGGCGGCCCGCGCCCTCGTGTTGTCGGTCCGCGCCGCGCACGCCCGCCACGTCGGCTGGTGGCGCGGCCTCGTGGGCCGGGCCAACGGCGGCATGATCGTCCACCTCGGCGTCGTGGTGCTGGCGATCGGCGTCATTGCAGCGACGTCGTACCGGCACCAGGCGGAGCTCGCCCTCCACCGCGGCACCGTCGTGACCTACGACGGGCACACGTTCGAGTTCGACGGCGTGCGCACCGTGACGTCGCCGTCGCGGACGTCGCAGGAAGCGCTGGTCAAGGTCGACGGTGCCACGTTCACCCCGGCGACGACCAGCTTCGGCAGCAATCTCGAGGTGGTCGGGACGCCGGCCATCGACTCGGGGTTCTCCGGTGACGTCTACCTGACGTTCGACGCCGTGGGCGGCCTCGGGTCCACGTCGGGCAACCAGGCGATCAACAACCTGCCGGCGGGCTCGGTGGCCATCGGCGTCGTCATCGAGCCCCTGGTGGCGTGGCTCTGGGCGGGCGGCCTGCTGATCGGGATCGGCGGCGCCCTCGCGTTGGTGCCCGGTTCGCGCCGGCGGGCCACCGACCCGGCGTCGGAGCCCTCGGCCATGGTCACCGGCGCCCCGCCCGGCGAGGGCGAGGGGGAGCCGAGCGACCGCGGCGAGAGCGACGAGCGCGAAGAGGCCCCCGAGCCGGTGGGCGCGCTGATGGCCCGCGGGCTGCGTCGCGCATGAGCGCGTCCCGGCGTCGTCGCCACGTGATCCGCTGGGTGGCGGGTGGGGTGCTCGCGGTCCTGGTCGTCGTCGGCATCGTGCTGGCGACCCGCACGCCCCAGGAGGCGACAGCGGTGCAGAGCCCGCTGCTCGGACAGCGTGCGCCCGACTTCACCGGCACGGACCTGACGAACGGCGCGCACGTCTCGCTCTCCGCGTTGCGGGGTCACTACGTGGTGATCAACTTCTTCGCCAGCTGGTGCACCCCGTGCCAGCAGGAGGCACCGGACCTCTCGCGCTTCTACTACCAGCAGAAGAGCTCGGCCGACGGCGCCGCCATGGTGAGCGTCGTCTTCCACGACACGACGTCCACGGCGGTGTCGTTCCTGCAGCGCAACGGCGACCTGTGGCCGGCCGTGAGCGACCCGGGAGGGAACATCGCGCAGAGTTACGGCGTGACCTCGCCGCCCACGACGTTCATCGTCAACCCGGCCGGGCGGGTGACGGCCGTGCTCGAGGGGCCGTCCACGCAACAGAATCTCGATACCTTCCTGAAGGCCGCGCGTGCGCAACAGGCGGGGTCGAATGCCTGAGGCGGCGGCCGTGGCCACGGCGCGTCGGATGCGCGTCCCGCTGCAGGTCAAGGTGCTCCTCCCGCTCGTGGTCCTGGGCGTCGCCCTGGTCATCGGGAGCGGCACCCTCGACTCGTCGCCCCCGACGGTGGCCCAGCGCGCCGCCGCCATCGAGGCCGGCGTCCGCTGCCCCTCGTGCACCGACCTCTCCGTGGCCGAGTCGAACGCCACCACCGCCATCGCGGTGCGCCATCAGATCGAGAGCATGGTGGCGTCCGGCGCCTCGACGTCGGACATCGACCAGACGCTGGTCTCCGAGTACGGACAGACCGTCCTGCTGGTGCCGCCCGACGCGGGTGGCGTCCCGGTGATCTGGATCATCCCCCTGGTGCTCGGCGCCGGCACCGTGGTCGCCCTCGGCGTCTTCTTCTGGCGTCGGAGCCGCCAATTCGACGCCCTGCGCGAGCAGGACGCGCACGCGGCGCCCGAGAAGGTGTCGTGACGGCCGACCCGTCGACCTCGGTCCGGGCCGCCGGCGATTCGTCACGCGACGAGCGCTGGTACCTCGCCGACGAAGAGGACTTCTTGCGCCGCTCGCTCGACGACGCCCGCCGCGAGCACGAGGCGGGCGACCTGTCCGACGAGGACTACGACCTCCTCGTGGCGCGGGACTCGGCCCGCCTGGTCCAGGTGCAGGCGGAGCTCGTCGCGCTCGGTCCAGCCGAGACGGCGGAGGCCGGGTCGCCCGCGTCCAGCACGCCGGACGGCGCCGACGAGGAGGACCAGACCGCCTCGACGCGGCCACCCATGGCGCTCTGGCGCAAGGTCGGGATCGCGGCCTCCAGCCTGCTGATCGTGGCCGGCGTCGTGATCCTGGTCGTGCACTTCGTGCAGGCACGCGAGCCCGGCCAGGCGTCCTCGGGCAGCATCAGCGTCCCGCAGGCCCAACAGATCGAGGAACAGCTGTCCGAGGCCAACTCGCTCAACAAC
>DATDIE010000376.1:0-2789 GCA_036521235.1 Acidimicrobiales bacterium | reverse complement strand
CCACGCCGTGGTCTCGGCGTGCGAGAACCCGAAGACGAGCGAGAACAGGCCGCCGCCTACCAGGAAGAGGCCCGGCAGGTCCAACGGATCGTGGTCTGCGCCCCGGTCGTTTGCCAGCCACAGCGAGGCGCCGATGATCGCAATAGCAGCGAACACGAGGTTGACGAAGAGGGTCCATCGCCACGAGGCGTAGGAGGTGAGAATGCCGCCGAGGAGGAGTCCGAGCGCGCCGCCCGCCCCGGCGATGGCGCCGTAGATCCCGAAAGCCTGCCCTCGCTCCGCCGGATCAGTGAAGGTGGTGGTCAAGAGGGCGAGCACGGAAGGGGCGAGCAGAGCCCCGAACGCGCCCTGGACGGTCCGGGCGATGACGAGCATCGTGAAGTCGACCGAGAACCCGCCGATGGCCGAGGCCGCCGCGAAGCCCATCAGTCCGATGATGAGGGCCCGCTTGCGTCCCACCATGTCCCCGATACGACCACCGAGGAGGAGCAAGCTGCCGAAAGCGAGGGAGTACGCGGTGACGATCCACTGGCGGTCGGCGTTCGAGAAATGCAGATCGTGTTGAGCCGTGGGCAGAGCGATGTTGACGATGGTGCTGTCGAGAATGACCATGAGCTGGGCAATCCCAAGTACACCGAGAATCCACCACCGCCGCCCGTAGTTGGCATCAACCGGGGTTCCGACTCCACCCGCGTGCTCCATCGTCATTAGCGTGGTCATCGGATGCTCCGTCTCTGCAGCGGTGCGATGTCGTATGCCACTCTCCGACGGCCCTACCGACCGTGCCGGCCGAGTGCTTCCGATGATAATGGCGATTCCGAGCAGTCGCCCGTTGGCTCGAGGGACGTCGACGACGGGGTGTGTCGTTGCCGGCGTTCCGTGTAGCGGAGGATGTCCGCACCTACGAGACCCTCGAAAGACCAGGCAGCGTAACTCCGCTATTTCGCCTGCTGGTTGTTGTCGAGGTGAATCGCCCAGAAGTAACACGCCAGGGTGAGGCCAATGCTTCAGGCGACGGCGGCGATGGCAGGGGTGCCGATCGGGTTCCAATAAGCAGCCCACGCAGTGTCTCAGTGACCGATGTGAGGGGCTGGTAAGGGGCGAACTGTTGCAGTCCCTCGGGCATGATGGTGGTCGGGACGAATCCGCTTCCCAAGAAGACGAATTGGGCTCTCGTGTCGGCCACGACCCCGTCCGGATCCTCGATCGGCTCCACAGGCCAACAGGTCGCGGCACGCAACGTCGACCCAGGCCCCAAGTGACGCCGTCCACCATCCAACGACGGGGAGCAGATTGACCCTATCCGGTCGGTGAATGGCCGCCGCCCGCCGCTCCACCACGCAGTTGCACGTTGAGCCGTGCGGCCTGTCGCGTGAGGTGGGCACGCTCGGGGAGGTTGGGGGCAGATCGGGCGGCTTGGGCGTAGAGCCGTGCAGCCGTGACCGGGTCACCGTCACGCTCGTGTAGATACGCCGCGACGGCGGCGTAGCGGGGCAGGGCGGGGTCGAGCCACCCCAGGGCTGCGAGGCCGGCCCGCGGGCCGTCGGCCGCGCCCACCGCGACGGCCCGATTGAGGCGGGCCACCGGGCTGTCGGTGAGGCGCACCAGTTCGTCGTACCACTCGACGATCTGCACCCAGTCGGTCTCCTCGGCCGTCCGGGCGTCCGCGTGGAGCGCGGCAATGGCGGCCTGGGCCTGGAACTCGCCCAGGCGGTCACGGGTGAGCACTGCCTGGAGCACATCGACGCCCTCGGCGATCAGGCGGGTGTTCCACAGGCTGCGGTCCTGCTCGGACAGAGGCACGAGCCGGCCGTCGGGACCGGTCCGTGCCGGGCGCCGAGCGTGGTGTAGCAGCATGAGCGCAAGCAGGCCCGCGACCTCCTCATCGTTGGCCTTGGCCGCTAGCTGGCGTGTGAGCCGGATCGCCTCGCCGGCGAGGTCGACGTCGCCGGAGTAGCCCTCGTTGAAGACCAGGTAGAGCACCCGCAGCACCGTGGCGACGTCACCGGGCTGGTTGAACCGGACGCCCGAGACGGTTCGCTTGGCCCGGCTGATCCGCTGGGCCATGGTCGCCTCCGGCACGAGGTAGGCCCGCGCGATCTGACGCGTCGTCAGGCCGCCGACCGCACGCAGCGTGAGCGCGACGGCCGAAGCCGGTGTGATGGACGGGTGTGCGCACAGGAAGTACAGCTGGAGCGTGTCGTCCACCGCTTCGCCCGGCGCGGGCACGGGCTCGCCCTCGACGCGCACCTCGCGGTGGCGTCGGGAGGTGTCGGCGCGGGCGGCGTCGAGGAACTTCCGCCAGGCCACCGTGACCAGCCAGCCCTTGGGGTCCCGCGGTGGGTCGTACGGCCACACGCGCACGGCCTCGACGAGAGCCTCCTGCACGGCATCCTCGGCCGCCGCAAAGTCGGATCCGCGACGGACGAGGATGCCAATGACGGTGGGGGTGAGGGTCCGCAGCAGGGCTTCGTCCACCCTGCGTCACTCCGTGATGGTCGCGTGCGCGCCCAGGAACGGGCGCAGCTCGAGCCACTCGTGGATCGGCTTCCCATCCGCACCCGGAGCCGCAGACAACTCACCGGCCAGCTCGAGTGCCCGCTCGTAGGTCTCGACGTCGATCACCATCCAGCCGGCGATCAGGTCCTTGGTCTCCGCGAACGGGCCGTCGGTGACCGGCGGCCGCCCGTCGCCGTCGTAGCGGACGAACGTACCCTCCGGGGAGAGCGCCTGACTGTCGACGAACTCGCCGGTGCCCTCGAGCCGATCGGCGAAGTCCTGCATGTACT
>DATDIE010000375.1:0-2700 GCA_036521235.1 Acidimicrobiales bacterium | reverse complement strand
CGACGGCAATGCGGGCGGACCGCATCGTCGTCGTGGGAGACGGCGAGCTGCTCGAGGTCGGATCGCACGACGAGCTCGTGGCGCTCGGTGGCCACTATGCCGAGATGTACGAGACCTGGATCAACCAGTCGCACGCGGCATAGGGCGCGTGCCGCCGGGCCGACAAGCGCCGTTGCCCCTCGGTAGGATCTCGCCGAATGGGGAAACGAAAGCCACCTGATCGCGGACTTCCGCACCGCTCGGGCGGACCGTTCGGTGTGTGGATCACCGACGGGCACGAGGCCGAGGCGGAAGAGGAGGAGATGGAGAAGCCTCCCAGCCGGTTCGGCACGTGGTTCCTCCGCCGCCTCGGCTACAAGGGCAAGGTCGAGGTGAAGCCGCCACCCCCGCCGCACGCGCACCGCCCCTCCCACGAGCACCGGCACGTGTCGGAGCCTCCCGCCGGGCACTGACCTCGGGGCGCGCTCCGTCTGCGGGGCGCTGCGGTGCCGTCAGGGCAGACGCGTGTCGTGGTGCTCGGCGGCCACCCGGCGGTCCTCGTCGGTCAGCTCGTCGTCGGGGACAGGGACCACGATGCGCCACTTCTGGCAGACCGGGCAGCGCTGGTAGCGCTTGTAGCCACCCAGGCGCACGGCCTTGACCGACGAGCCCACGATCCACTTCGTCGTGAAGAGGTGGCCCCGGCTGCAGCGCACGATCGTGTCGCCGCCCATGCCGGCGTAGCCCCGCTCCCGGCCGGCCTTGGCGCCCATGCGCGCGATGACGTACACGAACACCACGGCGAAGACGACGACGATGGCGACGATGAGACCGGTCATGAGCGTGCTCCTGTCCGCGTCCCCTGCGGGGAGAGGCTACCGCCGCGGGCCGCGACACTGGCACGATGAGTAGGTGACGGAGAACTACTTCACCGAGCACATCGCGCGGAATTGCGCGGCGCTGTGGCCCCATCTCTTCGAGCCAGGCGTCGTCGAGCCGACGGTCGACTTCCTGGTGGCGCTGGCGTCGGGCGGCGCCGCGCTCGAGTTCGGCGTCGGCACGGGGCGTCTCGCCCTGCCGCTCAGCGCGCGTAGCACCGAGGTGCACGGGATCGACCTTTCCCCGGCGATGCTCGAGGAGCTGGCGCGCCAACCCGGGTCGGCCGCCGTGGGCGTCTCGCTCGGCGACATCGCCGAGACGCGCGTCGCGGGCGAGGCGGGCTCGTACGACCTCGTCTACCTGGTGCGCAACACGATCATGAACCTGACCACGCAGGACGCGCAGGTGGCGTGCTTCGCCAACGCGGCGTGGTACCTGCGCCCGGGCGGGAAGTTCGTGACTGAGGTGATGGTGCCCGAGTTGCGCCGCCTCCCTCCGGGTACGACCGTGCGGGCGTTCGACACGAGCCCGGGCCACCTCGGCTTCGAAGAGTACGACGTGGCCACGCAGGGCTCGGTGTCGTTCCACGTGTGGGAGCGCGACGGGAAGACCGAGACGTTCTCGGCGCCGTTCCGTTACGTCTGGCCGGCCGAGCTCGATTTGATGGCCCGCCTCGCCGGCCTGGTCCGGCGCGAGCGCTGGAACGACTGGGACCGGTCACCGTTCACGAGCGAGAGCCGGAGCCACGTCTCGGTGTGGGAGAAGGTCGCCGGCACGCCCGAAGCCTGAGCGACGCGGTGGCTACCCCGAAGCGCCGGCGCGCACTTCGATGAGCGCCACGGTATTGCCGTCCGGGTCCGTCACGGTTGCCTTGCGCTCCGCCTCCCCCACCCGCTCGACGTGGGCGGGCTCGATCCCGCGAGCGGCGATCTCGGCCAGCGCAGCGTCGAGGTCGGGCACGGAGACCGCCACGAGCGCGTCGCCGGCCCGGACCGCGTCGACCACGACGTAGAGCCAGGCCGCGTCGGCCAGGCGCCACATCACCTCGTTCTCGTTGACGATGATGTCGGGCGATGCGCCGAAGAGCCGCTCGAAGAAGTCCTGGGCAGCGGCGAGCTCCGTGACGGGAACGCCGCTGAACACCACCTCGATGTCCATGGTCCGAAGGTATCCGAAGGATGGGGGCAATCCCTGCGGGCGAGCGGCCCGTAGTCCCGAGCAGAGGGGGACGATGCGTCGCGTGCGCGGCGTGTGGAGCAAGTGAAAGGAGTCCCTCGTCATGGACGCTTCCCCCACGACCATTCGAGCTCGGTCCCACGACCATCGGGCCGGAGCACATCTGGGCGCTCGACGGACCGGCGGCCTCCGGTTCTGGGCCGCCGGAGCAGCGGCCCTGGCCGCGACTGTCGCGACCGTTGCCGGCGTCGCCGTGACACAGGCTGGCGCCGCCCCGCCCCCGTTCCTGGCGCAGTTCCACCACGTCGACGTCGTCGGCTCCGCGATACCAAGCAACGGCGACCAGAACCCCTACGGCGTGGCCACCGTGCCCTTCAGCACCGGCGCCCTCGTGCGCGGCGAGACGCTCGTGAGCAACTTCAACTCCAGCAACAACACGCAAGGGACCGGGACGACGATCGTCGAGGTGGCGCCGAGCGGCCAGACCACGCTGTTCTCGCAGATCAACCCCGCCACCCTGCCCGGTTCGTGCCCCGGAGGTGTCGGGCTGACGACCGCCTTGAGCGTGCTGAACGACGGCTACGTGGTGGTGGGCAGCCTGCCGGTGACCAACGACGGCAGCGGCACGCCGGAGGCCGGGTGCATCATCGTGCTCAACAGCCAGGG
>DATDIE010000374.1:0-7969 GCA_036521235.1 Acidimicrobiales bacterium | reverse complement strand
CGCTTCGGGGTCGTGCTGATCGAGCGTGGGTCGGAAGTCGGGGGCGGCGACGTCCGGGCGGCGCTCGGCACCCGCGGCGTCATCACCCGGGCGGCCGAGCTGCCCGACGGCCGCTGGGTCCTCGAGATACGGGGCGAGTCGGTCGTGCTGATCGACGAGTGGCTGCCCGACGATCCCTACCCCCTCGCGCTGGTGCACGAGCCCGAGCCGGTGCCTGACCCGGCCCATCCCGGGGCGCTCCTCGAGGAGGCGACCCAGCGCGTCCGCCGGGCCCGCGGCCTGCTCTCGGAACACGGTGGCGGGGCACCGCTCGAGCCGGGGCACCCGCTCGACGGGGGAGGCGACTCCGACCGGGCGGCGTGGCAGATCTGCGGCGCCGCACCGCTCAGCGCGTACGACGCGCAGCGGCTCTTGGTGACTGACGGCCCGACGGAACGGCTCTCGTTGTTGGTCGAGCTCATGGATGACCTCGAGCAGGACCTGCGGCGGATGCTCGCCAGCGAGTAGCGGAAGCGGCCGCAGGGACCAACGAAGTGCATCCGCCTTCTCGAACTGCCTCTCAGTAACCTTTCAGCGCCGCCCTGCCTAGGGTTACCTCAAGCGGCGCGACAATCAATTGACATGCATCCTGCCAAAAGACCACGATTGAGTTGATGGCGTCGCCCACCCGAGCCACCGGAGCCACCGGAGCCACCCGAGCCACCGGAGCCCCGTCCGCCCGAGGCAAAGAAGCCGCCCGAGCCGCCGGCCCCAAGCAGGGCGATTTCGACGGGACGCAACCAGACGTGACGGACGCGCTCGACGAAGAGATCACGAAGCCAATCACGGACGGCCGCACGCTCAGGCGCCTCAACTCCTACGACCGGGCGGTGGATGCGCTACTCGATCTGATCGAGTCCGGCAACGAAACGCCGACGTCACAGCAGATCGCCGAGCGCTCGGGCATCTCGGTGCGCACGGTCTTCCGGCTGACGGAGGACATCGAGTCACTCCACGCCGCCGGCGTGCTCCGCCAGATGGAGCGGACGGCCCACCTCTACGTGAGCCTGCCGACGACCGGGTCCCTCGCCTCGCGGCTGCGCGCGTTGCTCAAGAACCGGGCCACCGTGTTCGAGGCGATCGCACCGGTCCGCCGCGTCGGCGATCGCCTGGCGGCGACGTCGGACCTCATCACCGATGGCCTCCAGCTGCACCACATGCTGCTGCGGACCCAGGTGGCAGAGGTGTTCGAGGCCGAGCTCAAACGCATGACCCGCAGCCGCCGACCCACGGCGCTCGATGCGATCGACGTCGCGGCGGGATGGGAGACGTGGGACCAGCTCCGGCGCGTCAAGGGCCTGTCGACGACGGAGTCCGCTCGTGTCGTCGAGCTCCTCATCACGGGGGCGTTGCGCAGCTGACCTCGCGGGAGCCGAACTCGGCCTCCCGACCACTACGACAAACCACAAGACGAGGAGAGCACACGATGGCCATCACCCCCACCCGAGAGCAGTTCACGGAGTTCGCCCACGGCACGCGCGACGGGGAGGTCGTCATGATCAACCTCCTCCACTTCGCCCGCTCTGACGACAAGACCGAGACGGAGACCGAGACCAAGGCCGCGGACAACGCCGAGGACAAGGACGCATCCACGGGCTCCGGCGCCGGTGCCGGTGCCTACCGCGAATACAGCGACCAGGTCGTCAAGATGGTGGAGGCCCGTGGCGGCAAGGTCATCTGGACCGGCCGGCCCGAGCACGTGCTCATCGGCGACTCCGACGGCGACGACTGGGACCTGGTGGCGCTCGTCTCGTATCCCAGCCGGTCCGCCTTTATCGACATGGTGACGTCGCCCAAGTACGAGCAGGCGCACACCCACCGCGAGCGCGGCCTCGATCGCACCGTGCTCCTCGCCTGCGAGCCGATGCTCAACGCCCTCGGGACCCAGTCCGAGGCCGGCGATGCCTGAGCCCAAACGCAAACCCGAGCCCCAACCCAAACCCAAACCCGCCGGCGCAACCCCCAACGCCAAGCGCCGCAACATCCTCTTCATCACCACCGACCAGCAGCGTTACGACAGCCTCGGCTGCAACGGCGGCACCATCGCCCGCACCCCGGTCGTCGACAAGCTCGCCAAAGAAGGCATCAACTACACCCGCGCCTACAACCAGAACACGGTGTGCATGCCCGCCCGCTCCACGATGCTCACCGGCCAGTACGTCCGCACCCACGGCGTCGTCGCCAACGGCATCCCGCTCCCGACCACAGCGCCGTCCGTCGCCCAGTACCTCCACGACAAGGCTGGATACCGCACCGCCCTCCTCGGCAAGGCCCACTTCGAGCCAGGCTTCGACCCCGACCTCCGGTTCGAGGAGAACGCCCGCGTCGCCCGCCGCGACACCGGTCCGTGGCGCGGCTTCGAGCGCTCGGAGCAGGCCATGCACGCCGCCGTCTGGGGCAACCACCCGATCGCCCACTACGGGCGCTGGCTCAAGGACACCCACCCCGAGCACCTGCACAGCTTCGCCGGCCTCCTCCAGGCCGCACCCGGCGGCGATACCGGCGCGCCCGAGACGAAGAACAACCCGATCCCGCGCGAGTGGTACCACACCGACTGGGTGGCCGACCGCACCGTCGACTGGCTGAACTCCCTGGACGCCGGCGCCGACACCGACGAGCCCTGGTTCACCTGGATGTCGTTCCCCGATCCGCATCACCCCTGGGACCCGCCTGACTCCGAGCTCGGTCGCGTCCCGTGGCAGGACCTCGACCTGCCGCCCGGCCACCCCGGCAGCGACGACGCCATCCGCAAGATCCTCGCCACCAAGCCACCGCACTGGCTCGGCTACTTCGACGGCACGTTCTCCAACATGGAGGGCGGCCCGGCCGCCTTCGTCCCGTCCCGCCTCACCCACGACCAGATCCGCGAGGTCAACGCCAAGGTCCACGTGATGAACGAGCTCATCGACGAGGCGTGCGGCCGCGTCCTCGCCACCATCGCCGCCCGCGGCTGGCTCGACGACACCGACGTCATCTTCACCACCGACCACGGCGAGCTGCAGGGTGACTTCGGCCTCCTCTACAAGGGCCCGTACCACACCGACGCGTTGATGCGGCTGCCCTTTGTGTGGCGGCCGGCCCCTTCCGCCGGAATCGACGCGGCGGTGGTCCGCGATCCCGTCGGCCAGGTCGACCTGGCGCCGACGTTCTGCGCCATCGCGGGGATCGAGCCCGCCGACTGGATGCAGGGCGCCGCGCTCCCCACCACCGACGGCACGGCCGGGCGAGAGCGGATACTCTGCGAGTGGGACAGTCAGTTCCCCGGCTACGGCATGCACATGCGCTCGATCTACCGCGAGGGCTGGCTCTGCACGGTTTACGAGCCGTCCACCGCCGGACAGCCCAATGGCCTCGAGGAGACGTGGGGCGAGGCGGTGTTGAAGCCGTGCTCGGTCGTCTACGAGCAGACCGAGACCGGCCCCGGCGGCGTGGGCATGGCGACCGGCGAGCTCTACAACGTCGACGACGACCCCTACCAGTTCGAGAACCGCTGGGACGACTCGTCGATGCGGGCGTTGCGCGACGACCTCGTTGGCGACCTCTATGCGCACTTGCCTCGAGACGTCCGCCACCTCAAGGTCATCGCACCGGCCTGAGCTCCCGGCGGTGGGCGGGGCAACCTCTGAACCGGTGCCCTCGGCCTGGTTCAGCCGAGACCGGCGAGCACGGCTTCGAGGTAGCGAGCGGGCGCCTCCATCATCGGGTAGTGCCCGACGCTCTCGAGCCGGACCGCGGTGGCGTCGGGCCGCGCCGCCACGAGCGTGTCGACCATGGTGGGCACGGCGATCGGGTCGTCGAGACCCCACACGATGTGCAGCGGGGCGGGATCGGTCTCGATCGCGCCGGTGAACCGGCGTTCATTGGCCCGCCGCTCCTCGATGTAGCGGATGAGGCGCGGCAGGAGCCGGTGCCCCTCGTCGTGCACCACTTGCGCGGCCGCCTCGGGCACCGGGTCCTCGGGCCAACCCGGAGGCACGAGGGGCGTCTCCGCGCTGAACGTGTCGCGCAGGCTCTGGGTCAACGACGCAACGTCGATGGGCATACCCTCCGGCAGCAGCTCGTCGGGCAGTGACAGCAGCAGCTGCTGGCCGTCGGTGAGGTGCGCCTGCTCGATGTAGATGCTGCCGTTCGTGACGACTCGGTGCGTGATCTCAACCGGCCAGGCGCCCTCGGCCCGGCGGGCCAGGAGCTCGCCGCCGACCGTGTCGCCCATGTCGTGAGTGAGCAGCGACAGGCGGTCGATCCCGAGCTCGGCCACGAACGCCATTGCGACATCGGCCTGCAGGGCCATCGTGTAGCCACGGTCGGGCTTGGCCGACAGCCCGTAGCCGAGCATGTCGACGAGGAGGACGCGGCGACCGGGCCGCAGGCCGTCGAGGACGGCGGCGTAGTCGAAGGACGAGGTGGGAAAGCCGTGCAACACGAGGAGCGGGTCGTGCTCTTCGGGGCCGATGGCCGGGACGTCGACGGTGAAGACCCGCTCGCCCAACAGCTGGCGGTGCCGTCCGATGGCCTCCCAGCCGGTGGTGGTGGTGATCGTCACGTGCCGGCCAGCTTGCTCACGACGGGGGCCAGCGTCTCCCACGCGTCCGACTCGATCGACCAGTACGAGATCCCGTACTCGGCGCGACGCCACTCGAGCTCCTCGGCCATCTCGTCGAGCGTACCGATGAGGGCGAGGGGGACATGGAGCGCCTCGGCCGGGTCGATGCCGAAGGCCGGCGCCATCCCGTTCGCCAGGCCGGCGGCGTCGTCCGTGATCATGACGAAGCCGATGAGGGAGTTCAGCTCGAGGTCGTCGAACCGCTCACCCGCCGCCTCTTTGACCCAGGCCACCTTGGTCCGCGTCCGTTCGGGCGTGGCGTCGGACGCCGTCTCGACACCGCCGGTTCCGCCGCTGAGATTCACGTTGATGCTGACGATGTCGGCGTGCTGCGCCGCGAAGGACAGGACGCGACGACCTCCGCCGCCGATGATCAGCGGCGGTCCCGGCCGCTGCACCGGTCGAGGCGTCAGGGTGTGCCCCAGCACCTCGTAGAACTCGCCGTGGAAGTTGAATGGACCGTCGGTCCGCAGCAGCCCTTGCACGACCTTGACCGCTTCCTCGAACCGCTCGACCCGACGGACGGGGTGGTCGTAGGGCAGGCCGGCGGCGTCGTAGTCGGTGCGCATCCAGCCGGCTCCGAGGCTCATCTCCAAGCGACCCTCGCTCAGCAGGTCGAGCGTCGCGGCCTCCTTGGCCAGGACGAAGGGATGCCGGTAGTCGTTGCAGAAGACCAGGGAACCCATGCGCAGGGTCGAGGTCGCCGCAGCCACCGCAGCGAGCGCGGGGACCGGCGCGAGCTGGTCGCCGAAGTGGTCGGGCATCAGCAGTGCGCTGTACCCGAGGTCCTCAGCCTTGCGGGCCTGGTCGGCCCACGAGCGCGCGCTGCCGTCGGGCGCCTTGCTCAACTGCGCGGCGAAGCGGAAACGGCGGTCGTGGGCCATGCCGCCATGCTGCCTCATCCCGGGTGGACCTGCTCGTACGGAACCGGCGTCGGCGTGACGGTCCCTGTGGCAAAGCGGTCCGCGTTCGGGAAGACTGCACCGGGAAGATCAAAGAGACGGAGGGGCTGGTAGCGGCGGATGGACACTGCCCTGTTCGGGGTCGGCGGATGGTGCTTCAAGCACCGCTGGTGGGTGATCGGCACGTGGGTGGTGGTGATCGTCGGCCTGGCGTCGCTGGCGTTCACGGTGAAGCAGCCCGTCGCCACCAACGTGACGATCCCGGGGACTGAGGCGCAGCAAGCGCTCGATCTCCTCAACCAGCAGTTCCCGGGAGCGGGAGGAGCCCAGGCGCAGATCGTCTTCTCCGTGGCGCCGCCCGCCACCTTGACGGCGCCCGCCGAGCAGCAAGCGATCGCAGCAACCCTGGCCGGCATCAAGAAGGACCCGCAGGTCGCGTTCGTGAGTAGCCCCACCGTCTCGCACTCGGGCCAGATCGCCTACGCGACCGTGGCCTACCCGGTGCCCGTGGCAAACGTCACGCCAGCGGCGGTCCACGCCCTCCTCAACTCCGGGGGTCCGGCGAAGGCCGCCGGGATCACGGTGAACTACGGGGGTCAGGTGGTCCAGGCATCCACGGTCGCCGACACGGAGGCGATCGGCGTCGTCGTGGCCTTCATCATCCTCTTGATCGGGTTCGCGTCGTTCGTCGCCGCGTTGGTCCCCTTGGTGGCCGCCATCGCCGGGGTCGTGGTCACCGATCTGGCCATCCTTGCCCTGACCTCGGTGGTCAGCGAGACGAACACCACCGCCGTGTTGGCCGTCATGGTGGGCTTGGCGGTCGGCATCGACTACTCGCTCCTCATCATGAACCGCTACCGGCAGGAGCTCATCGAGGGGAAAGCCCCGCCGGATGCGGCGGCGTTCGCCAGCGGGACCGCCGGGACGGCGGTCTGTGTCGCGGGCATGACTGTGTTCGTGGCGATGGTGGCGCTCGCCATCGTCCAGATCCCGTTCTTGACGGTCATGGGTCTCTGTGCCGGCGGCGCCGTGGTCCTCGCGGTCACCGCGGCGCAGACGCTGGTGCCGGCATTGGTGAGCCTGAGTGGATCGCGTCTGATTACCGCGCCGCGGGCCAGCCGCAGGTTGGCGCGACACAAGGCGCCGGGGTACGTGTTCTTGTCGCGTCGCTATGTCCGTCTTCTCTGCCGCCAGCCGGTGCTGGTGCTGCTGGCCGGCGTGATCCTGCTCCTCCTCGTGGCGGAGCCTGCGCTGCATATCCGACTCGGCCTGCCCGACGCCGGCGCGCAGCCCACGAGCCAGACCACCCGACGTGCCTACGACTTGATCTCCGAGGGGTTCGGGCCCGGTACCAACGGCCCGCTCATCGTCGTCGTGCACGCACCGGGCGGGTTCACCAAGACACAGACGGAAGCGCTGGACAGTTACTTCCAAAAGGTGAAGGCGCATCCCCTGCCCGACGTAGCGTCCATCGGGCAGCCGATCGCCAACCCGACCCACGACCTCGTCGTCGTCGAGGTGGTGCCCAAGACCGGCCCGAACGCACCAGCCACCGGGCAATTGATCAATTCCATCAACGAGGTGGCTGCCGAAGGGCAGAAACAGTACGGCCTGCAGACGTACGTCACCGGTCAGACGGCGCTCAACATCGACATCTCGTCGAAGTTGTCGTCCGTTTTGCCGCTCTATCTCGCGGTGATCGTCATACTCTGCGTGCTCCTGCTCTTTATCTTGTTCCGTTCCATCGTCGTCCCGATCAAGGCGGTCCTGGGCTACGTGCTCAGCGTCCTGGCGGCCCTCGGCGCGGTGACGTTCGTCTTCCAGGACGGGCACCTCAGTGGGGTATTCGGGGTGGCCACAGTGGGGCCGATCCTCAGCTTCCTCCCGATCCTCCTGATCGGTGGCCTGTTCGGCTTGGCCATGGACTACGAGGTGTTCTTGGTCTCACGCATGCGCGAGGAGTTCGGTCGCAGCAATGACGCGCGCGCCGCCGTCATGGACGGCTATACGCAAAGCGCCAAGGTCGTGACATCGGCGGCCATCATCATGATCTCGGTGTTCGCCAGCTTCATCTTCACGCCGGACCCGGTCACGAAGTCACTCGGCTTTTGCCTGGCCGTCGGCGTGCTGATCGACGCGTTCGTGGTGCGGATGACCATGGTCCCGGCGGCGATGGCGCTGTTCGGCCGGGCGGCCTGGTGGTTACCCGGAGGCGTCAAGCGCGTCTTGCCCGACCTCGACATCGAGGGGACGCGGTTGGTCTCTGCGTCGCAGTAGGAGTCAGTCCTCCGGGAGCGCGGCAAAGTCGCGCTTGGCCTGCCGGTACCACCCCATTCCGGCGATGGGGTGCCGCCACCGTCCCTTCATGTCCTTTTGGGCGGGTCGGTGGGCGTTGTCACCGCCTTGCACCATCTCGTTCAGGTGG
>DATDIE010000373.1:0-2841 GCA_036521235.1 Acidimicrobiales bacterium | reverse complement strand
CCACCACCCGCCGTATTGGCGCCACACCGTGTGCACGATGAACTCGGGCTCGTCGTACACGGGCTGCAGGTACGGGCGCGCCGCCAGCTCGGCCGGTGGCCTCACGGTGTGGATGGCGTCGTCGAGGCGGCCGCCGGCGTTCATGACCTCGAGCGTCTGGTCGACCAGCGAGTCCAGGAGGTCGGCCGTGTCGGTGAGCGCCTGGCGCACGCGGTCCGCTCCGATGAGCGGGAAGCCGTGGCCGGGGAGGAGGAACTCGGCGTCGAGGGTCAGCATCCGGCGCAGCGCGTCGGCCCACTCGCGCGGGTAACGCTGCACCTTCTGGGGGTTGCCGGCGTTGGGCGAGGCCCAGATGAAGAGGTCGCCGCAGCACAGGACGCGCGACTCGGGCTGCCACGTGACCGTGTGGTCGTCGGTCTCGCCCTTCTCGTGGCGCAACGCGAACCCGACCCCGCCGACCGAGACGTCGAGCGTGTCGACGTAGGTGCGGTCGGGGTAGCGGTACTCGGTCGGCCAGTTGAGGTCGGTGAAGCCGAACTGGCGGCGGTTGATGATCGTGTTGTAGCCGGCGGTGAAGATGTAACGGTCGAAGCGCGCCGGCAGCGCGTGGTGCGCGATGACGAGCGGGGCGGCCCACCCCTGCGCCTCGGCCTCGGCCTCCCACACCGGCACGCCGAAGACGTGGTCGATGTGGCCGTGCGAGTAGACGGCGGTGTTCAGGCGGTCGGCGCTCCAGGTGCGGATGTCGTCGTGGACGATCTGCGCCAGCGGCGCGCTGCCGGTGTCGACGAGGACGAGGCCGTCGTCGGTCTTGAAGGACGAGACGTTGGCGAAGGAGGGGCAGAAGCCGACGCCGTCGGTGATCTCGACGAACCCGCCCATGTGGTCGACGGGGTGGAAGGTGGAGGTCGAGAGCTCCCCGTTCCAGAGCCGTTCGGCCACGGAGAGGACGTCGGATGTCATGGGCCCCCCAGGCTCGGTCTCGGCGCCGGGCTGCTCCGGCGCCGGCGCATCAGCCGCTCAGCTTCAGCTGGTTTGCGACGTGCCCTCGGCGGGAGGCGCGGGTGCGGGTGCAGGTGCAGGTGCAGGCGTGTCGCTGGCGGCGGAGGTGCCGTTGGCCGATGCGGCCTCGGCGGCCGCCTTGTCCTTGCCTTCCTTCATGCCCGTCTCGAACTGGTTCTTGGCCGAGCCGAGGTTGCGGGCCAACTTGGGAATGGCCGCCCCGCCGAAGAGCAGCACGACCACCACGATGACCACGATGAGCAGGTCTGGACCGAAAATTTCAGCGAGCATGCGACTCTCCTTCACCTGGGATCACGCGAACCGGTGAACTGGGTACCAGGTTAGACCCATTCCCGCCCCCCGGGACCCGCAGGGGCAGCCGGCGGGGCGGCCCGCCGTCAGGCGGCCGAGCGGGGTGTTCACACGGGTGTTCGGAGTCAGCCGGCCAGCAGGATGCCCATGACAAGGGCGGCGACGCTGGCCAGGCCACCGACCGAGCCCCACAGGGCGAGCTGGGCCTTGGACGTGGCCCGCTGGTGGAGGAAGGCGCCGACGCCGGCGAGGACGACCACCGCGATCTTCGCCATCAGCACGGCCTTCCACGCCGAGTCCTGCGAGGAGTAGTGGACGGCGGTGACGTTCCAGACGCCCGTGGCGAGGAGCACGACGTACGCCGGCCACGCCAGGCGCGCGAAGGCGCGGGCGAGGACCTTGGGCGCGTCGCCGCCGATGGTGCGGGCGGGGCCGACGAGGCCCGCCATCACGAGCTGGCCGCCGACCCAGATGGTGGCGGCGAGGACGTGGAGGGTGAGGCGGATGGTGTCGAGCGCGGGCGCGAGCACGGTGGCGCTGGGTCCTCTGCGGCCTATTTGCTACTTGTCGTTACTTGCCCTGCCACTTGGGCGGCCGCTTCTCGGCGAAGGCGAGCGGGCCCTCCATGGCGTCGGCCGACGAGAAGACGACGCCGACCGCCTCGGCGTTGATCTTCCAGCCGTCCTCCTCGGGTACCTCGGCGGCGTGCTTCATCACCTTCTTGGAGTAGCGCACGGCCAGCGGCGCGTTGGCGGCGATGCGCTCGGCGAGCGCCAGGGCCTCGTTCATCAGGTCGGCGGCGGGGACGACCTGGTTGACGAGCCCGAGGGCGTAGGCGCGGGCGGCGTCGATGGGGTCGCCGGTCATCGCCATCTCGAGCGCGATCGCCATCGGGAGGCGCTTGGGCATGCGGATGAGGCCGCCGGCGCCGGCGATCAGGCCGCGCTTGGCCTCGGGGATGCCGAAGGTGGCGTGCTCGGCGGCGACGACGAGGTCGCACGAGAGCATGATCTCGAACCCGCCGGCCAGGGCCGACCCGTTGACCGCGGCGATGATCGGCTTGGGGAACTCGCGCTGGCTGATGCCGGCGAAGCCGCCGCTCGCCCCGATGATGTCGCCGCCCTCGCCGCTGCTGAACGCCTTCAGGTCCATGCCGGCGCTGAACGCCTTGTCGCCGCTCCCGGTGATGACGACGACCCAGCACTCGGGGTCGCGGGTCAGCTCGTCCATGATCGAGGACATCGCCTTGCTTACGGCTCCGTTGATGGCGTTGCGTGCCTCGGGCCGGTTGATCGTGAGAATCTCGACGTTGCCGCGGCGCTCCCGCAGGACTTCGTCTGCCATGGTGGTGCTCCCTTCGGTGGTGCGCTGCGCGCTGCTCCCGCTTGAGCGGCGCAGTCGTCGGCGATGGACGGCCGGGGCCGAGGATAGGCGCCCGGGCCGAGTCTGGGCCGGTGTGGCCTAGTTACACCTGAACCCACTTCCCGGTGCGGGGCCCGGGTCGTCAGCTGGCATTGGCCGGAGCCG
>DATDIE010000372.1:0-13776 GCA_036521235.1 Acidimicrobiales bacterium | reverse complement strand
CGCGGCCCGGGGCGACGCTCACCCTGCCCCGATGACGATCGCGGAGGGGTGTCCGCCGAGGCGCAAGGGCTTCCCGACCGCACCGGTCGCCAGCGTCACCGGGATCAAGGAGCCGGCCTGCTGGGTCACCCACGCGGTGGTGCCGTCGGCGCTGAGCGCGACGCCCTGCGCCGCATCGGGCAGTGCGACGGGCGTGCCGACCCCCAGCCCCACCACGGTGACGGGGACCAGCGCCGCGCCGCCGCAGACGTAGGCGATCGCCCCCGACGCCGCCACCGCGATGCCCGTCGGGTTGAGCGGCAGCGGGACCGGCGCACCGGGCACCCGCGTCGTGGCGTCGATCGGCGTCAGCGTGGAGTTGGCGAAATTGCCGACGAGCACCGCGGTGCCCGCCACCGCCACCGTCTGGGGCCCGGGGCCGACCGCGATCGGCGCGCCGGCCTGCAGCGTGGCGACGTCGATCGGCGTGACGGTGTTGCTGCCGTAGTCGGCGACGAACGCGGTCGGCGGCCCCGATGCGGGAGTGAACACCGTGATCGCCACGGGCTCGGTGCCGACCGGGATGGGCGGGCCCGCCCGCCACGTGCCGAGGTCGACCGGCGTGACGGTGTTCGAGTCCAGGTTGGCCACGAGCGCGATCCCAGCGCCGCGCGTCCCCCCGGGCGCGTACGCCACCGCGTCGGGTTCGACCCCGACAGTGACCGAGTGGAGGACGCCGTGGGTCGCGGTGTCGACTTCGTGCAGGGTGTCGTCCCCCTGCGTCACCACGAGCAGGCCGTGCTCGTTCGCCGTGTACGCCAACGCGGAGGGCAGGCTGCCGACGGAGACCTTCTCCCGGACGTGCCGCGTGGCCAGGTCGATCGGCGTCACGTCCGTGCCCGGCAGCGTGACCGAGGCGCCCAGGGTGACCCAGGCGACGTCGCGCACCGACGTGCTGCCGACGGGTTTGCTGCACGCTGCCAGCGCGGGCGCCAGCGCCACCAGGGCCACCACGACCACACCGAGTTGCACCCGGTGCCTGGTGCCCCCCCGCCGACGCGACCGGCGCACCCGGCTCATCCGCGCGCGCACGCCGCTCCCGCCGGCCGGTCGGCCGAGGCCCAGCCCGGCGCCTCGCCCTCGGGCCAGTAGTCACCGGTCACCCGGTCCTGCACGTACTCGACCGGGGCCGGCGAGCCCGCGGCGAGCGCCGCCACGCCCTCGAGCAACGCGTCGACGTCGTCGCTCGACGTGCCGAGGCCGCAGCTGGCCCGCACCGCGCCCGGGATCCCGCTGCGGTCGCCCCGCTGCACGGCCGCCCGCGCCGCCGCCAGCCCCGCCGCGCCGACGCCGAGCAGCCGGATCAGGTACGGGTGCGCACAGAAGCAACCGTGGCGGACCCCGACGCCGAACTCGGCGCTGAGGCGCGCCGCGACCAGCGCGTGGTGCATGCCCTCCACCGTGAACGGGGCCACGGCGAGCCGGTTTTCGGGGGAGTGCGCCCCGTCGTCGAGCGCCGGCCCCAGCACCCGGACGCCGGCGATCGCGGCGAGGCCTTCGTAGAGCTGGGCGCACAGCGCCGCCTCGTGCGCCCGCACGGCGTCCCAGCCGAGGCGCGTCAACTCGTCCATGGCCGTGCCGAACGCGACCGCCCCCACGACATTCGGCGATCCCGCCTCCTCGCGCTCGGGTGGCTCCGTCCAGATGACCTCGTCGAGGTCGACCAGGTCGACCGCGCCGCCGCCGGCCAGGAAGGGGTCGCCGTGCTCGAACGTCTCGCGTGGCCCGATCAGCGCCCCGGCACCGAACGGCGCATACAGCTTGTGCCCGCTGAACGCGACGAAGTCGGGCCCGGCGGGCAGCGGCCGGTGCGGCGCCAGCTGGGCCGCGTCGAGCACGACCGGGACGCCGCGCGAGTGGGCGGCGGCGCAGATCTCCTCGACCGGCGGCAGCCACCCGGTGACGTTGGAGGCTCCCGTGAGCGCGAGGAGCGCGGGGGGGCGCCCGTCGTCGAGGACCCGCACGACGTCGTCGACGCCGAAGGTGCCCTCCGGGCCGCACTCGACCCAGCGCCGGGTGGCGACGCGGGCCCACGGCAGCAGGTTGGCGTGGTGCTCGACGACGGTCGTCACGACCACGTCGCTCTCCTGCAGCGCCAGCCGGTAGGCCAGGTGGTTCAGCGCTTCGGTCGTGTTGCGGACGAGCACGACCACGTCGCCGCCGGCCCCACCGGCACCCTCCGCCGTCCCGCGAGCGAACCGGAACGCGCTCTCGCGCGCCGCCTCGTACGCCGCGGTGGCGCGGCGGGACTTGTAGCCAGCGCCTCGATGCACGCTCGAGTACCACGGGAGGAACTCGCTCACCCGGGCCGCCACGGACTCGAGGGCCGGGGTGGAGGCGGCACAGTCGAGGTCGCGGTAGGGGCGCTCGCTGCCGTCGACGCAGGGCACCAGGGTGTCCGCGCCCACCAGGGCGGCGAGCGGGGCTTCGGGTTGCACGACGTCACATTACGGAGCGGGCACCACCCGCTCGTTCAGGTGGCCCCTTCGACCCCGGCCGGCACCCGCCTCGCCGCCAGCACGACGATGTCGTCCGAGCTGCGCTCGTCCGCCGTCATGGCGTCGATCACGAAGTCCGAGACCGTGGCGGGCTCCATCGTGGGCGCCGACCGCAGCGACGCCTCCAGCAGCGCGAGCCGGTCGTCCAGGAACACGCCGCGCCGCTCGACGAGACCGTCGGTGAACATCACGAGGCACCCGTCGTCCAGCTGGTACTCGTGGTCCTTGTACTGGCAGCGTTGGACGCCGAGCGGTGGCCCCGGGGGCACGATCAGCTCGACGGCCCGTCCCCGCTCGATCCGCACCGGCGAGGGATGCCCGGCGGAGGAGAACGTAATGACGCCGCTGACGGTGTCGAGCAGGCCGATCAGTGCGGTGGCCAGCCGCGGCTTCGACCCGGACGGGGGCGCCGAGAGCGCCACCCGGTTGAGGCGCTCGAGCGCCTTGCCCGGCGCCCGCTCCTCGAGGAGCAGCAGCCCGAGAGTGTGGCGGAGCCGGCTCATGATCCGTGCCGCCTCGAGGTCGTGCCCCTCGACGTCCCCCACCACGAGCGCGACGAGACGGTCGCTCACCGGCACGACGTCGTACCAGTCGCCGCCGACCTCGACGCCGACCGCGGCGGGCAGGTAACGCGCCGCCACGTCCCAGCCCGGCAGCTCGGGGATGGCGTCGGGCAACAGGTGGCGCTGCAGCTCGTGGCTGATCTGCCGCTCGCGCTCGTACGCCCGGGCGCGGCTCACGACCGAGCTCACCTGCGTCGCCAGCTGCTCGGCCAGGCCGAGGTCCCGTTCGGAGAAGCGCCGCCCGGACCCGGCCGAGACGAGCGTCACGGTGCCGATCACGCCGTCGCCGCCGCTGCCGAGCGGCACCGTCATGTACGAGGTGAACCCGAGCTGCTTGATGATCTCGTAGTGGCGCTCGTCGCGGCTCGTCTCGCGCAGGAATTCCTCGGTCATGTGGTCGCTCCACATGGACCGCCCGCTGCGCATGACCTCGACCGAGGGGTGCGGGCCGTCGGGTTCGGGCGGGTACTGCCTGCGCAACTCCCTCGTCAGCGCGCGCTTCTGGGGATCGGCGTGCCAGGCCGCCATGCGCCGGAGCTGGCCGGTCTCCTCGGCGATGTCGATGATGCACAGGTCGGCGAGCACCGGGACCGAGACCTGGGCCAACCGCGTGATCATGTCGCGGTAGTCGAAGACCTCGGAGAGCACCTGCGCCGCCAGCAGCAGGAACTCGTTGCGCCGCCGCTCCTCGAGCAACTCGTCCACCAGCTGCGTGCGCTCGGCCACCTGGGCCGAGGCGTGCAGCAGCTCGCCCAGGTGCGGGCCCACGGCGTCCATCAGCTCCACCACCGACAGGTCGTGCTCGCGCGGGCTGGCGCTGAGCATCTTCACGATGCCGACCAGCGCGCCGCGGTAGCGGATCGGGAACGCGTAGGCGCTGTGTAGGCCGTGCCGTTCCAGGCCGTCGCGGGCGAATCGCTCCTCGTTGGCCAGGTCGCTCACCCAGATCGCCTCGCCGTGCTCCATGACCCAGCGGGGCAGGCCGTCGCTCCCGCTGGTCGGGTCCGCGGCCTTCTCCGCGGCGAAGGAAGGCGCGACGCTCGGGTCGCGTGTCCACACGTGGCGGCACACGAGCTCGCCGTCGCCGCGCAGCGTCCACAGCGTGGTCACGTCCCAGTCGAGGCGGCGGCCCAGCGTTGAGAGGAGCCGCTCGGCCGGTGGGTCGTCGATCGGCGCGTCCGCCAGGAGCTCGAGCAGCTCGCTCGTCAGCTCCGACCACCGCGCCAGCTTGTGCTCGTCGCGGCGGCGGAAGATCCCGACGACGACCTGGCCGGCGAGCGGGTGCTCGAAGACCGACAGCACGACCTCGGTGTGGATCTCCGAGCCGTCGGCGCGCTTGATCACCGCCGGCAGGTTCTGCCCGGCGAGACCCTGGGCCCGCGAGCGCATGAAGGCCTGGAAGCCCTCCGCCAACTGCGTCGCCATCGAGTCGGGGACGAGGTCGAGGGCGGAGCGCCCGCGCAACGACCCGTGCGGCCACCCCATGAGCTCTTCGGCCGCGACGTTGGCGTAGTGGATCAGCCCGTCCTCGTCGGTGGCGACGACCCCGTCGGCCAACCCGTCGAGCACGGCGCGCACGCCGGGCACGGGCCACGGCCCGGCGGCGACCGCCGCGTCCGTCACCGCACCCGTCGGCCCTCGCGTCGGGGCTTCCTCTTTCTCGAGCCGCACCGACGAACGTCGATCGGCCCCGTCCGCCACACCCCCGGTCGCCCCGAGGAGCGAGATGAACCACACCGTCTTGCCGGGCCGGTCTCGGCGCACCTCGACGCCCCACGCATCGGCGAGGGATTCGACGATCCGCAGGCCGCGCCCGTGCGGCGCGTCCGTCGGCGGCTCCTGCGGGATGGGGAAGCCCGGGGCCTCGTCGCTCACGCGCACCCTGACGGAGCGCCCGCCGGCTTCGGGCCTCACCGAGATCTCGACCTCGAACTCGGTGTCCGCGTGCTGCACCGCGTTGGTCGCCAGCTCCGAGACCATGAGCGCCAGGAGGTCGACGCTCTCGCTGCACCCACCGGCGCCGCATCCGAGCCGCTCGAGGAGGAAGCGCCGGGCTTCCCCGACCGAGACGGTGGTGGCCTCGAACCGCCGTGTGACCACGGATGCCACGCCCGGCGCCCCCGAGGTGGCGGCGCTACCCGCCGGCCCACCTTCGAGGGTCGCCACGCCGGACTCTTGCCCCGGGATCGTCTGGCTGTGCATAGCGGTTGCGCTACATCTGCCCCCCTGGCCCCGCCTCTAAACGGCCAGCCCAGGCGGCAGGGCGGTACCCTTCGGGCGTGGAGGAGCGTTACGAGTCCGAATTGACCAGGTCAGCCGCCGTCCTCGACGGCGTCGACGATGCCCTCGAGCGGCTGAGCGCGGGCGGCTACGGCGCCTGCGTCACCTGCGGGTCCCCCGTGCTCGATGCCGATCTCGAGCGCGACCCGGCCCGCCGCTTCTGCGAGCAGCACCTGGCCTTCGAGTAGCGCCCGAGGGTCGGCCCGGGAGTATGAGGCCGACCCCGTATACGCCGGCGACAGACCCCGCCGATGCTCTAGCTATACGGCGGCGAGAAACCCGCCCGCCCCTTAGCCCTCGACCTTGAGCCCCTTCGCCGCATCGAAGCGCGCCGCCACGTCGGCCCAGTTCACGACGTTCCACAGCGCGGCGAAGAAGTCGGCCTTCACGTTCTTGTACTGCAGGTAGAAGGCGTGCTCCCACGCGTCGAACACGAGCACCGGCACCGAGCTCTGCCCGATGTTGCTCTGGTGGTCCCACACCTGCTCGATAATCAGGCGGCCGGCCAGCGGCTCGTACGCCAGGCAGCCCCAGCCCGAGCCCTGGATCGTCATGGTCGCCTGCGTGAACTGCGCCTTGAACTTGTCGAACGAGCCGAAGTTCTCGTCGACGGCGGACCCGAGCGCGCCGTCGGGCTTGTCGCCGCCGTCGGGGCTCTGGTTCTTCCAGAAGATCGAGTGCAGCACGTGCCCCGAGATGTGGAACGCCAGCGCCTTCTCCAGGCCGAGGATCGAGCCGAAGTCGTCCTTGTCCCGCGCCGCCGCCAGCTTCTCGAGCGTCTGGTTCGCGCCCGCCACGTAGGCGGCGTGGTGCTTGTCGTGGTGCAGCTGCATGATCTCGGCGGAGACGTGCGGCTCCAGAGCCGAATAGTCGTAGGGCAAGTCGGGGAGCGTGTACTCGGCCATGGCGATCTCCTGTCTTGGGTGAGGGTCGGAGTGCAGCGAGTGGGACCATACCCGAACCTCGCCAGATCACAACCGGGAGAAACCGCCATGCGAGCAGGCTCGCGAGCTCGCAGTGCGGCCGCTTTGCCAGGGCCTTCTCCGGCGCCACCGACCCGGCCGCTCCGCCGTACGCCCTCCCGGCGGCAACCCCTGGGCGGGCCGGCGCGGCGGTACGCTTGCAAGAGTGAGCACGGACCCCAAGGACCGCTGGCACGACCTGGGTTCCTTCATCCGTGAACAGCGGGGCACGGCCCGGCTCTCCCTGCGCCGGCTCTCGGAGCTGGCCGGCATCTCCAACCCCTATCTGAGCCAGATCGAACGCGGGCTGCGCCGGCCTTCGGCCGAGATCCTCCAGCAGATCGCGAAGGCCCTCCGCATCTCCGCCGAGACGCTCTACGTACAGGCGGGCATCCTCGAAGCGCCGAGCGGCTCCCCCGACCTGACCCGGTCGATCATGGCCGACCAGACCATCAGCGAGGAGCAGAAGCAGACGCTGGTGCGCATCTACCTCTCGTTCCGCCGCGAGTACGAGGACGAGCACGACCGCACCCCCGCGTCCGGCGACGGTCCCGAGGCCACCGCAGACGCCGAGACCCCTCCGACGGGGAAGGCCGGCCCGGCCACGGCCACGGCGTCCGACGGCGGGGCGTCGGCGCCCGAGGACGCTTCCCCGACCACGCAGGGACCGGTCGCCGTCTGAGGTCCTGATCGCCCCGGCCCTGCGTCTTCCCAGTGCCCGGAGCCAATTCACCGCCCGCCGGTAGGCTTGCGCCGGCATGCGCCGGCTCGCAGTCCTCTCTCTCCATACCTCGCCTTTGGCCCAGCCGGGCACGGGCGACGGGGGTGGCATGAACGTCTACGTCCGCGAGCTGACCGCCGCGCTGGCCCGCACCGGCGTCGCCTGCGACGTGTTCACCCGGGCCTGGTCGGCCGACCTGCCGTCGGTCGTCGAGGTCGAACCGGGGCTGCGGGTGCACCACGTCCCGGCCGGCCCGCTCGATTTCGTCCCCAAGGAGTCGCTGCCCGCGGTCGTCGACGAGTTCACGGCCAATGTGCTCGGGCGCATGGCTGCCACCACCGGGTCCGGCGGCGCCGACGGCGGTGGCTTGCCCTATACGTCGGTCCACGCGAACTACTGGCTGTCGGGGCTGTCGGGCCACGTGATCAAGCACGAGCTGAACCTGCCGCTCGTGTGCACGTTCCACACGCTCGACCGGGTGAAGGCCGAGTCGATGCCCGAAGAGGTCGAGGCCGACATGCCGCACCGGCGGGCCGAGGCCGAGGCGTCGATCATCGACTGCTCCGACGCCGTGCTGGCGTCGTGCAGCGTGGAGGCCGAGCAGATCGCGTCCCTCTACGGCGGCGAGCCGGGGCGCATCCGCATCGTGCCGCCCGGCGTCGACCACGCGTTCTTCGGCCCGGGGCATCGCCCGCAGGCGCGCCGGGCCCTCGGGCTGCCCCTCGACGGGCGCCTGCTGCTCTTCGTCGGGCGCATCCAGCCCCTCAAGTGTGCGGACGTCGCCATCGAGACGCTGGCCGAGCTGCGGGCCGGCGGGAGCGAGCCGTACCGCCTCGTCGTCGTCGGCGGTCCGAGTGGGCCACACGGCGAGAAGTCGCTGCAGGGCCTGCACGACGCGGCCGACGCCCGGGGGGTGCGCGAGTTCGTGCACTTCATCGAGCCGCAGCCGCACGAATTGCTGTCGTCGTACTACCGCGCCGCCGACGTCTGCCTGGTGCCGAGCCGCTCCGAGTCGTTCGGGCTCGTCGCCTTGGAGGCCGCGGCATGCGGGACGCCGGTCGTCGCCTCGGCGGTGGGGGGCTTGACGACGCTCGTCGACCACGGCCACACCGGGTTCCTCGTGGAGGAGCACGACGCGGAGGCGTACGCCGCCGCGGTGCGGCGGGTCTTCATCGAGCCGTTGGGGCCCGAGCGCCTGTCGACGGCGTCGGTGCTGCGGGCGCGCCTCTACACGTGGCGGGTCGCGGCGCACTCGCTCGTGGAGCTGCACGACGAGCTGGCCGCCGGGCGCCTCGTCGAGTGTGGCTGAGCCGCGGCGCCCGTTGCCGAGCCGGCTGAGCCGTCGGAGCCTGTCGAGTCCGCCGTGCCGCTGATCGACCTCCCCGAAGAAGAGGAGATGGCTGCGGCCGTCGCCTGCATCGACGCCTGGGCGAAAAGGGAGCTCGAGGCGGACGGGCCGCTGGTGGCGGCGGAGCGCCAGGAGGTGACGGACCGCACGGCGTCGTTCCAGTGGTATCTCCGCTTCAAGGGTGACGAGAAGGACTACATCACCGTCTGGTTCACGCTGAAGCAGCGGACGCTGTGGCACGAGGCCCAGTTCATGCCCGCACCCGAGACCAACGCGGCGGAGGTCTACGCGTACCTGCTGCGACGGAACTCGGCGCTCATGGGCATGTGGTTCGCGCTGGGGCCCGAGGACGCGGTGTACCTCGTGGGCCGGGTGCCCGCCCGCTTGATCGACGACGACGAGCTCGACCGCATCGCCGGGGCGTCGGTCGTCTACACCGACGACCACTTCCCGACGGCGATGACCATGGCGCATCCCTCGACGTACCGACGCCGGCCCCGCCGGGGCTAGCCCCTGCGTTTTTAACGCGGCGCGAAGCCGGGGTCGGTATCGTCGCGCTGAGTGTCGAACCTGCTGATCGTCGGGGGCGGAAAGATGGGAGGCGCCCTGCTGGGCGGCCTCATCAATCGCGGGACGTACGCCGCCGCGGCCGTGGTCGTGGTCGAGCCGCTCGCCGAACGCCGCCTCGAGCTCGAGGAGATGTACCCGGGCCTCCGCACGGTGGCGGCGCCCGAGCCCGGCCTCCTCGACGGCGGGGAGGGGACGCCGTTGCCCGGCGCCGTGCTGGCGGTCAAGCCGGACCAGGCCGAGGGCGCGTGCCGCGTCCTCGGGGCGGTCGGCGTCCGGCGCGTGCTCTCGATCGTCACGGGCGTCCCCTGCCAGCGCCTCGAGTCGGCGCTCGGGGGCGAGCCGGTAGTGATCCGCGTCGTGCCCAACACCCCGTCGCTCGTCGGCGCCGGCGTCTCCGCCATGGCCGGCGGCTCCTTCGCCACGTCGAAGGAGCTCGAGTGGGCCGAGGTCCTGCTCTCGAGCATCGGCACGGTGGTGCGGCTGCCCGAGCGGCTCCTCGATGCGGTGACCGGGGTGTCGGGGTCGGGCCCGGCGTACTTCTTCTTGGTGGCCGAGGCGCTGATCGAGGGCGGCGTGCAGATGGGGCTCACCCGCGACGTGAGCCGGACGCTGGTGGTCCAGACGATGGCGGGCTCGGCGGCGCTCCTAGAGGAGACGGGGCGCGAGCCGGCGTCGCTGCGGGCCGACGTGACGTCGCCGGCGGGGACCACGGCGGCGGGGGTCCGCGCACTCGAGGGGCGCGCGGTGCGCTCGGCCTTCATGGAGGCGGTGGCGGCCGCAACCGAACGCGCCCGGAACTTGCAGCGCTAGCCAGGCACTCCGAGCCTCCGGTCATGCCCGCAGCGAGCACCTCCGAGACGGACCGGTCGCCGGACACGGTGTTCTTCCTCTCCGACTTCGGGACCGCGGACGAGTTCGTCGGCGTGGTGCACGCGGTGATCGCGGCCGGCGCACCGGGGACGACCGTGATCGACCTCACCCATCACATCCCGCCCTTCGACGTGCGCGCGGGCAGCCACACGTTGGTGCGGGCGGTCCCGCACCTCGGGCCGGGCGTCGTGCTCGGTGTGGTCGACCCCGGCGTGGGCACGGAGCGGCGGGGCATCGGCCTCGAGGTGGTGCTGACGGGCGGCGGGACCATGTCGTTCGTGGGGCCCGACAACGGCCTCCTGGTGGCGGCCGCCGAGGCGGCGTCGGAGGCGCCGATCGCGACGGCGGTCGAGTTGGCGCGCGACACGCTGCCGATCGACCGCGGCGCCACCTTCGACGCCCGGGACCTGTTCGGGCCGGCGGCGGCCCGCCTGTGCGCGGGCGACGCGTTGGCCTCGCTCGGCGAGCCGATCGACCCCGAGTCGCTGGTGCGACTGATGGGCGGGGTGGTCGAGCGGGGACGGCTGCACGACGGGCGGGACTGCCTGCGCGCCGAGGTGTTGTGGGTCGACCACTTCGGCAACCTGCAGCTGGCGGCGACGATGGCCGACGCGCGGGTGGCGGGGATCCCGGCGGAGGGGGCGATCGAGCTGGCGGCGCGGGTGGAATCGGGTCGGGTCGATCTCGACGGGCTGCCCCGCTCACTCGTCCCCGACGGGATCCAGCTGCGCTGCGTCGAGGCGTTCGGCGAGCTGAAGCCGGGCGAGTTCGGACTCCTGGTCGACTCGAACGGGCATCTCGCCGTCGTCGCCGGGGAGGCCTCGGCCGCGCACTGGCTCAACGTCGTGGCGGGGGAGTTGCTGATTCTCGCCTGGTGAGGCGCGGCGGCGAGGCCCGCCGTTTGGTGCTGCTCCGAGGGTCCTCGGTACCATCCGACGCCAGTGAGCGACGACCAGACGGCAGCGCGCAAGCCTGCCGAGACCGACGTGCCGGCCGCGACGAAGCGGATCCCGGAGGCCACCGTGCTGCGGTTGCCGGTGTACCAGCGCATCCTCACCGAGCTGGTCCGCGCCGGCACGCGCACGGTCTCGTCGGAGCAACTGGCCGAGCTGGCGCGGGTCAACGCGGCCAAGGTCCGTAAGGACCTCTCCTTCCTGGGATCGTTCGGAACCCGCGGCTCGGGCTACGACACCCAATTCCTGATCACGCAGATCGACCGGGCCCTCGGCATCGACGAGAACTCGTCGGTCGCCATCGTCGGGATCGGGAACCTCGGGCGTGCGCTGACGAACTCGGCCGGCTTCGCCTCGCGGGGTTGCCAGGTCACCTCGCTCTACGACGTGGACCCCTCCGTCGTGGGTGAGGAGATCCGCGGCATGAAGGTGCGCCACATGGACGAGATCGCGACGCTGCGCCCGGCCGACTGCCCCGACATCGGCGTCATCACGACGCCCGGCTGGGCCGCCCAGAGCGTGGCCGACCTGCTGGTGCGCATGGGCGTGACGTCGCTGCTCAACTTCGCACCGCGGGTGCTGCACGTCCCCGCGCAGATCCACGTCCGCTACGTCGACCTGTCCATCGAGCTGCAGGTGCTGGGCTTCTACCGGGCCCGCCAGGACGCCGTCACCCGGGCCGGCGGGACCGACGACGAGCGGGTGCCCCTCATCCGCGCCGTGGGAATGTCCCCGCCTCAGGACCTGGCCTGACCCCCTCCGGCCCGGCGAGTGGCACGCCGGGCGCCGGGACCGGCAGAATTGGGTCCCGACCCAGGAGGATTCCGAGTGTCCGTCGTCGTCATCGGGCTGCAGCACACCCAGGCCCCGCTGCCTCTCCTCGAGGCCACGGCGGTCGTCGACGCGGACCTGCACAAGACGCTGAGCGCTCTCAGCCACCGGCGCAACGTCCAGGAGGCCGTCGTGCTCTCGACCTGCCTGCGGACCGAGGTCTACGCCGTGGTCGACCGCTTCCACGACGCCGTGGCCGAGATCTACGACGTCCTGTCCGACCACTCGGGCGTCTCGGTCGAGGAGCTGTCGCTCCACGCCGTCATCCGTTTCGACGACGACGTCACGTCGCACCTGTTCTCCGTGGCGTCGGGTCTCGAGTCGGTGGTCACCGGTGAGACCGAGGTCGTGGGCCAGGTCCGGCGCGCGTTCGAGCGCGCCCAGGAAGAGGGCACGAGCGGCCCGGTCCTCTCCGCGCTGTTCCGCCACGCCCTGCAGACCGGCAAGCGCGTCCGCACCGAGACCGCCATCAGCCAGGGCACGACGTCCTTCGCCTACGCCGCCGTGTCCGTGGCCCGCGGCACCGACGGTGGGGGCCTGCGGGGCGCCCGCGTCGTCGTGGTCGGCGCCGGCGACATGGGCGTCGGCGTCTCCCGCGCGCTGTCCGAGGTGCCTGGGTCCGACGCCCCGCGCCGCGTCGTCGTGGTGAACCGTTCGTTGGCGCGGGCCGAGGACGTGGTGCGCGACGTCGCCGGGGCCCCCTTCGACGTGCAGGCCGCATCGCTCGAGCGGGTGGCCGGGGAGCTGGCCGACGCGGACGTCGTGCTGACCGCGGTGGCCGCGGAGTCCCACGTGCTCGAGCTCGAGGACTTCGCCGGTGCGACCGGCCCGCTTCGGGTGATCGACCTCGGCGTGCCACGCAACGTCGACCCGTCCGTTGCGGGGCTCGACGGCGTCTCGCTGCTCGACATGGACACCCTGAGCGCGTCGGTGACCCAGGCGCTGGGCGAGCGCCAGGAGGAAGCGGTGGCCGCCCGCGCCATCGTCGCCGCCGAGGTCGACCGCTTCCGCGCCGCCAGCCGCCAGCGTGGCGCGGCACCGATCATCTCGTCGCTGCGGACGCGGCTGGAGTCGTTGCGGGTGGCGGAGCTCGAGCGGCACCGGGCGCAGTTGGCCGATCTCAGCGAAGAGGAATGGGACCACGTGGACCAGGCGACGAAGGCCGCCCTGGCCAAGATGCTCCACGAGCCGACGATGCTGCTCAAGGAGACCGCTGGGACACCCCGCGGCGAGCGCCTGGTCGAGGCGCTGCGCATCCTCTTCGACCTCTAGGTCGGCGCGTGGGCGGTGCACGGAGTGGCGCGCTGCGCCTGGCGACGAGGGGCTCGCCCCTGGCGCTACGCCAGACCGAGCTGGTGAAGGCGCTCCTGCAGGCGGCGCATCCAGGTCTCGAGGTCTCGCCGGTGGTCGTGTCCACGCGCGGCGACCAGGAGGCGTCGGCGCCGCTGGACCAGATCGGCGGGCAGGGCGTGTTCGTGGCCGAGGTCGAGCGCGCGGTCGCGGACGGGCGGGCCGACGCGGCGGTCCACTCGGCCAAGGACATGCCCTCGGTGATGTCCGGCGCGTTCGTGCTCGGTGCGGTGCCGCCGCGGGCGGACGCGCGTGACGCGCTGGTCGGCGGCCGGCTGGCCGCGCTGCCGGCCGGGGCGCTGATCGCGACGGGCTCGGCCCGGCGCCGCGCGCAGCTGGCGTACCTGCGTCCCGACCTGGTCTTCCGCGACCTGCGGGGCAACATGGCCCGGCGGGTGGCGTCGGCGGGCCACGACGGCGTCACCGCGGTCGTCGTGGCCGTGGCCGCGATGGAGCGGCTGGGCTGGATGGACCAGGTGACCGACGTGCTCGACCCGATGGACGTGCTCCCCCAGGCGGGCCAGGGCGCCGTCGCGCTGCAGTGCCGGGCGGACGACTTGCCCACCCGCGAGCTGTTGGCGGCGATCGACGACGACGCCACCCATCGGGCGCTCCGGGCCGAGCGGGCCGTGTTGGCCGCGCTCGGCGGGAGCTGCACCGTGCCGGTGGGCGCGTACGCCGAGACCGCCGGCTTTGTTTCGTCCGGGTCGGGCGCTGCGCCGTCGCTGCGGGTCTCGGGCCTCGTGGCGAGCGCGGACGGCCACACGGTGATCAGGCTCGACCGGCAGGGC
>DATDIE010000371.1:0-41757 GCA_036521235.1 Acidimicrobiales bacterium | reverse complement strand
AGGTGGGGTCAGATCCGAAGGATGCGCGCCGCGGGGTGGTATAGCGCATTCGCGTTCGCCGCTGCAGCACTTAACTTGCTAATCGGTTCGAGTGTGGCGTTTCCCGCCAGCGCGACGAAGGGATCCGCGACCGATCAGTCGTGGTCGTTCAACTGCATGGGAACAACGGCTCAGGCCTTCACTGTGCCCGCCGGTGTCTCGGGCCTCAGTGCTGTCGTGGTCGGTGCCAGTGGTCAGCCGATCGGACCGGGCACTCCGGACGCAGGCAAAGGCGGTAAGACAGACGGGACACTCAGTGTCAGAGCGGGAGAACAGCTCGCTATCGATGTGGGCTGCACTCCTCCATCGTTTCCGACGCCGAACAACCCATACGGATTCGGGCTCTCTCCCTTTGCCGATGGAGGTATGCAGGGTGGCCTAGGTTCCAACGGCGGCTCGGGCGGAGGAGCGTCCGCCATTCTCGCTGGCAGCCAAGTCCTTGTCGTGGGAGGTGGCGGGGGCGGTCAAGGTGGTGCTGGACCTTACGGGCCTGGCTACGGTCCTGACAGGGGCGGCGCGGCCGGAGGAGATGGAGGTGACCCTGCATCAGCCGGCGGGCCAGCGGGAAGCGCGGCGCCAGCCTGCGGCGGTTGCTTAACCTCTACTGTCGGCGGCTCGGGACAAGAGGCTAACGGAGACAGTGCGGGCGGGGGCGGGGGAGGGGGCTACAAGGGCGGCGCTGGAGGCGTTGCGCCCTCGGACAACGGAATCGGGGGCGGAGGTGGCGGGGGCCTCTCGTTTGCCGATCCTTCCGTCCAGTCGCATGGTTTCAGTGTCGCGAAGGTCGTGGGCGACGGATCCGTCACCCTGACCGCGACAGGCGTGGGTCCTTCAGGTCCGCCATGGTTCTTTTCGTGTGGCGATGCGGAACAACAGCAGGTGATTCCAGATGGGGTCGACTCGGTTTGGCTTGATGCCCGGGCTGGCTCTGGAAGCGTCGCCACGGGCGATTCTGGCAGTGGTCCAGCCGGAGCCGAAGTGATCACCCGTATCGGTGTGACTCCTGGCCAAACGCTCAAGGTCGACGTCGGATGCGCCGGGACCCTTACCTCAGGCGGCGCGTCTGGGTTCGCGAGAGGTGGTGTCGGCGGTACCAGCGCTGGCGGACAAGCGAGCGGCGGGGGAGGGGGAGGCGCCTCTGCCGTACTGCTCGGGTCCACGCCGTTGGTCGTGGCTGGCGGCGCTGGGGGCGACGGCGGAAATGATGCCAGCACACCACAGGCTCGAGGCGGAGCGGGGGGGACCGGCGGCTCGACCGCCGGAAGCGGTGGGATCGGATTCCTGAACTTCTCCGGATCGTCGTGCGGCGGCTGCCTCACTACGACGACGGGTGGCTTTGGCATCAACTACAGCGTCGGAGGCACGCCGCCGGTGGGGGCTGGAGGCGGCGGCGGCGGCGGAGGTCTCCGAGCTTCCCTCAGCGGGGGCGGTGGTGCTGGTGGCGCCTCGTCGCACTACCAGATGGAGGGTGCCAACGGCGGCGGCGCTGGTGGTTCGTACGCAGATCCCAAGGGCAGCGACGTGCAGATAAGTACGGCTTCCGCTACAGGGGATGGAGAGGTGATCATCACTCCGGTGATCAACCCCCAGACCTTCACCTACACGACCTGCAACCCACCCGATGTCTTCACCGTGCCGACGCTGACCACAAGCCTTTGGGTCGATGCGATCGGAGGTTCAGGGCAACAGGGACCTGACAAGGCTGCCCCTGGCGGCCCTGGCGGCGAGGTTTCTGGTGACCTTTTCGTCACGCCCGGGGAAAAATTGGAGATCGATGTCGGCTGCGAAGGCGGCCAATATCCAGCGCAAGGGACGCGTTACATCGGCGGCAAGGGCGGCTCTTCTGCAGACAGCGACTCGGTGGGTGACGGCGGTGCCGGCGGAAGCGCGACCACAATTTCATCGGCCAGCGGCCATCTACTCCTCGTTGCGGGAGGAGGAGGTGGCGGCGGCGGCAGTACCGGAGACTTCGTCGGAGGTGTGGGAGGCGCCGGGGCGAATCCCGCTGGTTCCGGCGCAGTCGGTGCCGGATCCGGAGCCTCGAATGCGTGCGGGGGGTGCCTGTCCACATCCGCTGGTGGTTCTGGCGCATCAGTACCGGACGCCCTCGCTCCAGTTGGTCCAGGTGGCGGCGGAGGAGGCGGAGACCCTGCGGGTGCCGGAGGCTCATATGGTGACCCCAAGTCGAACCCGGATCCGGGCGGTACTGGAGGTGGTGGTGGCCTTTCCTTCGCGTTATCGACTCAGATGCCCCATCCGACGTACTCGGCAGCGGGCCAATCCGGCAACGGGCGCGTCACGATCATCACTGCCCAATTCGGGGTGACGACGAGGACCTTCAACTACGACGGCGCGCAAATGCAATCTCTGTGCGTCCCAGCGGGTGTCGACACCATGACGATGACCGCCATCGGAGGGGGCGGCGCTGGAGGTGGAAACGTCGGCTCAAAGGGAACCCAGGTCGGAGGTTCGGCCGGAGGCGTCCGCGCCGATGTTTCCGTTTCAAAGCTCTCGACGTTGTTCGTAACCGTTGCCGGCTGGGGAGGATCGAGTGGATCCCAAGGAGCCTACGGTGACGGGTACGGCGGCAGTGGTGGCAGGGGGTCCGGTCTCGGCGCCAACGGCGCACCGGGGGGTGGCGGTTCCAGCGTCAGTGGATCCACGCTTCCGTGTGGCCAAAGTAGCTACTCCTCGCGGCAGGAACTCGTCATTGGCGGCGGGGGTGGTGGCGGCGGAGGCGGCGGAGGAGTGATCACGCTTTCAGACTCCGGGGGACAGGGAGGCAACGGCGGAAGCCCAGCCGCGAGCGGAAAGGACGGCGACCAACGCACTGGAAACAGTGATGGCGGCGGAGGCGGCTGTGCTGGACTCGACCCGGGCGACGGCTGTAACGGCAAGGCTTCGGGGGGTGACGGGACCGACGGTCCAGACGGTGGGGGCCTTGGCGGCGGCGGCGGCGGGGGGGGCGGCGGCTACAACGGCGGCGGTGTCGGACACGGTGCCAGTACCTTGAGCGGGAGCGGAGGAGGCGGCGGGGGAGGTGGCGGCCACTCATGGGCCGACGCGGGACGAGCAACGCACGTCAATTATTTCCCGGGTCCGAGTGGCCCTGCAATGCAGAATGGCGTCGTCATCATCGACTACGACAACGGGTACCTCACACCCTCGCTCCCGTAGTGCCGAATGCGGTTCTCGCGGTTCGGACATCCATTGGTTTACCGAAGGGCAGAGTCACGACCGGAGCCCAAGCGAAGAGGGCGTGCTAGCGACGTCGCTGTCGATCAGAACTCTCAGGGAGATCCGTCGGCTCCCGGTCGCTCGATCACATCCGCCAATCAAGTCCTCTGCCATCGTGAATCCACACTGGCCCGCTCGCAGTGCCAACGCACAACCGCGCCGGTGCTCAGCGTTTCGTGTGTGGAGTCCAGCGGTGAGGGCGAAACGATTTCGGCCGATTCTTCCCGCGGTTGCCAATGGGACGCCTTGGAGCGCGAGAAGCGAAATGGTTCGCGAACTGGTGAACGAGTGGGGCTAGCTGGAATCGAACCAGCGACCTCAGCATTATCAGTGCTGCGCTCTAACCGACTGAGCTATAGCCCCGACGCCGTTCCGGCCTCGCCGGAGGAAGGTCAAAGCTACACCACGAGCAGCAGGACTTTCGATCCGGCTGCCCAGGCCATCAGCCGGTGCTCAGCGTCGAGGTCACCAGCGCAGCAAGCGCGTCCGCACCGGGCCCGTCGATGGCCAGGTGCGTGCCGTCTGTACCGAACCACTGGGGATTCTGTGCCGCCAGGGTGGACCAATCGGCGACGACGACGTTGGGGTACCGCGTGGCGCCGGCGGCGATCACCGCATTGTTCGGATCCTGCCAGGGGCGGTCGACGTGCGTGTTGACGAACACCACCCGGGAGGCGCCGCCGAGTGTCTGCATCATGGCGTCGAAGTCGGTGTCGGTGATCGGGCCGTTCGTCCCCAGGCCGACGATGACCTCGGCGCCGAGCTGGCCGGAGGCCTTCAACTCTTGGAGGATCGCGAGGCCGTCGGACCACTGGCGGCTCACGGAGGCATCGACCTGGATGCCCGGGATGGCGGCCTTGAGCTCGTCCTGGTAATCCAACATCACTGAATCGCCGACGGCGGTGACGTGCCCGGCGACAAAACCGGGACCCGGCGGCGGCAGCGTCGACGTCGTGGTCGTTGTCGGGGGAGGAGCGGTCGGTGCCGTCGTCGACGGCGCGGCGAGTGCGGACTTGGCGGGGACCCCCGCCGGGGATCCGGCGGTGCGTCCCCAGTGCTGCGAGAGAAAGAACGCACTCAGACCGGCGAGCACGGCGAGAGCGATGACGTCGAGCGCGATCAGACGCTGCGGGGCGGCGCGACGGTTGCGGCGGCTTTGACGGCTCTCCACGACCACTCCCCTAGTCTCGCGGCCGTTTCACGGCGAAACGGTGCGGCCTATCTCGGGAGAGCTCCGTCTCCCGGCCAGAGTCGGACGGCGATCGACTGGCTGGCCGTCGCGAGCAACGCACCGTCTTCGGACCAGAGGAACGCCGTGCCCTGGCCGTAGCCGCCGACCAACGCATGGATGTAGATGTCACACAGGACCCATTCGGTGGGTTGCAGCTGCACCATCCGCAACGTGTTGTCGAGGCTGCGGCCCATGGCGCGCCGCCCTATCGGTTGGGACACCGCGCCCGAGACATAGTCCCCGAAGATGGCGAGGGTGGCCGCAGACGGCGTCAGGTGACCCGGCACTCTGGCCCAGAGCGCAGAGTTGGGTCCGCCCGGCGAGCCGTCCATCTCTTCGAACGTCCGGCCCAGGGCGGTCCTGACCTCGACGCTGTCCATGATGGTGTTCCGGAAGAACTCCGGCAGGAAGCGGGGCGGCGACTCCTCGGGGGGAGCGACCTTCGGAGGCTCGACCCACGTGCCACCGACCTCGAGATCGTCCTTTCCGAGCGCAGCGTTCACCGTCAGGATCTCTTTGCCGTCAACGCGGCCGACGGCACGGCCCTGGGTCACATGCCCGCCGACGGCGGCCAAGGTCACTTCCCATTGCAGTTCGGCGTCGGTCACCGCGTACGACAGATACTGCGCGGTCGCCCAGACCGTCGGGCGGCCGGATGCGGCTTCGAGCGCCACCAGAGCCGCGCCCAGACCGCACCCACCGAACAAGAAGTTGCCCGGCGTCGTCAGCTGCGGTGTGACGACCATGCTCCAGTGCAGATCATCACCGTCGGGCTCCATGCCCAGAAAGGTCCGTGCATCCACGGGGCCGCACGATAATGGGGCGGGTCTGCATGACGACAATGCGGGCGGACCCGCCGTCGGCCTCCGGAAGGCCCGGGCGTTGTCGAGGTCGTCCGCGACGTTGCCTACGATTGGCCCGGGACAACGTCACCCGGGGGTGTAGCTCAGCTGGAAGAGCAACGGCTTTGCAAGCCGTAGGTCGAGGGTTCGAGTCCCTTCACCTCCACCGAGTTGCAGAGGTCTCTCCGCGCGTCGGATCGCTTAGATGGCGCCTTGATCCGACAGCGAGGCGATGTCGTCCCACGTGTAACCGGCCTCGAGCAGCACCTCTTCGGTGTGCTGGCCGAGTTCGGGTAACCGGACCGGTTTGGTCGATGCGCCGTCGGAGAAGCGCACCGGGGTCCGCACCGCGTCGACGGTGGAGCCCGGTGCGTCGGGATCCTCCACCGACTCGATGTACCCGTTGATCCGCACGCCCGGGTCTTGTGCCACCTCGGCATGGTCGCGCACGGGCGCGAAACGGAGCCCGGCCGCGCCGAGGAGCTCACACCATTCCGCCGTCGTCTTGGTCGCGAAGACCTCGTCGAGGATGGGCCACAACGCGGCCTTGTCGTCGTCGAAGTACAAGAGGCCTCCGAACCGCTCGATCAGGTCCGGACGGCCGATCGTCTCGTAGAAGCGGTCGCGCAGCGCGCCGGCCACACCCACGATGGCGATCCAACCATCGGCGGTGGCGAACATGCCGTAGATGCCCGGGACGAGCGAATGGCCCCGGTTGCTCGGGCCGCTCATCTCGCCCGACAGGAGGTACTTCGTGAGCTCGCCGCCCTGCGCCCAGATCTGTCCACCGAGCAGAGAGGTCTCGATCAGTTGCCCCCGCCCGGTCCGCTCGCGGGCGTACAACGCGGCCAGGATCCCGGCCAGCAGGTTCTGTCCCGAAATGTGGTCGGCGATGGTGGCGCCGATCGGGCTGGGGTTGCTGCCCGCACCGCCCGTCGTGCTGATGATCCCTCCTCCGGCCTGCCCGCTGAGGTCGGCACCCTCCCGCCTGGCATCGGGCCCCTCCGGCCCGAACGACGAGCCCATGGCGTAGATGATCCGGGGGTTCCGCTGCGCCGCTTCGGCGTACCCGACGCCCCACTCGTCCAAGGTGCCGGGCTTGAAATTCGTGATGACGACGTCCGACCGCTCGACCAGGCGGAGAAAGACCTCTCGTCCGCCCGGCGTCCGGAGGTCGATGGTGGCGCTGCGCTTCCCGCGGTTGTACGCCGTGAACCACGGAGAACGGCGGTCCTCCCGGCTGATGGGCAACCACCGGCTCTGGTCGCCGAATCCGGGCAGCTCGATCTTGATCACGTCGGCGCCCCACTCGAGCAAGGTGGCGGACGCCTGAGGCCCCTGGACCAGCAGCCCGGCTTCGAGCACCCGTACATCGTCGAGCGCGGGCATCAGGCGGGTGGGAACGTCAAGATCACTCTCATCGGAACCCACATTGGTGACTTCCGCAAGACAGGTCAAGCGGGCGACCGAGTCAGGGCGGCTACGAAGCCGCCGCCACGCGCTGCCCGCTGATGGTGGTGAAGCCCTGCTGGACCAGCCGCACGATGACGCGCACTACTTCTTCCTGTGACGGCTCCTGAGCGACCTGCCACGACTCGACCATCGCGAAGATGAACCCGAACATGCCGTCGGTGACGACGGAGACCATCGCCTTGTCAGCATCGGGTGCGAGCAGGGAGATCAGCATCTCGACGCGGTCATGGAGGATCCGGACGAGTGGATTGTCGAGCACGCCGTGGTCGCTGGCGCGCATCGACCGCTGAATGAATCCGTAGACCTCCGGGTCGTCGACCACCAACCCGATGAGCGCACTGGCGCCCAGTTGGACCGCAGCCGTGGTGTCGAGTGGTTCGCCGGCCGCCAGCCCTGCGATCAGCGAACGCTCCATCTGCTGAGCCCGCTCCAGTGCCAGTGCGTCCGCGAGGCCGGCCTTGTCGCCGAACTCTGCGTAGATGACGGGTTTGCTGACTCCCGCCTGCGCGGCGATGTTCTCGACGGACACGCCCGACCCGTGGATCCTGATGGCGGCGATGGTGTCGTCGAGCAGGCGCTGGCGTTGGAGCGAACGCTCCGACTCGGTCCTGCTCGGCCTCCCCGGCGACTTGGCTCCGGTGCTCACGGCCGCTACCCCGATTGCCTACTCTCGGTATGTAAATACCGAAGTTTCGGGGCATTTGCCATCAATAGGCCACCATAACAGGGCACTAGTAAATCTACTAGGGGTAGATTAATCTGCCCTTCCGTGGTGGGAAGGTGCCAGGGCCCCTGGTGACGGGGACGAGCTGAACCAGATGCTTCCGGCGGGAGGGCATGGGTGGGGAGCAAGACGGACCGCGTCCAGGCCGCGGAGTGACGGTGAGTAGCGACCTGACGAGCGAAGAGATCCTCGACGGCTACACGACGCCGTTCGAAGAGGCGCTCGACGCGGTCAAGTCGTTGACGAGCGGAGGCGGGCGCGCCGTCGAATCGCTCGGCGCGCTCTACGCCATGGTGCTCGACACGATCACGGCAACGTTTCGCGAGCTGGCGCACGGGCGGTTTGCCTGGCGCGAGTTCATCGACCAGTCCTGGTTCTTGGCGTCGGTCTCCGTGCTGCCCGCCATCCTCATCGCCATCCCTTTCGGGCTGGTCATCGTGCTCGAGGTCGGGGGGCTGGCGGGTCAGATCGGCGCGGCCTCGTTCGTGGGGGCGGTCGACGCCATCGGCACCGTGCGAGAGGCCTCGCCCATCGTCACAGCGCTCCTCCTGGCCGGGGCGGGGGGCTCGGCCATCTGCTCGGAGCTCGGCGCGCGGACGATCCGCGACGAGATCTCCGCGATGGAGGTGATGGGGATCAACCCGCTCGAACGGCTGGTGGCCCCGCGGATGCTGGCCACGGTCGTCGTGGCCGTGCTGCTCAACGGCATCGTCTCGTTCTCGGCGATCGCGAGCGGGTACTTCGCCGACCTGACGGTCTTGCACGGCTCGGCCGGCGGGTTCTTGAACAGCTTCGCCACGTTCGCCCAGCCGGCCGACCTGATCGAGTCCACGCTCAAGGCCGCCATCTTCGGGTTGATCGCCGCGGTCGTCGCCTCCTACAAGGGGATGACGGCGAAGCGGGGGCCGGCCGGTGTGGGCGAGGCGGTGACGCAGTCGGTCGTCATCACGGGCATCGCCCTGTTCTTCGTCGACATCATCCTCACCGAGATCTTCCTCGTCCTCGTCCCACCGAGGATCCCGTGACGGTCGCCGCGGAGCTCCGCGACCAGATCCCCGTGGAGGAGGAGAAGCCGCGGCGCCCGTCCCCCATGGCCCGCGTGGTCGACCAACTGGCCTGGCTCGGCCGTCTCGTCATCTTTGCGTTCAAGACGATCGCGTCGATCCCCTATGCGCTCGCCCGGCACCGCGACGAGGTGGTGCGCCTGGTGGCCGACGTGACGTTCGGTGGGGGCCTAATGGCCGTGGCGGCTAGCACGGTACTCGTCTGCTTCGTCATCGCGGCGTTCGTCGGAATCACCATCGGGCTCGAGGGATACCAGGGCCTCCAGATCATCGGGCTCGCCCCGTTGGCGGGATACCTGTCCTCGTACGCCAACACGCGCGAGATCGCGCCGCTGATCACCGCCTTTGCCCTGGCGGCGCAGATGGGGTGCAAGTTCACGACCCAGCTCGGCGCCATGCGGATCACCGAGGAGATCGACGCGCTCGAGGTGATGAGCATCCGCTCGCTGCCCTACCTCGTCACCACCCGCCTCATCGCCGCGCTCGTCGTCGTGACACCGCTGTACCTGATCGCCCTGTCGGGCGCCTATCTGGCCACCCAGATCACCGTCATCCTGGTCGCCCACCAGGGCAGTGGCACCTACTCGCACTACTTCCACGCGTTCTTGACGGGCCGCGACATCTTCCTGTCCATGACCAAGGTCTGGGTGTTCGTGGTCCTGGTGACGATCTCGCACTGTTACTACGGCTACACCGTGCGCGGCGGTCCCGAGGAAGTGGGACGCGCTGCTGGCCGCGCCATCCGCGCCAGCATCGTCGTGATCGCCCTCTCGGACATGCTGATGACCCTCGCCTTCTGGGGCACGTCGAGCGGGATCAAGTTCTCGGGATGAGCAACCGGTCCAGGGTGCGCGGGCAGGCCCTCATAGGAGTGGCCTTGCTGCTGGTCTTCGTGGCAGCGGGTTGGGCGATCATCGCCGCCTTCACCGGGCACTTCTCGACCTACGACGTGGTGTACGCGGACGTGCCGGCGTCGGGTACCGGGATCTCCGGGGGCTCGGTCGTCATCTTTCGCGACATCACCGTGGGCACGGTGGGCAGCCTCGGGCAGGAATTGCCCAACGGGTTGCTCCGCGTCCAGCTCCACATGACGCCGAGCGATCTCTCCTCGATCCCGTCGGGCGTAAAGGCCGACGTGGAGATCGCGACGATCTTCGGGACACAAGGCATCAACCTGGTGCCACCGGCGGGGGCCGTGCCGGGACATCTGCGAGCGGGTGAGACAATCGGCTCGGTCACGGTCTCCAAGACCACGACGCTCCAGGGTGACGCGACCGACCTCGACAACCTGCTCAATGCGCTCCACCCGGCCGCGCTCGACGAGACGCTCACGGCCATTGCGACCGCGCTGAAGAACCAGGGGCCCCAGCTCGGTACGACGCTTGGTCAGGTCGCGGCCTACCTCGACGAGATGCTGCCCGAGGTGCCCGACATCGTCAACGACGTCGGCCAACTCACGCCCGTGGCCAACGCACTGACACAGGCCACGCCTCCCATCCTCTCCACCGTCTCGAACGCCTCGGTCCTGGCCGCGACCATCTCGAACGACGCGGGGCAGCTGCACCAGCTGTTGGCCCAGGGCACGCCGACCGCCAATGCCCTAGCCGGCGTGCTCCAAGGCAGCGAGTCCGCCTTCGAGGACCTGGTGGCCAACTCGGCCAGCCTGCTCGGCGACATCGCGGCGAACCCGAACTTCGTCGCGCAGACCCTCAACGGGTTCGACAACTGGTCCAAGGCGTTTGCGGCGGCCGAGTCGCACGGGCCGTATCTGTCCTTCTCGGGCGACATCATCATCCAGGGCTCGGTGCAACTGGTGGCGGCGGCATTGGGCGTGCCGGGCTCGAGCCAGCTCGTCGAGCAGGGTCTCGGCCCCGAGTACTTCAACCCGACGACCTACACCGCGGCGGATTGCCCGACGTATCAAGGAGAGTCCGGGCCGAACTGCCCCCACGCCGCCGCGTCGACCCCCTCGGCGGGTGCGTCGACCTCCACGACCGGCGCCAGCAGCGCCAACGGCGTGATGACCACCGCGGCCACGCAGCAGGCCTCGGTCCAGGTCGCCACCGGCCTCGCCGAGGGCAAGAAGCCCCCGTCGGCGGCGGTCACCACGTTGCTGCTGCAGCCCTTGCTGCTGCAGCTGGCGAAAGCGCCGTGAGCCATCAGCCCTTTCCGTGGCGGACACTCGCCAAGCTGGCCCTGTTCGTCGCCGCGGCGGTCGTGGCGACGATCATCGTCACCGCCAGCCTGCTGAACCTGAGCTCCCAGTCCCGGACCGGCTATTCAGCGCTCTTCACCGACGCGTCGGGGCTGCAGCCAGGTGACTTCGTCGACATTGCCGGCGTCCAGGTGGGCACGGTCACGGGCGTGCAGCTGCAGGGGCGACTCGCCCTCGTGAACTTCACGGCGGACAGCGACCAGCGGCTGACGACGACTACCCACGCCGACGTCGACTACGCCAACCTCCTCGGCCAGCAACTGATCGGGCTGGTGCCCGGGCCGACTCCGGGGACGCCGCTGGCCCCCGGGGCGCAGATTCCCGTCTCGCGCACGGCGCCGGCGTTGGACCTCACCGGCATCTTCAACGGCTTCGAGCCGCTCTTCGCCGCCCTCACGCCCCGACAGGTGAACGAGCTGACCGCCTCCATCGTCCAGATCTTCCAGGGTGAGTCGGGCAACGTCTCCAACCTCGTCACGCAGACGGCGTCCCTGACGGAGAACCTCGCCCAGCGCCAGCAGTTGATCGGCCAGGTGATCGACAACCTGAGCGCCGTCGCCGGGACGCTGGACGCCCACGACCAGCAACTCGTCACCATGATCGACCAGTTCGACAACCTGGTGACCGGCGTGGCCAACGAGCGCGGTCAGATCGGGACGACGATCGACAGCCTGAGTGGGCTCACCCAGGCGGTGTCGGGACTGCTCACCAAGAGCCAGCCGACGCTCGACCAAGCCATCAACGCAGTCGTCAGCGCGAGTCACACGGCGGCCCAGGACCAGAGCGGCTTCGACGGCGTGCTGTCCAACCTGCCGGCCTTCATCGCGAGCCTGGACAAGGTGGCGAACTCGGGCAGCTGGCTCAACGTCTACATCTGCAACCTGACCATCAACGTGCAGGGGACCGTCAACCTCAACGTGCTGACCGGACAGCCCGCCCTCCCGCTGACGCTCCCGTCGGGCCCGGTGGGAAACCAGAGCGTGCACACGGCGAACTGCGCATGAAGCGATTCAGCGAGCGCAACCGGGTCGTCGTGGCGGTCATCGGCTCCGCCCTGCTCGTCGTCGTCGCGCTCGGTGCCATCAACTTCTCGAAGCTCCCGTTGATCAACGACCACACCGGCTACGGCGCGGCCTTCGCCGACTCGGCTGGCCTGGCCCAGGGAGACCCGGTGAGCGTGGCCGGTGTCGACGTCGGCACCGTGAGCGGGTTGAGCCTGAGCGGGTCGCACGTCCTCGTGTCGTTCACCGTGCAGAACGGCGTGCACCTGGGCGACCGCACCACTGCCGCAGCGAAGGTGCTCACGCCGCTCGGTCAGGAGTACCTCGACCTGGAGCCCGCCGGGAACGGGCAAATGGCAGCCGGGGCGGTCATCCCCCAGGAGCGGACGCAAGAGACGCAGACGATCGTGAGCACGATCCGCTCCGGCGCGGACATCGTCCAGGGGATCAACCTGCATCAGCTCGAGCAGGCGCTGAGCGTCACCGACCAGGACCTCGAAGCGGTCCCGGCGGGCGCCACGTCGCAGCTCTTGGACGGCCTGTCGCAGCTCTCCGACGTGATCGCCTCGCGCTCGACCGAATTGTCCCAGCTGGTGCAGAACGTCTCGCAGTTGACGGGCACGCTGCAACAGCACGGCACACAGCTCTTCTCGTTGATCGGGCAGGGCGACCTCATCCTGCAGGTGCTCAACCAACGACACACCGAGATCGACCAACTGCTGAAGTCGACGGCGGCCCTGACGCAGCAGCTGCAGGCGCTCCTGGCGGCGCACGAGGCGCAGGTCGCTCCGTTGCTCAGCAACCTGCAGACCGTGAGCGGGGTGCTGGCCAAGGACGGCAACGACATCGAGGCGGCAATCCCGCTGTTGACGGCGGCCAACAAGTATCTGGCCAACGTGAGCGGGTCCGGCGCGTTCGGGGACTTCGTGATGCCGGCCGGGCTCATCCCCGACAACGTCATCGCCCAGTGCTCCAAGCCGGGCGCGACCAACCCGCTGACGGGATGCAATCCATGAGGGTGCGCCGCGGGCAGCTGATCCTGGCGACGATCGCCGTGCTGGTGCTGGCCGCCGCCGTGGGCGCCTTCTTCGGCATACGGGCCGCGCTGGCGACGCCGACCTACACGGTGACGGCCGACTTCACCGAGGCGCCGGGCGTCTACGTCGGCAACCACGTGGACGTCCTCGGCATCCCCGTCGGCTCGGTCACGGCCGTGACGCCGCACCCGACCTACGTGTCGGTGGTCATGCAGGTCGACACGGACGTCAAGGTGCCGGCCACGGCCATCGCCGCCCTGATGGCACCCGACCTGGTGAACGACCGCTACATCCAGCTGGACCCGGTGTACCGGCGCGGCGCCGTCATGACGAACGACGCGGTCATCCCCCTGAACCGCACCGCACTGCCGCAGTCGGTGGACCAGACGATCTCGCTGCTCGACCAGCTGATCCAGGCCCTCGGGCCGACGGGCGCCAACAAGAACGGCGAGCTCAGCCAGTTCGTCCACGACGTGGCGCAGACGGTGGGCAACAACGGGCCGAGCTTCCACACCACGGTCCTCGCGCTGGGCAAGGCGCTGGCGGCGCTGTCCAACGACGGGCCCTCGATCACGAGCCTGCTCGACAACGCCGGGGCGTTCACCAGCGAGGCGGCGGCCAACGATCAGGAGTTCCAGTCGTTCGCCAACGACCTCTCCTCGGCCAGCTCGTTCATCGCGTCGGACAGCTCCGAGATCGGCGCGACCCTGTCGTCGCTCAAGCAAGTGCTGTCCGAGGTCACCTCGTACGTCAACGGCAACGTCGGCTCCATCGGCACCGTGCTCTCCAACGTCAACTCCTTCACGTCGCACGTGCTGGCCCAACAACAGCAACTGGGCCAGGCCTTCGCCACCGGGGGCCTGGTGTTGCAGAACCTGAACAACGCGATCACCACCGGACCCAACGGTTCGGCGTCCCTCCGCATCCGCTACGACCCCTCGCTGGACACGAAGTCGTTCGTGCAGCAGATCTGCGGCAACGAGCTGACGCGCATCCTGGAACTGGGTGCCCAGCAGGCCACGAGCTCCGAGCTGAACCTGGCGTGCGCCGCCAGTGCGGCGTTGTCGCAGATGGACCCGCCTCCCCACGCGCAACAGGGCCCGGACCTCTCGCTGCAGGCTTTGATGGGCGCGGCGCCGTGATGGGACGCGGGTGGGCGAGAGGCCGGGTGCGGGGGTCGCGGCGCCGGGCCGGCGCGGCGGTCGCCGGGGCGCTGGTCGCGGCGGTGCTCGGCGCCGGGTGTGGCCTCTCGTTCCAGGCGCTGCCCAAGCCGGGCGGCGTCAGCGGGCCGAGCTACAACGTGACGGTGGTCTTCGGCAACGTGCTGGACCTGCCGATCCAGGCGCGGGTGCTGATCGGGGCGGACCAGGTGGGCGACGTCAGCTCGATCTCGACCAAGCACTTCAAGGCGTACCTCACCCTCACGATCCGCCGGTCCATCCGGATCCCCGAGGGCACGACGGCGCAGATCCTCTTCGTCGACCCCCTGGGCGACGAGTTCATCCAGCTGTATCCGCCGGGTGGGGCGCCGCACGGCCCGTATCTCACCGACGGGTCGGTGGTCCCGGAGCGCAACACGTCGAGCGCACCGTCCATCGCCGACACCCTCGCCGCGTTGGGCGCACTGCTCAGCGGCGGCGGGCTCAACCAGCTGGAGACGATCGTCACCAACCTCAACCAGGCGCTGGGGGGGCACCAGCAGCAGATCCGCCAGATCATCGACGACGTGTCGTTCACCGTGACGGCGCTCAACGCGAACAAGGACTCCGTCGACAACGCGCTGGCGTCGCTCGCCGCGCTCAGCGCGCAGCTCTCCAAGGGTGACGCCGCCATCGCGAACGGCATCGACACCCTCGGACCGGCCGTGCAGGTGCTCTCGTCGGAGAACCAGGACTTCCAGAACCTGTTGACGGCGACGACGAACCTCTCCAACGTGGCCGATGCGGTCGTGAACCAGAGCAGCTCGTCCATCCTCGGGACGATCCATCAGCTCGACGCCGTGGTGAACCAGATGGTCGGCGTGGCATCGCAGCTCGGCCCGACGCTGACGGACCTGAGCAAGTTCGAGTCGCTCACCAAGCAGATCGCTCCGGGCAACTACCTGCAGCTCTCGCTCGACGGGACCGCCATCGTGGAGCAGAGCCCGCTGTTGGGGCCGGACTCGACTTCGTCGGGGTCGGGGTCGGCGTCGCCGTCGTCGGCGCCCACCGGCTCGTCGGACTCGAACACCCAGGCGATCAACGGGCTCTTGGGAGCGGGGCTGCCATGACCAAGGCGCAGGTCTGGGTCCGCGTGACCGCTCTCGTCGTGGCGGCGGTGCTCGGGGTGTCGTACATCGTCTTCGACGTGGTCGGCTGGAGGATCGGCGCCCAGCCCTACGAGGTGACGGTCGATCTCCCGCGTGGCGGCGGCCTGTACTCGGACGGGTTCGTGACCTACCGCGGCGTGGACGTCGGGCGGATCTCCTCGATGTCCCTCACCGCGTCGGGCGCGGTGGCGACGCTGGCCATCGATCCCGGCACCGCCATCCCGGCCAACGCGGTCGCCCAGGTGCACGAGCTGTCGGTCGCCGGCGAGCAATACCTGGACCTGGTCCCGTCGTCGGGCGGTGGGCCCGATCTCCACGCCGGGAGCCTGATACCGCGCAACCACACCGTGGTGCCGGTCAGCGTCTTCCAATTGCTCAGCGACGCCGGCCAGTTAATCGGCACGATTAAGTCGAGCGAGGTCAAGACGATCACCGACGCCCTGGGGTCCGGGTTCGCCAACACGGGGCAGGCGCTGCGCAACATCACGGTCTCAGCCCGGCACCTCATCGCCGCGTTGCAGGCCGCGCAGGCGTCCACGGTGACCCTCATCAACTCGGGTGGATCGGTGCTCTCCACCGCGCAGGCGTCGAGCGCCGACATCATCTCGTTCAGCCAGTCACTGGCAACGATCACGGGACAGCTCGCGGCGTCCAACAACGACATCATCGCGGTCCTCGACGCCGGAGTCCCGACCGAGCAGGCGGTCCAGCAATTCGTCCAGTCGGACGGCGCGACCTTGATTCAGCTGATCAAGGAGCTCGACGGCCTGTCCGACGTCGCCGTCGCCCAGCAACCGGCGATCGTCTCGCTCCTGCAGCAGCTGCCGGGGTTCGTCAACAAGATCGCCGACACCGCCTCGGGGGGCTCGGTGGCGGTGAACATCTACTACAACACGCAGAACACCGTGTGTCCGTACCTGTCGGGGGCCCAGACGCCCGAGCCGACGGCGGCCACGGGTGCGCCCGACTTGATGCGCACCTGCACCGTACAAGCACCCGATCTCCTCCAACGGGGATCGGCCGAGACACCCGTATCGTCGGGAGGTTAGGCATGTCAGAAGAGACCGTCTTGGAAGTGGAGAGGGACGAGGACGTCACCGCGGGCGAGAGCCCATGGGACGGCTCGGCGTCAGGTGAGGAGGGGGGCACGCCGCCCTCGGCGCCGACGGGTGTTCGGGCACGCCGTCGCTTCGGGCTCGTCGAGGTCGTCGGGCTCGTCGTCATCGTCGCACTGGCCGTCGCGCTCGTCATCTCCCGGGTCCAGCTGTCGAACCAGTCCACGACGGACGGCGACCGGGCCAGCGCGTTGGCGGCGGCCCGGAAGGACGCCGTCGACGTCGCCACCTACAGCTACCGGCACCTGCAGCGCGACTTCGGGCGCGTCGAGGGCGAGTCGACCCCGTCGTTCCGGCGCAGCTTCATCCGGTCGAGCGACAACCTCGCCAAGGTGCTGGTGCAGTACAAGGCCACGGCGTCGGCCAAGGTGCTCAAGTCGGCCGTCGAGTCGATCAGCGGCTCGAACGCGGTCGTGCTGTTGTTCGTGAACCAATCGGTGGCGAACACGACCCAGCAGGGCGTGAACACGGACGACAGCCGGATCGAGGTGACGCTCGTGCGCAGCGGCGATCGCTGGCTGTTGGGGAACCTCAAGTTGCTCTAACCGCCCGGGGGCGGACGGCACGGTCGTTCGGTCGCACGGTCGTTCGTTTTCGGAAACAGCGGTGGCTTCGGTGTCTTCTCCGTCCTGACGCGAAGAGTTAAGTACTTCGTCGCGCCCGCGTCACGGCCGTGTAAGTCCCGAGTATTTGAGTGACCACGGGGCCGGTGGGCGGCATCATGCGTTGCGCTCGCCGAAGTTGTCTGGGAGTCCCGAGAACCTCATCCATTGATCGGGAGGACGAATGCAGCGCGTGCGGAGTGCTTGGCGTCATGTCGTGTCCGGGGTGCTGGCCATCGGCCTTTTGCCCTTGCTGCTCTCCATCGCCGTCAACGGCGGTTCGAGCGCGGGCGCGGCACTTCACAAGGGGAGCGCCGCGCAGCCGGATCAGCAGGTGGTGTTCGGTGACACCGGAAACGGCGGCGCGGGCGCGGGCGGTCCCTCGAACTGCGAACTGGGGAACGGGGTCAAGCACGTCATCGAGATCACGTTCGACAACATCCACTTCTACCGTGACAACCCCAACGTCCCCTCCGACCTGGAGATGATGCCGAACCTCTTGAACTTCATCGAGGGGAACGGGACGATGCTGTCGAACAACCACACCCCATTGATCGCGCACACCGCCGACGACATCCTGACGACGCTCACCGGACTCTACGGCGACCGCCAAGGCATGCCGATCGCCAACGACTACCAGGCCTACAACAAGGACGGCACGACGGATCCGGCCGGCTCGTTCGCCTACTGGACCGACCCCGTCTACGACACCGCGTCGACGCCGAACCCGGGCCACGACTCGAACCCGAACATGGTGTACTCGGCGTCCCCGCCGGCGACGACCAACCCGAAGCCGCAGCCCGACACGACGACGCCGGCGCCGTGGGTCCCCTTCACGCGGGCCGGCTGCGACGTCGGAGGCGTGGCGACCGCCAACATCGAGTTGGAGAACGACGCCGTCGACATCCCCAAGGTGTTCGGAGCCAATTCACCCGAGGCCCAGCAGCTGGCGGCGGACAAGGACAGCTACAAGGACCCCGAGACGGCCGACTACGTGGGCGTCGCGGTGCACTGTGCACGGGGCGACTCCTTCTGCACCTCTGCCAACGACGTGAAGTACGGCCAGACGTCGCCCTCGCCCAGCGCGGTTCCCGACCTCCTGCCCACCGAGCCCGGCGGTTACAGCGGGTACCAGGCACTGTTCGGCCACCGCTACGTCGCGCCGCAGTTGGGCGCCGGGTCGGACAACGTGAACCGCAACGGCTACGAGGTCACGAACGCGGCCGGCAATCTGGTCGACCTCAACGGGAACCAGATCAACGGGGCCTACCTCAACGACACCCCTGGGTTCCCTGGTTTCGGCAGCATCAACGCCTCGCAGACGCTGGCCTATATGGCTGACATGCAGGAGACGGGCGTGCCGGTGACGTACGGCTACATCTCGGACATCCATGGCAACGAGGACATCCCCGCGCTGTCGTCCGTGTGCGCGCACGCGGGGAGCGCGCTGGGCAGCGGCTCGCCGTGCTACGTGGCGCAGGCCCAGTACTACAACCAGGCGTTCGGGACGTTCTTCCAGCGGCTCGCCGCGGACGGGATCACTCCTCAGAACTCGCTGTTCATCTTCAGCTCCGACGAGGGCGACCACCAGGCAGGCGCCAACGTCGGACGTGCCGTGCAACCCACGCCGGCCAACTGCGACGGGGCGACGGTGTCGGGTGCGACGGTCACGCCCGACGTGGCGTGCTCCTACCCGGCCGGGTCGTTCGGCGAGCTCGACGGCAACCTGACCGGCTTGCTGGCCACCGAGAAGAACGACACCACGCCGCTCAGCATGGAAAACGACACGGCGCCGGAGCTCTATGTGACCGGCGATCCGTCACCGTCGTCGCCGGCGGTGCGCACGCTCGACCGCGACGTCGGCACCCTGACGGCGAGCAACCCGTATTCGGGCAACGCCAACGAGAACATCGTGAACTACATGGCCGACCCGGCCGAAGAAGCGGTCCTCCACCTGGTGAACGCGGACCCGGCCCGGACCCCGACGCTGTCCGTGTTCGCCAAGCCGGACTACTACCTCTTCGACGGCGGTTCGACCTGCTCGGGCGCGTGCGTCCAGGTCGACGACGAGTACGCGTGGGACCACGGTGACTATGCGGCCGAGATCGACACCAACTACGTGGGCCTGGTCGGTCCCGACGTGAAACACCTCGGTCTCGACGGATCGGCTCCGAACGCCGGCCCGAACTCTGCCGGCGCGAACAGCGGCCAGACCACCGTCCCGGCGGAGGGTACGACCGGAACCTGGACGGACGAGACGGACATCCGGCCGACCCTGATGTACCTCACCGGCCTGCGAGACGACTACGAGCATGACGGCCGCGTCATCAGCGAGGTCCTGCAGAACCCCAACCGCGCCCTGTCCGAGCCGGGCGTCGCGGAACTGGCGGCCTGTTACAAGCAGCTCAACTCGAGTGTGGGTGTCTTCGGCACCGACACGCTGGTCGCGTCCACGCGGGGCCTGGAGAGCGCCAGCCCCGGTGACGGGACGTACAAGCAGACGGAGAAGACCCTTGGGTTTCTCGACGTCCTGCGCGACAGGGTGGCCGGTGACATCAAGCTGTCGCTGGACGCGGCGGCCTTCGACGATGCGCCGGTGTTCCTCCCCGCGGTTCAGGATGCCGAGTGTGGGGCGTTGCTCGGGGCGGCGGGGGAGCTGGCGAAGGGCTGACGTCGGGCCGGGGTTCGGGGTCCCGCGCTCGCCCTACCCTTCGCTGTTGCCGACGGCGGGGCGGCGGCTCAGCGCCAGCCGACGCGGCGCAGCACGTGCGACCGGCAACGGGGTTGGCGCGCGCTCTCGAAGTCGCACACATCCACCTCGCACTCGCAGCTGATGGCCTGTCCGTGGCAGGCCGGACAGCGCTCCAGGCAACAACCGGGGTGATGTACGCCGCCGATCGGGGTGCCGCAGTCCCGGCACTCCTCGGGCTCGTAGCGGTGCCTGGGGCGCGGTTCCTGACCCCAGCGGATTCGGGCGTAAGACCGGCCGTCGATGACGACCGGGTCGGTCAAGCAGCTGATGCCCTCGGACATCTCGCCCCCGCAGTGCCAACAGAGCGCCATTGACCCTCCCTTAACTCAACCCTGCCGCGATCTTTCCAGGCCTCTGTGACGTCGGCGCGGATGGCTGGCGGCGACACGGGGCCACTGCTTACGCTGCGGCCCATGACGACGAAGATCGAAGCCGCTGGTCGGCAGGGTGCGGCCGGCCTGCTCGCCGGCAAGGTGTGTGTGGTGTCCGGGGTCGGCCCCGGGCTGGGTCGCCAGGCGGCGCTGGCGCTGGCGGCGCACGGCGCGGACGTGGTGCTGGCGGCGCGCCAGCAGGCCAGGCTCGACGAGGTGCTCGACGAGGTGACCGCACTCGGCGCCCGTGGCGCCTCCGTGCCCACCAACATCGTCGACCCCGACGCCTGTGCGGCGTTGATGGCGGCGGCGGCCGAGGAGTTCGGCGGGATCGACGTGGTGGTCAACAACGCCTTCCGCGCCGACGTCTTCCAGAGCTTCGAGGACGTCGACCTCTCCATCTGGCGCAAGATCATGGACGTCAACCTCTTCGGCTCGCTCCAGATGACGAAGGCGGCGCTCCCGTTCCTCCGCGAGCGCGGCGGTGGCTCGGTGGTGAACGTGGCCTCGATGGTCACCCGCCAGCCCCAGCCGACGCAGGGCGGCTACGCCATCTCCAAGGGCGCGCTCCTCACGGCGACCCGGGTCCTGGCCTACGAGCTCGGCCCTTCGAACATCCGGGTCAACGCGGTGGTCCCCGGCTGGATGGCGGGCCCCTCGGTCGACATGTACATCGAGATGACCTCGACCGGGCGCGGCGTGCCGGCCCAGGAGGTCATCGACGAGCTCAACGCCCGGGTCCCGCTGGGCCGCATCCCCAGCGACGCCGACGTCGCCGGCGCCATCGTCTACCTGGCGTCGGACCTGTCCGCGGCGATGACTGGTCAGGCGCTCGACACCAACGGGGGCGAGATCTTCGCCTGAGGCCTCCAATTTGGCTCCGCTGCCAAATCGCGTCCCGTATATGAGGCGAACCCCGGGCGTTTTTCTCGACCGTGTACGGGTCCCGACTAAGGAAATCGATCGATTTCTGGAGGTAAAGCTCAACTCTTTAGTGGCGGCTCATGGATTTGGTGAAAAACGCAGGTCCGGCCCAAATACAGATCGAATCGCCGGCGGATGGCCGCGCGTATACCGACGCGAAATTTCCAGCGACTCGAATTTTGGGCGGCACCGCCATCCCTCGCCCCACCGGGCGACGGCAAGGAGGGCCCCTCAGGTCCCTTCGCCCCCGCTGGCGGTGCACGACCGGGGGTCCCACGCGGCAAGCGGAGTGACCGTCGTGGTCGGCGCCTGGAAGGCGCCGTTGTTCGCGCCCGAGTTTCCAGTCGTCCCCGATCCCGTCGAGGCAGAATTGCTCGACGCCGCCGCGGTTGTCGAGGTGGTCGCAGACCCGGCCAACGTCGTGGTCGTCGGCGTTGGCGGCGGGTTGACGGTGAAGTCGGTCCCCGTGACGACCGTGACCTGCGAGCCGGGCTGCACATCCGTGGGGTCGTCGGCCATGATCACGGCGCCCGACATCGAGTTGGCCACGGCCTGGGCCGCCGCCAACTCGGACGGGGACTTCGACGAGTAGTACACGACCGTTTCGGCGTAGCGGCCGACGGAGTTCACGTCGCCCTCGGTGCCGATGTCGAAGCCGAGCGCCTTGAGGCTCTGCGCGGTGTCAGCGGCCTGGTTGTAGGCGCCCGTGCCGTTCATCACCGACACGGTGACCGACGACGGGGAGGGCAACGCGCCACCCGAGTAGGTGTCGGCGTTGGCCTTCAGGCCGAGGAACTCGTCGACCGCGTTGTGGTCCTGGGGCTCGGCCGGGAACTCGACGTCGCCGTAGCTGCCCCCCTGGTACGTGTAGCTCCCGAAGTTGTCGACCTGCACGGGGAGCGTCAGCTGGGGGGCCTTGTTGACGTTGACGCTGTGGTAGTTGAGGACGAGGCCGATCATGTTGCTGGCCGAGAAGCCCGAGTCCACCGTCAGGTCGCCCACGACGCCGGAGATCAGCGACTGGTCGGTGATGGGGTTGCTGAGGCCCTTGGCCTTCACCGCCGCCGCCAGCACGCGCAGGAACTCGTGGTCCCGGCGGATACGGGCCAGGTCGCTCAGCGTCTCCTGGGGCCAGTAGGCGGGGTCGGTCGTCGTCACGCCCGGCGGCTTGTACTGCAGGTGGCGGGCGCGCACGACCTGCAGCGCCTGCGTCCCGTTGAGCTGGATGCACCCCGTCGTCTGGATGTTCAGCCCCGAGTAGGCGTCGTAGACCGGCTCGGGGAAGTACATCTTGATCCCGCCCAGCGAGTTCACGACGTTGATGAAGCTGTCGAAGTTCAGCTCCACGAAGTGCTGGATGGGGATCCCGAAGTCCTCTTCGATGGCGGCGATCAACTGATCGGGCCCTTGATACAACGCCGCGTCGACCTTGTTGGCCCCGTCGGACCGCGCGTTGGGCACGAAGAGGTCACGGGGGAGCGACAGGATCGAGAGCGTGCTGTTCGCCGGGTCGAGATGCAGGATCATCACGACGTCGCTGTTGACGCCGTTCACGCCCTGGGAGCACAGGCCGTAGGCGGGGTTCTGCACCGTGAGCGCGCACCGTGAGGTCGAGCCGATCATCAAGATGTTCTCCTCGCCGGCATCGGCGCCCTTCGTCGGCGCGTCGGCGAGGTTGTGGAGGGCGATGCGGTGGATCTCGTGGTTGAGGTACCAGCCGTATCCAGCGGCCGCGCCGGCGATCAGCACCAAGACCAAGAAGATGGAACCGAGGACGTAGCCGACCTTGCGCCGCGTCGAGCGCTTCTTCTTGGGTGCGGCGTGCGCCGGCCCGCCTCGACCACCGCCTTCGCCACCGCCGTCACCACCACCGCCGTCACCACCGTCTCCGGACCCGCCGTTGCGCTCCGCCTCCTCGATCTGGAGGCCCAGTTGGTGCAGTCCCCGCTCGACGGGGTTGTTCGCCGGGTCGCCCTGCAGCTCGGCCAGCGTGGCGTCCATCGGCTCGGGGGCAAGCCCCGCCCGGGCGTCCTGCGGCCCACCGGGGGAGGGTCGGGGCGACCGCGGCGCCGGGGCATCTGCAGGCGTCGGCTCCTCCGCTGGCCCCACCGCCGGGGCGCCCGGCTCGGCGGCCCCCGCCGGCTGGCCCGGAGCGCCGGCAGGTTCAGCCCCACCCGTCGACGACTCTGCCTCCTCGATCTGGCGCCCGAGGTCGTGCAGGCCCTTGTGGATGGGATCGTTTTCGGAGTTCGGAGGGCTCATGGTCGAGTGTTCAAGATGACGTTCGACCTCTGATCTGATGCTGGTCGACGCCCGCGCCCCCGAGACGGCTCCGGATTAGGGCGACCGGAACAACGGGTCAGACTAGCGAGGACGCCCAGAAAGTGGCATTCGGGGCGCGGCCCCGTCTCGAGGCCACGACCACACGGAGCCGGACCCGGCGCCCCCGCCGCACACCGACGTTTGCCCCCCTGACCAGGTGCCCCGCCCCATACTGGACGGATGGTCGCGAAGAGCTCCGGGCTCCTGTTGTACCGGCTCACGGCGGACGGAGTCGAGGTCCTGCTGGCCCACCCCGGCGGTCCGTTCTGGGCCAGGAAGGACGCCCACGCGTGGTCGATCCCCAAGGGCGAGTACGAGCCGGGCGAGGACGCGCTCGATACGGCGTACCGAGAATTCCGCGAGGAGATCGGCCTCGAGCCCCCGGCCGCCGAACCCGTCTTCCTCGGCGAACGGCGCCAGCCGAGCGGGAAATGGGTGGCCGCGTGGGCGCTGGCGGGCGACCTCGACGTGACCGATGCGTCGAGCAACACGTTCGAGATGGAATGGCCGAAGGGCTCGGGCACCGTGCGGGAGTTCCCCGAGGTCGACCGGGTCGAGTGGATGCCGATCGCCCGCGCCCGCACGAAGCTCCTCAAGGGTCAGCTGCCGTTCCTCGACGCATTGCTCGCCGCGGTCGCCGCCGCCGCCGGCGACGTCCACGAAGCCTGAGGCGTCGCCACACGCCGACGGCTCGCTACGAGCCGGAGCAATAAGAGTCGGGCTGCCCGGATTTGAACCGGGGACCTCTGCGTCCCGAACGCAGCGCGCTAACCAAGCTGCGCCACAGCCCGTCCGCCCCCCGCAGGGGGCGCCACGGCCAGGAACACTACCCCGGCCTCAGCCGGCCGCTTCCCCGCTGCCGTTGGCCAATGCCGACGGCCCCCCGCCTCCGCCGGGCCGCTCTCCGGGTGCGGCGCCGCGGTCGCCCCTGCCCCGGCCCGGACCCGGACCGGCGTCGCCACCCACGAACGTCGCGACGACCTGGGCCACCCGCCGCTTGTCCATCTCGACCACCTTGAGGTCCCAGTCCCCGATGCGCACGTCCTCGCCCTCGGTCGGGATGTGACCGAAGCGTTCGAACAGCAGCCCGCCGAGCGTCACGTACTCGCCGTCCTCGGGGATGTCGATCCCCAGGCGATCACGCACGTCGTCCACGTTGGTCTGCCCGTCGATGAGCCACCGGGCGTTGTCGACCCGGACCATCGACGACTCCTCGTCCTCGTCGAATTCGTCGTGCAGGTCGCCGACGAGCGGCTCGAGGAGGTCCTTCATCGTGAGGAGTCCCGCCACGCCGCCGTATTCGTCGACGACGACCGCCACGGCCCGGCGCTGCTTGCGCATGTCGGCCAGGGCCTCGAGCACCCCGAGGGTCTCGGGCACGAGATGCGCGGGACGGATCTTCCGGGAGATCTCGAGCGGGCTGGGGTCGGTGGCGTCCCGCTCAGGTGCCGCCTCGAGGCCGACCCGGTCGCGACGCGAGGCGCCGCTCCCGCCCGTGCGGAAGATGTCGTTGACGAAGATGATCCCGATCAGGTCGTCGAGGTCGTCGTGCACGACCGGAAAGCAACTGTGGCCGGTCGTGCGCACCGCCTGCGCGATGTCCTCGGCGTGGACCGGGATCGTGAGATAGGTGACGTCCACCCGCGGCGTCATCACCTCGCGGACGTCCATGTCCCGCAGGTCCGACAACGCGTCCAGGATGATGCGCTCCTGTTCGTCGGCCGACGCCGACGTCTCGGTCGTGTGCCCGTGCTCGCCGGGCCCGTTTCCGTGGCCGTGCCAACGCCCCCCCACGCCCCCGTCACCGTCCGCGCTCGCCCGTCGCCACCAGCGCGAGCGCTTGGTAGATGGAGGTTCGGACGGTTCCCGGCGGGGCGACATTTCGACGCGCGCCGGATCAGGGTTTGGGCTCGGGTCCCGCCTGGAGCTGGGGTTCGGCCCCTACCAGCACGGGCACGGGGGTGAAGGAGTCGTCGGCGAACGTGCCGTCGTCCAACAGGGCGTTCACGGCGCGGCGCAGGCGGAGCGGGTCGAGCGGCTTCACGAGCCAGCCCTCGGCACCCGAGCGGCGGGCCAGGAACACGTCCGGGCGGCGGTCGAGGAGCATCAAGACGGGGATGTGATCGATGGCGTCGTAGGACTCCTGCAGCCGGAGCTCGAGGCAGATGGCCATCCCGCCCATGTTGCCGATCTGCATGTCGACGATCACGAGGTCGGGCGACTCCTCGGCGACGAAGGCCACCACGCCGGGCCCCGACGTCACCGTCCGGACCTCCACATCGGGCCCGCTGATGACCGCCTCGATCTCGTTGCGCAGGGTCGGCAAGTCGCTTGCCACCAGGATCGTCTGCACCGACGGGACACTACCGGACCCCCTCGCCGGGGCGGAAACTCCCCCCGCGCCCGGCCGCGCCCGCCCGCGCCCGGCCGCGCTCAGCCGAAGAGGTTGTCCGCCGTCCGCTCGAGCCCGGTCAGCTCGTGCACGTCCTGGCCGAAGAGCGGGATCCGTCCGACCGGTGCCGGCGCCACCTGCGCCGCCAGGTCCGCGTACCCCGACGCCTCCTCCTCCGCCACCGCATTGAGCCGGGCGAGGTTCTCCTCCAGTGGCTGCAGCTCGGCCGCGGCCGACCCGTCGGCGTCGACGACGGCGGCCGGACTCGCCGCCGCACCGTCGGCGGCCCCGAAGAACGGCGCGATCCGGTTCACCACCAGCGCAGCCACCGCCACGTCGCGCTCGGCCAGTTTGGAGGCGAAGAAGCTCGCCTCCTCAACGGCGTCTGGTCGGGCCGAGGTCACCAGCACGTACGCCGTCGCCGGGTCGGCCAGCAGCTCGTGCACGGCGGTCGCCCGCGTGCGGAAGCCGTCCTCCATGCCCTCGAAGGCCTGGAAGAAGGCGACGGCGTCCTGGACGATCTCGGCGCCGGCCACCTTGGAGACCGTGCGCAGGAGCGCCTGGGTGGCCATGCCGACCGCGCGCAACGACATGCGGGTGGGGACCAGCAACGCCCGGAACAACTTGTTCTCCAGGAACCGGGTGAGCCGCCGGGGGGCATCGAGGAGATCGAGCGCGTTGCGCGTCGGGGGCGTGTCGACGACCACGATGTCGAACTCGTTGGAGTTGACGAGCTCGTAGAGCTTCTCCATCGCCATGTACTCCTGCGTCCCCGAGAGGGCGCCCGCGAGATTCTGGTAGAGCCGGTTCGCCAGGATCGACTCCGCCTGCTCCGGCGTGCGGGCGTAGCGCTCGACCAGGTCGTCGAACGTCCCCTTCGAGTCGAGCATCAGCGCGAAGAGCGTCCCCGGCCACGGACCGGCGACCTCCGTGGGGGTGTTCGGCAGCGACTCCACGCCGAGCGCGTCCGCCAGCCGGCGCGCCGGGTCGACGGTGACCACACAGGCCCGGCGACCCACCCGCGCCGCCGCCAGCGCGACCGTGGCTGAGACCGTGGTCTTGCCGACACCACCCGAGCCACAGCACACGACGACGGAGCGGTCCCGCACCAACGCCGTCATCGAGGGCTCGGGAGCCGGCCCCGACGATCCCGACCCAGACCCCGTCCCCGACTCCGCCACCGACGACCCCGACCCCGACCCCGACCCCGACTCGCTCACCCGGCGCGCTCCGGCACCAACGCGCCAACCGCCCCGGCCAACGCGTCCGCCAGCACCTGCGTCTCCGCCGGCCCGATGCGATCGGCATCGAGCGAGGGCACCAGCAGGTGCGGCAGCGGGAGCTCGCGCCCCAGCCGCTCGACCTGCTCGGCCGACACCATGTGGCGGGCCAGGCGGAACTCGCGGGCCTCCTCCAGCGCCGCCACGTGCGCCGGGGGCACCGCGCCCGCGAGCCCCGCCGCCCGCACCACCTCGAACGCCGGGCGCTCGAGCCCGACCGGCGCCGGGTCGCACGCGTTCACGATCACCGGCCCGAGCTGGACCCCCGCCTTGTCCTCGAGCGTGTACGCCGACTCGATCGTCTCGGAGACGGGGAGCTCCTCGGGCAGCGTGACGAGCATGACCCGGCACCGCGACGGGTCGCTCAACAGCTCCACGACGTCCTCGGCCTGGGCCCGCAGCGGCCCGCCCCGCGCCGCGTCGACCATGCCCCGCGCCGAGGTCAGGAACGTGACCGCATGCCCGGTCGCCGGGGCGTCGACCACGATGAGGTCGGCCTCCCGGGCCCGCTCCAACTGCTTGACCTTGCCCAGGACCAGGACGTCGCGGATGCCGGGGATCGCCGTCGCCACCACGTCGAGGACGCCCGAGCGGGCCAGCCGCTTGGACACGCTCCGCAGGCCGTGGTCCTCGAGATACTCCACCAGCGCGTCGTCGGGGGTCAGGCGCCGGGCCCGGATCGTCCCCCGACCCCCGCCGGAACCCCCGCCGGACCCCGACAGCACCTCCTCCTCGTAGCCCAGATCGCCGGCGCGACCGAACGCCCCGTTGATCCCGGACTTGCCCTCGAGCTCGACGATGAGGACGGATTTCCCGACGTCAGAGGCCATGCGCGCCACCGCCGCGCTCATGGTCGTCTTGCCCACGCCGCCCTTGCCGGCCATGACGAGGACGTGGCTCTGTGCGCAGAAGGTGCTCACGTCCATGTAGGGCCGAGCGTAGTTGGAAGGCTTGCGGCCGAGATCGATCGCCCGCCAAAGAACCAGCTCAAGACCCTTGAATGCCAAAAGGCCCGGCGATAGCTTGGCCAGCAGGGGGGGTAGAGGTGCCCTATCGGGGGGTTTCATGCGCCAGGGATCAGAAATGTGGCAGTTGAAGGCAGCGTGTCGGGGGCCCCAGGCCGCCGTCTTTTTCCCGCCTTCACACGCCGAACGGAAAGAGGAGAAGGCTTCCCGCGAGATCAGGGCAAAGGCGATCTGCGATCAGTGTCGGGTGAGGAACGAGTGCCTCGACTACGCGATCAGGATCCGCGAGCCTCACGGGATCTGGGGTGGCCTCAACGAGGTCGAGCGCAAGACGGTGCTCGACCGCCGGGCCAGCTAGCCGGCCCAGCGAGGCGGCTCGGCCAGCGAGCCCACCACACCGACACCGACACCGACGCCCCTACGCCGGGGGCGTGATCTTCAGCGCCTGATCCGCCGCGACGACGCCGCGGCTCTCGCACACATTGCCCGGCTTCTGGCCGTCCACCGAGCAGATCGACGCCGTGATCTCGTTCGCCGCCGACACGACCGCCTGCGTCAGCGGGCTCTGCGGTGAGCTCAGGTCGCCGGCGATCTGGTCTTGGTTCAGCCCCGCCAACGCGCCCGGCGTGAAGCTCGATGCGTTGAGCACCCACCGGTTGGCCACGTCGAGCAACGGGAACGTCGTCGGGCTCGATGCGTAACCCTCCACCGCCGCGCTCTGCCGCGCGTCCGGCTGCTCGAGCGGCAAATACTTCGAGCCCGTCGGGTCCAAGGAGCTGTAGCGCTCGACGTGCTCGAGGATCACGTAGGGGCTCGTGTAGTACGTGCCGTAGAACGTGAAGGTCGAGAGGTTGGCGAAGGCGGTCGTCTCGCTCGATTGCATCAGGCCCAGCTGACGAAACGAACCGAAGCGCGACAGCGCCAGGATGAGCGGCCAGCGCTGGGCGGCGGCGTAGGGGGCGAACTCCGCGCCATAGAAGAAGACGACCGGCTCGGGCGACCCGTTGTTGACGGTGGCCATCCACATCGGCGCGTTGCCGGACTTCGTCGTCGGCCGCAGCGGCGTGATCGGGTTCGCCGGTGACGACACGCCCACCGCGTCGTAGACCGACTGGGGCACCGAGTGCAGCGTGCTCAGCAGTGACTGCGGTGCGGCGCTGAACGCCTCGGTCGTCGGTGAGCTCGTCGGAGAGAAGTGGTCCCGCACGAGGATCAGGGTCCCGAGCAGGAAGATGGCAACGATGATGAGGCCGAGCGCGAGATAGCGCCGCGGCACGTGGCGCAGCGCGAACCCTGTGGCCGGCGCACCCTCGGGCGCGGCGGTGGGCGCGGGCTCGAAATCGGTGCTGCTCATGGGCGAGGTCAGGTTAGCGAAGGGGTGCCCCCGTTCCGGGGGCGCCGCCCCCTACCGCCGGTACCCTCATGGCGTGCCTCCACCGGTCCCGCCCTCCGACGTCGAGATCCGCCCCGCCGCCACCGTGATGCTCGTGCGCGACACGCCGTCGCCTGCGGGCGACTCGGCGGTCGAGGTGCTGATGGTGCGGCGCAACCTGCGCTCGGACTTCGTCGGGGGCGCCTACGTGTTCCCCGGCGGCGCCGTCGACCTGCTCGACGGCGGCGTCGAGGCCGAGGCCCTGTGCGCCGGCCGCAGCGACGCCGAGGCGAGCGCGCTGCTCGGTTTCGAGTCCGGCGGTCTGGCCTACTGGGTGGCGGTCGTGCGCGAGACCTTCGAGGAGGCCGGGCTCCTGCTGGCCCAGCGCGAGGGTGGCCCGGACCTCCTGGCCGGCGACCCCGCCGAGGAGGCCCGCTTCGTGGCCGAGCGGGCGGCCGTGAACCAGGGCACGCGGCGATTCCTCGACCTCTGCCGCGACGAGCGCCTCCAGTTGGGCGTGGGCGACATCCACTACTTCGCACACTGGATCACGCCGCGCGGCGCCCCCCGTCGCTACGACACGCGGTTCTTCGTCGCCGCTGCCCCGCCCGGCCAGATTGCCGCCCACGACGCCGGCGAGACCATCGCCGAGGTATGGATCTCGCCGCCCGAGGCGTTGGCGCAACACCGCTCCGGCGAGATCGAGATCATCTTCCCGACCATCCGCAACCTCCAGGCGATCGGCCGCTTCCGCACCAGCACCGAGCTGCTCGATGCGGCGGCCGCGGCGTCGAGCTCGGTGCCGGCCATCGAGCCCCGGGTCGTGCCCGACGGCAACGGGATGCGCATCGTCCTGCCGGGCGACCCGGCCTACGAGCGCGGGGCGGTGCCCGATCCGGGGGGCGACGGCGCGCTGGGTGACTTCAACGCCGCCGTGCGCGCCGTCTCCATGCAGGCCAACGAGGAAGGGCCGGACGCCGCGCCGGGCCCGCGGCCCGGCGGCACGTGATCCCCGCGGTGCCGGACTTCGGCCTCGGACCGGCCCCCGAGCCGGGACGGGTCGACGTCGTGGCACCCGGTGTGCGACGGCTGATCGCCCCCAACCCGGGGCTCATGACCGGGCCGGGCACCAACACGTATCTCGTCGGCGACCGGGACCCGGTGGTGGTCGATCCGGGCCCCGACGACGAGCGCCACACCGCCGCCATCGTCGCCGCGGCCCGGCCGCTCGGGTCGATCGGCACCATCGTCGTCACCCACACCCACGTCGACCACGCACCAGGCGCCGCGGCGCTGGCTGCGGCCACGGGCGCCCGGATCATCGGCTTCGGACCGGCCGAAGGCTTCGAGCCGGACGAGTGCGTGGGTGAGGGCTGGTCGGTCCACATCCAATCGACCCCCGGTCCCGACTCCACGCCGGCCGGTCTCACCCTCCGCGCGCTCCACACGCCCGGCCACGCGTCGGACCACCTCTGCTGGTTGGTCGAGGAGCACGCGCTGCTTCTCACCGGCGATCACGTCATGCACGGCTCGACCGTCGTGATCCGCCCGCCGGACGGCGACCTGCACGCCTACCTGGCCAGCCTCGCCCGCGTGCGCGACGAGGTGCCGGCGATCCGCGTCCTCGGTCCGGGGCACGGCCGCCTGATGGACCACGTGCCCGACGTCGTCGACGCGCTCATCGCGCATCGCCTTGCCCGTCACGACCGCGTCGCCGAGGTCCTCGCCCGCCACGGCGCGGGCGCGGTGGACGATCTCTTGGACGAGGTGTACGGCGACGTCACCGAGCAGCAGCTCCCGGTGGCGCGGTTCTCGCTCTGGGCGCATCTGCGTGCGCTGGCCGAGGAAGGCCGGGCGAGGCGGCTCGATGCTGACGAGTCCCACCCGGGCGACGACACGATCGAAAGCCACTGGGCGGCCTGACCGCCGCTCAGCCTGCTTCGGCGTCCCCCTGGGCCACGGCGGCCTCGACCCGCTCGAGCATGCGGGCGGTGCAACCCTCGGCCTTGATCAGCGGGGCCACGTCTTCGGCGATCACGCGCGCCATGTCGGCGAACACGGTCCCCAGCTCCGCATCCTCGGCGAGGGCCACCGGCACGCCGGCGTCGCCACCCGCGGCGAGGTCCGGATGCAGCGGGATCGACCCCACGAGCGGCACGCCGAGACTGTGCGCGAGGCGCTCGCCGCCACCGGATCCGAACAACGCGTACGTCGTGCCGTGTTCGCACGTGAAGTCGCTCATGTTCTCGACGACACCGGCGACCCGCAGATAGCCCCGACGCGCCATGTCCGCGGCGCGGGCAGCCACCTTCTGCGCCGCGACGGGCGGCGTCGTCACCACGAGCAACTCGGTGCGCGGGAGCAGACGTGCGAGACCCATCTGGATGTCGCCGGTTCCCGGGGGAAGGTCGATGAGGAGATAGTCCAAGTCGCCCCAGTGGGCGTCCTGCAGGAACTGCTGGACGGCTCGGTTGAGGACGAGGCCGCGCCACATGATCGCTTGCTCCTCGTCGGCCAGGAACCCCATCGAGAGCACGCGGAGGGTGCCCGGCCCGACGCGCCTTTCCAGGGGCACCATCTTCCCCGCCCGCGCCTCGACGTCGCCCTCCATGCCGAGAAGGCGCGGCACCGAGAAGCCCCAGATGTCGGCGTCGAGGACGCCGACGGTCAAACCCCGAGCGGCCAGTGCGACCGCCAGGTTCACCGTCACCGACGACTTGCCCACGCCGCCCTTGCCCGACGCGATGGCGAGCACCCGGGCGTCCGCCGGGACCTCCGTCTCGGGAGCGTCCTCGCGCGCCTTCCAGCGGGCCCGGGCCATGACGGCGGCCCGTTCCTCGGCGTCCATGGCGGCCACCTCGACTTGGACCGAGCCGACCCAGTCGAGCGCCCGGACGTGGTTGATGACGTCCTTCTCGATCTGGTTGCGCAGCGGGCAGGCCGCGATGGTCAGTGCGACCTCGACGGTGACATCGGTTCCTTCGATGGCCACGCCGCGCACCATGCCGAGATCCACGATGGTGTCGCCGAGCTCGGGGTCCACCACAGCCCTCAGGCACTCACGCACCTCATCGGCGCGGCCGCCGGACGTCGCACCTCCCGAAGGGGCTGTCGAGTCGGTTTCGTGGGCCATCGGAGGAATTCTACCTGCGTGACGGGGATTTCTGACTCCCAGGCCGTGGAGTGCCGGCACCCGCACGGCGCCGGTAACATGGGCGGCGTACGTGGCGCGCTGTGCGTCGCGAGCGCCGGCCGCAGGGAGCCGGAGCCACGAGGAGGACCTGTGACCACCATCTCCACTTCCGTCAACATCGGAAAGAAGCCGGCTCCGGTCACTCTCAGTGACACCGCGACCACCAAGGTGGCGGAGCTGCTCGCCCAGGAAGAGGGCGACAACCTCGCTCTGCGCGTGGCGGTGAAGCCAGGCGGGTGCTCGGGGTACAGCTACGAGATGTTCTTCGACACCGAGGTCATGTCCGACGATGTCATCACCGAGTTCGGCGACGTCAGAGTCGTCGTGGATGCGGCGAGCGCGGAGCTCCTGACCGGTTCGACCCTCGACTTCAGCGACGGGTTGCAGGGTGCGGGCTTCCACATCAGCAACCCCAACGCGACCCGCACGTGCGGTTGCGGCTCCTCTTTCAGCTGAGCGACCGCGCCCGAGCGCTCCCGGCGCCCTGAGCGACGCCTCACCCGGCGCCCGCACTCCGCGCACCCGTTGCTGTGCCTGGTGACAATCGCGCGCGCGTAAGTTTCGTCCTCAACGGCGACCCCGTCATCGTCGACGACGGGATCTCGTTGCTCGACGCGCTGCGCGACGAGCTGGGGTGTCGCTCCTTGAAGGACGGCTGCAGCCCGCAGGGCCAGTGCGGGTGCTGCACGATCTGGGTCGACGGCGACCCGAGGGTCGCCTGCGTCACACCCGTTCGACGTGTCACCGGCCGGGCGGTCACGACGCTCGAAGGGCTGTCCGAGCAACAGCGCACCCGGTGGGCCGACGCGTTCGTGGCCCACGGCGCAAGCCAGTGTGGTTTCTGTACGCCCGGGATCTTGATGCGTCTGGCCGTGCTCGACGAGGACGCGGCCGGCAATCGGGGGCGAGGCCGGCCCGATTCCGCCGCTGAGGTGCGCCGAGAAGTCGAAGGCGCCCTGCGGGCTCATCTCTGTCGCTGTACCGGCTGGCAATCGATCGTCGACGCCGCGCTCGACGCCCTTGGGCACGGAAGCGGCGAATCACACGGTGGCGAGGCCGAGCGGCGCGACCCACTGTTGGCCAGTTGGCGGGCGCAACTCGAGGGCCCGGCGTTCCAGTCCTCGGGGCCCGACGTCGTCTTGGGCGCGGGTGGCTTCGCCGACGACACCGCACCGCCCAGTGCGCTGGTGCAACTTGGTGCGGACGCTCCGCTCGCGTCCGACATTCGCACGGCGAGGCTCGGGATGGGACGAGTCCAGGGGCGTAACAGCACTGTGCCGCTGTCGCACCCCGTGGCACCTGCCGACGGTGCGTGGGCATTGACGTTGGCGACGACCTGGGTCGAGCCGGCCTACGTGGAGCCCGACGCCAGCTGGTGTCGGCCCGGCGACGAACCAGCGACGCCGCTGGCGAACGGTGGTGCCTTCGGCGGGAAGCGTCGCAGTCCCGTCCCGGCCCTGGCGACGACGCTGGCCGAAGCCGCGGGCGAACCGGTGCGAGTGTTGTGGCGCCGCGAGGACGTCGTCCGTCGTGGCCCGAAACGCCCGCCGTTGGGGATCGCCCTGCGTCCCGACGGCAGCGGCATCATCCGGGTCGGGAGGACACCGGGTTCGTCCGACCTCTCCGCGCTGACGGCCCGCATCGAGAGCCTGGCGCCCGGACTGCACGTCGAAGAGGTCGACGTCGCGGGTCCGCCGGTCGCCGACGATCTGCGCGGTGCGGGTTGGGCCGAGGTGCTGGCGGCGTTGCACGCGCTCGAGTCCCTTGCGTCCGATCCACCGGGCGAAGGTGCCGGGCGGGCCGACGTACGCGTGCCCGGTGGTGGTCGCGCCGCCGTCGATCTGCGGTGCGACGTTGGAGAGCGGGGGCGGTTGGAGATCGACCTCTGGGCCGGCGAGGTCCTCGACCCCGTGACGCTGCGCTCGTACGCGCTGGGTGCGGCGCACCAGGCGCTCGGCTTGGTCTGGAGCGAGGGCATCGCGGTCGACGGCGCCGGCGAACCTGTCGACCTGACGATCCGTTCCTTCGGCATTCTCTCCGCCCGAGACATGCCCGACGTCGTGGTCAGGCTCCACGAGGACGACGGTTGGCCGGTCAACGGCTCCGACGCAGTGTTCGTGGCCACGCTGGCCGCAGCCTGGATCGCGGAGGGGCGGCCGCCGCACTGGCCGACCCGTCGTGCGGCCGTGCGAGCACCCCGCCGCGACGTGGCACCATCTGGCCGTCGAGAGGAGGAAGCGTGAGTCCTGCGGTAGGTCCTTACTCACCGGTGCGCCGTGTGGGCGACTGGGTCATCACGTCGGGTCAGGTCGGGCTGACCACCGACGGCGAGGGCAAGGCCGCGCTGGCGCCCGGCGGCACGCTCCCGCAACTCCGTCAGGCGTTGCAGAACGTGGTCGACGTCCTGGCCTCGGAGGGCGCCTCGCTGTCCGACGTGGTGAAGACGACGCTCTACCTGGTGGACATCAGTGAGTTCGCTGCGGTGAACGAGGTGTGGGTGGAGTACTTCACGGAGGACCGGCCGACCCGATCAGCCGTCCAGGTCGCCGCCTTGCCGGTCGGGGCACGGGTCGAGGTCGAGGCCTGGGCCTACGCCCCCGTGGCCTGAGGCACCGACGCGTCGGCCGGGCTGCCCGGCGCGGCGACCGGTCCGGCCCCGTTGCGCTGGGTCACTCCGGGATGCCACGCCACCTGTCCGAAGCGATATCCGACCGAGCGCACCGTTTGGATCAGGTGCGCGTGTTCCTCGCCGAGCTTGGCGCGTAGCCGGCGAATGTGAACGTCGACGGTCCGCGCGCCGCCGTAGTACTCGTAGCCCCAAACCCGGCTCAACAAGGTCTCCCGCGTGAACACCTTGGCCGGATGCCCGGCCAGGAAGCGCAAGAGCTCGTATTCCATGTAGGTCAAGTCGAGGACGCGTCCGGACACGGCGGCCTGGTACGTCTCGAGGTTCAGCATGAGCGGCCCGTACTCGATGATGTCCGGACGCATGGACTGACCCGTGCGCCAGAACAGGTGCTGCAGCCGCGCCACCAACTCCTCGGGGCGGGCCGGCATGACGCAGAAGTCGTCGTAGAGGTCGTCGCGCAAGAGCAGCTCACCGATCTGGTCGGACGCGATCATGAGCAGGAGGGGTGCCATGGGCACCTCGCGCATCCGGAGGTGCCGGCAGAAGGCGACGGCCGCGGTCATGTCTCGTCCGGCGACCACGAGGGCGCCCGAGTAGCCGGCGGCACGCCCGTCGGGCCCACTGGGCGCGGTGACCTCTTCGGGACCCGTGACGGACTGGTGCCCCAGGCCTGCGCTCTGGAGCGCAAGAGTCACCTCGGCGGGGAGGTCAGACGGGAAGCAGAGCAGCGGGTCCATCAGGTCAGAGCAGGGGCAGGTAGCGATCGAGCTCGAACTGGGTGACCTGCGTCTGGTAGTCGTCCCACTCCGCGCGCTTGTTGCGGATGAACCACTCGAAGACGTGGTCACCGAGGGTCTCGGCCAGGAGCTCGGAGCCCTCCATCACATTGACCGCGTCATGGAGGCTGGAGGGCAGAGGCTCGATGCCCTTCTTCGCCAGGTCCTTGGCCGTAAGGGAAAACAGGTTCTCGTCCGCCTCGGGCGGCAGCGGGTAATCCTCGGAGATGCCCCGTAGTCCGGCCGCCAGGATCACGGCGAAGGTGAGGTACGGGTTGCAGGCGCTGTCCGGAGCCCGGTACTCCACTCGAGTCGATTCGGACTTGCCCATCTTCACGATCGGCACCCGCACAAGCGCGGAGCGGTTGTTGCGGGCCCAGCTCACGTGGACGGGGGCTTCGTAGCCGCCAATGAGCCGCTTGTACGAGTTCACCCACTGGTTCGTGACCGCTGTGATCTCGTGTGCGTGGTGCAGGAGCCCGGCGATGAACCGGCGGGCCACTTCGGAGAGCCCATAGCGGTCGCTCTCGTCGACGAACGCGTTGCGTTCGCCCTCCCAGAGGGAGACATGCGTGTGCATGCCGGAGCCCTGGACGCCCTGGAGCGGCTTGGGCATGAACGAAGCGAAGACGCCTTGCTGGCGTGCCATCTCCTTGATGACCATGCGCGTCGTCATGACAGTGTCCGCCATCGTCAGCGCATCGGTGTAGCGCAGGTCGATCTCGTGCTGGCTGCGCGCGTCCTCGTGCTGGGTGTGCTCCACGGGGATGCCCATCTCCTCGAGCATCAGCACCGAACGCCGGCGCAGGTCGCTCGTCAGGTCGGCCACGGAGAGGTCGAAGTACGAGCCGGTGTCCAGTACCACCGGCCCGCGCTCGGGATCGGCGTCGGCGAAATAGAAGTACTCGACTTCGGGCGACGCGAAGAACGTGTAACCCGCCGCGCTGGCCCGCTCGAGGGTGCGCCGCAGCGCGTGCCGGGGGTCGCCTTCGAACGGCGAGCCATCGAGGTTCGCGATGTCACAGAAGACCCGGGCTACGGCCGCATCGTCGTGGTGCCAGGGCAACAGCTGGAAGGTCTTCGGGTCCGGCCGGGCCAACACGTCCGCCTCTTGGACCCGGCTGAAGCCGTCGATCGCGGAGCCGTCGAAGGTCATGCCCTCGTCCAGGGCGTTGTCCAACTCGGCCGAGGTGATGTTGAACCCCTTGGGCGTGCCGAGGACGTCGGTGAACCACAACTGGACGAAGCGGATACCCCGCTCCTCGACCGTCCGCAGTACGTAGTCCCGCTGGCTCTGCATCCGGAAAGCTTGGCAGCTGCCGGCGTGCTCTCGAAAATCTCGCCCCCAGAGGCGTGTACCGGGGTCCCGGGGGCCGAACGGAGGTGGAGGGTCCGGCTTGTGGTTTGGGCGGTGTCCCGCGAAGGCAACGGCTTGACCCCGTAGCGTGGTCCGGCCTTTAGCCTTGCCTCGTGAAGGTGCTGAGCATCGGGCAGCTGGCGGAGGCCGCCGGCGTGCACGTCGAGACGATCCGCTACTACGAACGGCGTGGGCTTCTACCCGAGCCGCCCCGTTCGGCGGGCGGCTACCGCCAGTACGGGCCGGACGACCTGTGGCGCCTCGAATTCGTCGGGCGAGCCAAGGCGCTCGGCTTCACGCTCACCGAGGTGGGCGAGCTGCTCCAGGAGGACACGCGCAACGACGTCGGTTCGGTACGCGCCATCGTGCTGCGCAAGCTGGAGGCGATCGAGGCGCGTCAACGCGAGCTCGCCGGCGTCCGGGTACGACTCGAGCGCCTGGCCGACATCTGCGCCGATCCCGACAGCGACGACTGCGGAGCGCTGCGCCTTACGAGGTGAGTGCCCGGTCCACCTCTTCGAGCAGCCGGGCCTTGCTGCGGGCGCCGACCAGGCGCTGACGGAGCTCCCCGCCCGAGAAGAGAAGGATCGTGGGGACGGCCAGCACCTCGAAGCGAGCCGAGAGGGCGTGGTGCTCGTCGGAGTTGACCTTGTACACGCGCAGTCCGTCGCCGAGCTCGGCGTGGATCTCGTCGAGGATCGGCGCCAGCACCTTGCAGGGCGGGCACCACTCGGCCCAGAACTCGACGAGCGCGGGCTCATCGGTGCGGGCGATCTCCTCGTCGAAGGTGGCGCTGGACAGTTCGATCACGGCGGTGGGCATGAGACGTCCTCTCTCTCGGTCGTGGCCGTGACGGTACGGCCCGTACCGTGGTCCGGAGTCAAGGCCCCGACCCCGACGCCGCCCTGACCTGCGATGCCGCGCCGGTATTCTGGAACGATGCCGCATCTGCGTCTGGCTGCCGCGCAGCTCAACACGGTTGTCGGCGACCTGTCCGGCAACGTCGAGCAGATCTTGCGCGCACTGAGCGCGGCCGAGGCGGCGGGGGCGGACCTCTGCATCGTGCCGGAACTCGCCATCCCGGGGTATCCGCCCGAGGACCTGCTCCTCAAGCCCGGGTTCATCGCCGACAACGTGGCCGCGCTGGAGAAGGTGGCAGCCGCCACCGGGCAGTGCGCGGTCGTCGTGGGGTTCGTGGGCGCGGCGCCGGGCGGCTACGGGCTGTCCAACGCAGCGGCCGTCTGCGCGGGAGGACGGGTGGCGGGTATCTACCGCAAGCGCTTCCTGCCGAACTACGGCGTCTTCGACGAGCAGCGCTGGTTCATCCCGAGCACCGAACCGCCGGCGCTGTTCGGTATCGCCGGGGCGTGGGTCGGCGTCTCGATCTGCGAGGACGTGTGGTTCGACGACGGGCCGGTGGCACACGAGGGACGCGCCGGCGCCGATGTCGTGGTGAACCTGAACTCCTCGCCCTACAACCGCGGACGACACGCCGAGCGATTGGCCATGCTGCGCGGGCGGGTCGCCGAGGCGGGTTGCGCCATCGCCTACGTCAACCAGGTGGGGGGCCAGGACGAGCTCGTGTTCGACGGCGACTCGCTGGTCGTGGCGGCCGGCGGCTCCCTGGTGGCGACGGGCGCCCAGTTCGACACCGACCTGGTGCTCGTCGACCTGCCGATCGGCTCGCACCAACCGCATGCGGTGACCGAGCTGCTGCCGCGGATCGTGGTGACCGAGCCCCGGAGGGGCGAACGGGCGGCTTTGGCGCCGAGCGAGCAGCATGCCCCGCTGAGCGACCACGCCGAGGTGTACGCCGCGCTCGTGCTCGGCACCCACGACTACCTCGCCAAGAACGGGTTCGGCGAAGCGGTGATCGGGCTCTCCGGGGGCATCGACTCGTCGCTCGTGGCAGCGATCGCCGTGGACGCACTGGGCGCCGAGCGGGTGCACGGGATCTCCATGCCGTCGCGGTATTCGAGCGAGGGGTCGCTGAAGGACGCCGAGGCGCTGTGCGAACGGTTGGGCATCGACCTCAAGGTGGTCCCGATCGAGGAGGCCCACGTCGCCTTCGCCTCGATGCTGGCGCCGGTGTTGGGCCGCGAGCCGTCGGGCCTGACCGACGAGAACCTCCAGTCGCGCCTACGCGGCGTCCTCCTCATGGCGGCGTCCAACGCCAAGGGCTGGATCGTGCTGACGACGGGGAACAAGAGCGAGATGGCGACGGGGTACTCGACGCTCTACGGCGATTCTGCGGGCGGCTTCGCCGTGATCAAGGACGTGCCCAAGACGCTCGTCTACGACCTCTGTCGCTATCGCAACACCCAAGCGGTGCTCGAAGGCCTGCCGGGCCCGATCCCCGACAGCGTGCTCGACAAGCCGCCGTCGGCCGAGCTGCGGCCCGATCAGCGTGACGACCAGTCGCTCCCGCCCTACGAGGAGCTCGACCCGGTGCTCCAGGGCTACGTCGAGGGCGACCGCACCGCCGCCGACCTCGTGGCCGAGGGCTTCGATCCGGCCGTGGTCGACCAGGTGGTCCGCCTCGTCGACGGGGCGGAGTACAAGCGCCGCCAGATGCCCCCGGGCGTACGCATCACGACCAAGGCGTTCGGCAAGGACCGGCGGATGCCGATCACGAACCACTACCGTTCCTCGGCTCTCGAGGAGTCGGGGGGTGGCTGAACCGGCGGTCGGCGACGTGCTCGCCTGGCGAACGATCGACGAGCTGGCGGGCCTGGTCGGCGCGTACTGCTGGGTCGAGCACCGGCTGTTCGAGGTCACGGGTGCGTGGGCCAGTGCGCCCGAGGCGGGCGGAGCGAGCGCCGATGCGGCAGACGGCGAGCTGCGGGTCTGGTGTGCGGCGACGGCTCAGCGGCACGGGGCGATCGCCGGGCGCTGGGCCGGACGCCTCCCGGTCAGGGCCGGGGTCGACCCGGCCTCGCTGGTGGCAGCGCCGCTGGGGTTGGCCCGGGCGCTCGACGACGTGGGGGCCACGAAGGAGTTGGCGGCCGGCGTCGGCGCCCTCGTGGAAACCGTCCTTCCCTGGCTCGATGGGGTCTACGCGTCCCACCTGGTCGTTGCATCCCCGGTGTCGGAGGCGTCGGTCATGGAGGTGCTGCTCGAGGCTCGACAGGGGGGCCAGGTGGAGATCCGGAGCGGTCGGACCCTCCTCGAGCGACTCGAGGGGGCGGGGATACCCGTTCGTCACCTGGGGACAACGCTCGAACGGGCGTTTGCCGACCGGGTCGTTTTACCTGCTGTACGCCCTGCTTGACAGCGCCTTTACACTGACTGAGCAGCCAAGCAAGCGCCAGGAACGGGCGTCGGCTACGTGGAACGAGCGCCCGGCCAGGTAATGCCTGCCGAGCTGAGATACGGGAAGGTTTGGCAACCACCTTGGCCAAGGAACGAATTGAGCGTGACGACGAGGACCTCGTCCGGCTCTACCTGACAGATATCGGGCAATATCCCCTGCTGACCAAGGACGACGAGGTCCGCCTGGCCCAGGCCATCGAGGCTGGCCGGGCCGCCGAGGGCGACGTGGCGAAGGCGCCCAAGGGCCTGACCACGGCGAAGAAGCGCGAGCTGCGCCGCTGCGTGATCGAGGGCGAGCAGGCCCAGCAGACGTTCGTCCAGTCCAACCTCCGGCTGGTCGTGTCGATCGCCAAGAAGTACCAGGCCTCCGGTCTGCCGCTCTTGGACCTCATCCAGGAGGGCAACCTCGGCCTCATGCACGCCGTCGAGAAGTTCGACTGGCGCAAGGGCTTCAAGTTTTCGACATACGCCACGTGGTGGATCCGTCAGGCCATCACCCGGGGCATCGCCAACACCGGACGCACAATTCGCCTGCCGGTCCACGCCGGCGACACGCTGGCCCGGGTGCAGAAGGCCCAGGCCCGCTTGGAACTGAAGTTGGGGCGACCGGCCACGCTGGCCGAGCTCGGCATCGAGGTCGAGATGCCCGAGGACAAGCTCGTCGAGGCGCTCCGTTTCCGCGCCGAGCCCCTGTCGCTCAGCGAGCCGCTGCGCGAGGACGGCGACGCCGAATTGGGCGACGTCGTCGAGGACCGCTCGGCCGAGTCACCGTTCGAGGTGGCGGCGGTGTCCTTGCTGCCCGACGAGATCGGGCGCCTGCTCTCGCCGCTCGACGAGCGGGAGCGTGAGATCTTGCGCCTGCGCTTCGGGCTGGACCGGGGCGAGCCCCGGACGCTCGAGGAAGTGGGCGAGCACTTCAACCTGACCCGGGAGCGGATCCGCCAGATCGAGGCGCGGGCGATGTCGAAGCTGCGTCACCCGTCCTCGGACACCGGGGCACGGGACCTGCTGACCGTCTAACTCCGACTGCGGCGGCCTCGTCCGTCCGTCTAGGGGCGTTGCCTCAATTTGTCGGCCCGGATCGTGAGTTAATCCTCGAAAGTTCCTCTTTCTTGAGGAAAAACTCCTAATTCCGTCGCAACCGTGAAGGCGGCTGTCGATGCTGATGCGACCCATCCGGGGCGGAGCGAGCGGTCGCAGCGCCCGCGTAGGATCAGCGTCATG
>DATDIE010000370.1:0-18987 GCA_036521235.1 Acidimicrobiales bacterium | reverse complement strand
GCCAAGATGCGCGACGGCGTCGTCTACCTGAACACGGCGCGCGCCAAGATCCACGACCCCGACGCCCTCGTCGCCGCCCTGGCGTCGGGCAAGGTCGGCGCGGCGGGTCTCGACCACTTCGAGGGCGAGTTCCTGGCGACGGACCACCCTCTGACCACGTTCCCCCAGGTCGTCCTGACGCCGCACATCGGCGGCGCGACGTACGACACCGAGTCGAACCACACGCGCACCATCGCCGAGGACCTGTGCCGCCTGATGGCGGGGGCGCGCCCGCTGCACATCGTGAACCCCGAAGTGCTCCCGGGCTGAGCGCGCCGGAAGCCGACCCCGTTCGCACCGCGACCGCACCCGCCTGACATGGCCGCCCTCCAGCCGACGATCGTCGCCACCTCCATCGGCTTCCAGCTCGAGGGGCCCGATCCGACGAACCTGCGCCCCGGGCCGTCGTACCGCCTGGCGGCCGACCTGGCGCGGGCGGGCGACCACCCCAAGCTGTGCATCCTCGGCACGGCCACCGGCGACGACCGTTCCCGCTTGGCGGCCGACCACAACGCGTTCGCCAAGCTCGGCTTCATCAGCTCGCACCTCACGCTGTTCCCGATGCCGAACTACCCCGACGTCCGCGCCCACCTCCTGGCCCAGGACGTGATCTGGGTCGGCGGCGGCAGCACCGCCAACCTCCTCGCCCTCTGGCGCCTGCACGGTCTCGACGAGATCCTGCGCGAGTGCTGGGAGGCCGGCGTGGTGCTCAAGGGGGTGTCCGCCGGTTCCATCTGTTGGCACGTCGGCGGGACGACGGACTCGTTCGGGCCGACGCTCGAGCCCATCACCAACGGGCTCGGCTTCCTCCCGTACTCCAACAGCCCGCACTACGACGTCGAGGAGCAGCGCCGCCCGCTCGTCCACCGGCTCATCGCCGAGGGCACGCTGCCCGACGGTTACGCCACCGACAACGGGACAGGCCTCGTCTTCTTCGGCACCGAGCTGGCCGAGGCGTTCACCGAGGTGGAGGGCAAGCTCGCCTATTCGCTCACCCGCGAGGGCGGCGCGACGCGCGAGGTGGCGCTGCCGACCCGGCTGCTCTGAGCCGCCAGGCGGCTCACACCGTGGCGGCGGCCCAGTCGGACCCGGCGTGCACCGTGTCGGTGTCCGTGCCCGAGCGGATGACGCGCCCGGGGACCGCGCCGGTGAACTCGCCGTCGCGGACGATCTCGGTCCCGTTCACGAGCACCCGCCCGATGCCGGTCGCCTCGGCGTAGAGCCGGCTGGCGCCGCCCGGCAGGTCGTCGCGCGTGCGCACCGCGCGGTGCCCGACGGCGGTGGGGTCCAGCACCACCACGTCGGCGTAGGCGCCGGGCACGAGGCGGCCCCGGTCGCGCAGCCCGTACAGCCGCGCCGGCACGTCGGACAACAGCTGGACGGCCCGCTCCCAGCTGAGCAGCCCGCGGGCGCGCACGCCGTCGCCCAGCATCGAGGTCGAGTAGACGGCGCCGCACATCGTGTCGAGGTGGGCGCCCGCGTCGGAGCCCCCGACGATGGCGCGCGGGTCCTGCCAGACCTCGGCCCGGAGCGCCCAGTCCTCCTCGGACTCGCCGATCGGGGGCCGCAGGCCGGTGCGCAACCCGTCGGCCACGACCACGTCGAGCAGCGCGTCGAACGCGTCGATGCCCCGCTCGGTCGCCACGTCGCGCACCGTGCGCCCCTCGAAGGCCTTGTTCTCCGGCGCGAACGTCTCCTCGATGACGAGCCGGTCCCATACGGCGAGGTGCCGCAGGATGCCGGCCTCGTCGGAGTGCGCGCCGGCGTCCAAGCGGCGGCGGGTCTCGGGGTCCGAGAAGGCCGCGATGCGCTCGTCGAAGGGCAGCGCGAACACCTCGCGCCAGCCGGGCAGGCCGTCGAGGATCGCGCCGTGCTCGAAGCTCAAGCGGATCTGCATCGTGTGCGGCAAGGTGAGCGCCACGACCGTCGCCCCGCGCTCGGCGGCTGCCGTCCCCGCCGCCAGCTGGCTCCAGGCCCCGTCGGGGTTCATGGACGACACGCCGAGCACGTTCCAGTTGACCGGGCGGTCGGCCAGCAGGGACATGGTGCCGATGAAGTCGACCTCTTCCTCGGTGAACCCGTTGAGGCAGCCCGCCACGATGAGCTCGAGCGTCGTCCCGGCGTGGTCCCGCACCGCGGCGGCGAGCCGTTCCATCTCGGTGCGGCCCGCCGCACGCGAGGGCACCGGCTGGCCGTCGCCGTCGTTGTGCGTGTGCACCTGCGAGGTGGAGAAGCCGAGCGCACCTTCGTCGAGGGCGGTGTGCAGCGCCGCCACCATGGCCGCCACGTCCTCGGGCGTGGCCGCGCCGCCCGCGGCGCGCTCCCCCATGACGAGCCGGCGCAGCGTCGAGTGCCCGACCAGGAACCCGGCGTTCACCGCGATGCGGCCGTCGAAGCGGCCGAGCCACTCACCGAAAGAGGTCCAGTCCCAGGGCACCCCGGCCTGTAGCGCCGCCAGCGGCATGCCCTCGACCCGCGCCATCATCCGGCTGATGTAGTCGGCGTGCTCGGGCCCAAGCGGCGCGATCGAGAAGCCGCAGTTGCCACCGAGCACCGTGGTCACTCCGTGCAGCGGCGACGGGCTGGCGTTGGGGTCCCACGAGAGCTGTGCGTCGTAGTGCGTGTGCAGGTCGACGAAGCCCGGCGTGACCAGCATGCCGTCGGCGTCGATGACCTCGGCGTCACCGGCCGCCGACGCGGCATCGGGCCCGATCGCCGCGACGCGCTCGCCCTCGATCAGGACGTCGACGCGGCGCGGCGCCCCGCCTGTCCCGTCGACCACCGTCCCGCCCCTGATGACGACCGTCATGCCGTACCTCCTGCCCGAGACGGGCCTGGGCGCCGCACCTGGACGCGTTGGCGGGCGAAGGCCTGCATGCCCTCGGTCCCGAGCTCCACCCCGAAGCCCGACTGCTTCCAGCCGCCCATCGGCGCGTACATGTCCACCGCGCTCATGCCGTGCGCGTTGACCCAGACGATCCCAGCGTTCAGCCGCGCGGCGGTCTCGGAGGCCAACGCCTCGTCGTTGCTCCACACCGACGCGCACAGGCCGAACGGGGTGTCGTTCCCTGCGGCGACCGCCTCGGCGATGTCGTCGTACGGGATGACCGGGAGCGCCGGGGCGAACTGCTCCTCGCGCACAATCTTCGACCCGGCGGGGGGCGCCACCACGAGCGCGGGCGAGACGAAGTAGCCCCCCGACCCCTGGTCCTCGGCGCGCAGCCGGCCCGGCCGGTGCACCACCGCCCCGGCCGCCTCGGCCTCGGCGACGAAGGCGTCCACCCGGTCCCGGGCCGCCGCCGTGTGCACGGGCCCCATCGTCACCTCGTCCGCCAGGCCGTTCCCGACGACCTCGCGCGCGAGCCGGGCGCGCAGCGCCTCCACCGTGTCGGCCATCCGGTCGCGGTGGACGTAGAGCCGCTTCACCGCCATGCAGACTTGCCCGCTGGTGGGGAAGGCGGCCTCGACGAGCCGGTCGGCCAACACGGCGTCGGCCACGACGTCGGGGGCGAGGATGGCCGGGTCGTTTCCGCCGAGCTCGAGGACGACGGGGCGCGTCGTCGCCGCGGCGGCGGCCATGACGGCCTGGCCCGTGCCCACGCCGCCGGTGAACGACACCATGTCGATGCCTGGATGCGAGACGAGCGCCCGGCCGAGCTCGGCGTCCGGCCCGTTCACGACGTTGAGGACGCCGGGCGGCAGCGCCGCGGCCATCGCGGCGGCGATCAGGAGTACGGCCCCGGGGCAGGTGGGCGGCGCCTTGACGACAACCGTGTCGCCGGCGAACAGCGCCGGGAGGATCTTGTTGCCCATGACCGAGACGGGCCAATTGAACGGCAGGATGGCGGCCACGACGCCGTGGGGCTCCCAGGAGATCGTGGTGGCGCCGCCGCTCACCGTCCGCGACGCCAGCGCGTCGGCCACCAATGGGGCGAAGGCGGACGCCATGCCGCCGAGCAGGGAGGCGTCCATGACCGCCTCGGCCTTCACCTTGCCGTGCTCGCGGGTCAGCAACGTGGCGAGATCCTGGGCCTCGACCGCGGCGACCCCGGCTTCGGCTGCGGCGATGACGTGCCGCGCCCGGTCCTCCATCGACATGGCGGCCCACCGGGGTTGGGAGCGGCGGGCGGCCTCCACGGCCCGGTCCAGTTGGTCGGGCGAGGTCGCCGGGGCGTGGAATACCACCTCGGCCGGTCGCGCCGGGTTGGTCACCGCATAGGTGCCGGCGCCGGCGGCTTCGATCCTGCCGTCGATGACCAGACCGACGCCGGTCGTGACGTCCTCGACGTGTGTGGTCATGCGCACCCCCGGGCGAGACGAGTTCCCTGACGATAATGTCAGCTTTCCGTGGGAGCCGTCGAGACACCGAGCACGCCCGCCGTCGTCGCGCCGCAGGTCACCCTGCTGCCCGACCCCGAGCCGCGTCCGGTGAAGGTCCCGATCATCTCGGTGGACGACCATCTGATCGAGCCGCGCGACCTCTTCGAAGGACGCATGCCCGCCGCGCTCGCCGACGGCGCGCCCAAGGTCGTCGAGCTCGAGGGCGGCGCCGAAGCATGGGTGTTCGAGGGCAACCTCTACCCGAACGTCGGGCTCAACGCCGTCGTCGGCCGCCCCAAAGAGGAATGGAGCATGGACCCGGCCCGCTTCGACGAGATGCGGCCGGGCTGCTTCGACATCGCCGCCCGCATCGAGGACATGGACCGGGCCGGCATCTGGGCCGCGCTGTGCTTCCCCTCGCTCGTCTCGGGCTTCTGCGGCGCCGTGTACTCACGGGCGCAGGACAGGGACCTCGGGCTGGCGTGCATGCGCGCGTTCAACGACTGGCACCTCGACGTGTGGGCGGCGTACGCGCCCGAGCGCATCATCCCGCTCCAGTTGCCGTGGCTGAACGACGTCCAGGTGGCGGCGGAGGAGGTCGAGGCGAATGCGGCCCGCGGCTTCAAAGCGGTGAGCTTCCCGGAGTTCCCGGCGCGCATGAACCTGCCCTCCGTCTTCAACCGCGTCTGGGACCCCTTCTTCGCCGCCTGCGAGGAGACCGGCACCGTGATCTGCCTGCACACCGGATCCGCCGGCTGGGCGCCGCTGCCGTCGCACGACGGCCCCTTCGAGCTGTGGCCCACCTTCTTCCCGGTGAACGCGTTGCTCACGGCGGGCGAGTGGCTGTGGTCGGGCGTGGCGCTGCGCTTCCCGAAGCTCAATATCGCCATGTCCGAAGGCGGGATCGGCTGGGTCACGATGCTCATGGACCGCGCCGACTACGTGCTGACGCACTCGGCGTCGGGCTCCGAGAGCCACTCATGGCCGACGGACATGCTGCCGAGCGAGGTGCTGCGGCGGAACTTCTGGTTCTGCTCCATCGACGACCCGTCCGCGGTGGGCCAACGGCACAAGATCGGCGTCGATCACATCATGGTGGAGAGCGACTACCCGCACGCCGACTCGTCGTGGCCCGACACGCAGCGCGTCCTCGTCGAGAACTGGGGCTCGCTGCCCGACGACGAGTTGCGGGCGGTGGCCGGAGGCAACGCGGCCCGGCTGTTCCGCCACCCGCTGCCCCCGGTCGACGACTGGCGCACCGTAGGCGCGTGAACGACGGCGAGGGCGCGGCCCTGCCGCTCCCGCCGCGCGCCGGGCCGGTCGTCGACGCCGACGGCCACGTCGTCGAGCCCGAGTCCGCCTGGGCGGGCCTGCCCGACGCCATCCGCCCGACGATCACGGCGGACCCCAACGGCTACGAGCACGTCGTCGTCGGCGACACGGAGATCCTGGCCGTGCCGCTCGGCAACCTGGCCCGTCCCGGCTCCACCTTCGACGACCCCGCCACGTTCCGGCCCTTGGCCCACGCGCTCAGTGGCGGGTGGGACCCGGTGCTGCGGCTCGCCGACATGGACGCCGAGGGGATCGACCAGGCCGTGCTGTATCCGACGATCGGGCTGTACTTCTCCGTCGTGCCCGACCCGGCTGTCGCCGTGCCCCTCGCCGCGGCGTACAACGACTGGCTGGCCGGCTACTGCGCCACCGGCCCGCGCCGGCTCTTCGGCGCCGCCCTGCTCCCGCTGCAGGACCCCGCAGCCGCCGCCCGCGAGCTGCGCCGCGCCGTCACCGAGCTCGGCTTCGTGGCCGGCTTCGTACGACCGAACCCCTGCCTCGGCCGCTCGCTGTCCGACCGCGCCTACGACCTCGTCTGGGAGGCGGCCGAGGAGCTCGACGTGCCGATCGGGATCCACGAGGGCAGCTCGGTCATCGTGCCGACGCTCGGCGCCGATCGGCCGTTCAACCCGCTGATCCTGCACGCCGTCTCGCACCCGTTCGAGCAGATGCTGGCGTGCGCGCAGCTCATCGCGTTCGGCGTCCTCGAACGCCACCCGGCGCTCCGCGTCGTGTTCCTCGAGTCCTCGGGCGGCTGGGGCCCGTTCTGGATCGAGCGCCTGGACGAGCAGGCCGCATCCTTCGGCGGCTTCTGCCCCGATCTCAAACTGCGGCCATCGGAGTACTTCGCCCGCCAGTGCGCCATCAGCTTCGAGGTCGACGAGCAGGCGCTGCCGGCACTGGCACCGTTCGTCGGCCCCGAGCGGATCGTGTGGGGCAGCGACTACCCGCATCACGACGCCACGTTCCCCGGGGCGGTCGACGCGTTGCGCCACACCCTCGCCTCCTGCCCCACCGCGACCCAGGCGAAGGTGCTCGGGCTGAACGCCCGGCGCATCTACCGCCTCGAGGCGCGGCACGACGGCGCGGCGGGGACCATCGGTGACTACTTCGCGGCGGTCACGGCGCACGACGCCGACCTGCTGCGCAGCCTCTTCGCGGCCGACGCCAGCTTCGACGTCGACGGCGACGTGCGCCACGGGCACGACGAGATCCTCGCCTACTACACCGAGCGCACGTTCACCTTCGACGACTTCCGCCCGACTCCCCTGCCCCTCGAGGTCGAGGGCTCCACGGTGACCGTCGACATCGACGTCCACATCGGCGGGGCGGACAGCCGCGTGCGCGACGTGTTCGAGCTCGAGGACGGCAAGATCAGATCGCTGGTCGTGCGAGGCTTCGCCGACGCGTTGCGAGCCACCGGCGCGAACGCAGACTGACGAGCGAGTGATCAGCCCTGCGCGAGGGGCTGGGGTTGGGGGCCCCGCAGGAGACGGCCGGGCCGCTCTCCCGTTGCCGCGTCGTGCTCGCGTACGACGGCACCCGACTTGATGGTGGCGGTGTAGCCGCGGGCGCGCTGCACGAGGCGCTTGCCCGACGCCGGCAGGTCGTAGACCATTTCCGGCGGCTCGAGGACCAGGGCGTCATGGTCGATGACGTTCACGTCGGCCAGGTACCCCGGCGCCACCAGCCCGCGGTCGCGGAACCCGTACAGCTCGGCCGTGCGGCGGGTCTGCAGGTGCACCACGGTCTCGACGGGCAGCTGTTCGCCCCGGCTGCGGTCGCGCGCCCAGTGGGCGAGCATGAAGGTGGGCAGGCTGGCGTCGCACAGCACGCCGCAGTGGGCGCCGCCGTCACCCAGGCCGAGCACGGTGGCCGGATGCGTCAGCATCTCGCGCACGGCGTCGAGGTTGCAGGCCGAGTAGTCCAGCAGCGGCAGGTACAACAGCTCCTTGCCGTCGCGCTGGAGCATCAGGTCGTAGAGCACCTCGTCGACCGAACGACCCTGCGCCGCGGCCAGTGCGGTCACGCTGCGCTCGGGCGGCGGCTCGTAGTCCGGCGGGTCGCCGAGCGGGAAGAGCTTGTGCAGGTTGGCCCGCAGGAGTTGGACGAACCCGCCGGGCGCCGGCTCGTCGCCCAGGATGGCGGCCCGCACCTCCGGCGTGCGCAGCCGCGCCACGCGCTCGTCGAGCGGCAGGTGGGCGATCTCCTGGTAGGCGCGGTGGTGCGCGAAGGGATGGGTGACCGACTGGAACCCCACCATGAGCGACGTGGGCTTGCCCGCGACCTGGGGGACCAGCCAGGCGCCGCGCCGGTTGGCCGCCACGCCACGGTCGATCCACTCGCGCCACAACTCGGGGTTGAAGTCGGCCTGGAGCACCTGGTACGTGACGGGCACGCCGGCGCGGATGGAGATCTCCGACATCCAGGCGAACTCGTGGTCGAGGTCCCACATGTCGCTCGCCACCGAGAAGACGCGGTGGCCCGCCTTGCCCAGCGCCTCGCCGATGGCGACGAGCTCGTCGGCCGGGGCGTTCGTGCCGGCCGCCAGCTCCCCGTCCTTCGCCCGGTGGAGCACCGTGCGCGTCGTCGACGCGCCGATCGCACCCGCGTGCACGGCTTCACGGACGATCGCCGCCATCTCGGAGATCTCCTGTGCCGTGGCGACGTCGTTGGCGCGGCCCTCGCCCAGCACGTAGGCGCGCAGCGCCCCGTGCGGCACGAGGCTGGCCACGTCCATGACGCGGGCCGTCCGCTCGACCTCGTCGAGGTACTCGCCGAACGTCTCCCAGTTCCAAGTCATGCCCTCGGCGAGCGCGGTGCCGGGAATGTCCTCGACGCCCTCCATCAGCTGGATGAGCCAGGCGCGGTCCGTGTCGCGCGCCGGTGCGAAGCCGACGCCGCAATTCCCCATCACGACGGTCGTCACTCCATGCCAGCCCGACGGTGAGACCTCGGGGTCCCACGTCGCCTGCCCGTCGTAGTGGGTGTGGATGTCGACCCACCCCGGCGTGACGAGCTGTCCGTCGGCGTCGATGACGCGCCGCGCCCCACCCGTCACGTCGCCGACTTCCGTGATGACGCTGCCGTCCACGGCGATGTCGCCGGTGCGGGTGGGCTTCCCCGACCCGTCGGCGATCGTCCCGCCCTTGATGATCAGGTCGTGCATCGGTACTGCCCCCTATCCCTCATGCTGCAAGTACGCGCAGCAGGTCGCGTCGCCTCACCCGTAGCGAGTCGAGCTCGGATGTGTCCGCCTCGGGCCCGGTGAAATACGAGGCTACCCGGCCGACAAAGTCGGCATCGGACATCAGCTCGTCGGGCCGGACGAGCGTGTTGATCATGCGCAGCAGGCCACGGGCGACCACCGGATCCGCCGACTGTCCGAGCATGACGTCGGCGACCAGCGCGCCAAAGCGCCGCGCGAAGGGGTCGGGCTCCTTCGGCACGCCGTCGTTGTCGCCCATGGAGTCCATCGCCACCGACGTGCGAAACCAAGGCTCGATCTCGCGAGCCGAGAGCTTCTCGTAGGTGGCCGCCCTCTCGGCCGCGTCGTCACCGTGCTCTGCGTAGGCCTGCGCCAACATGGTGGCCTGGACGAAGGCGAGCGCACAGCCGCGCCCGTACATCGGGTTCGTGCAGGTGTGCGCATCGCCGACGGCGTGGACCCCGGTCACGAGCGCCGAGCCGTCCGGGGCGGCGAAGTGCCGCAAGCGGTTGATCAGCCCGCCCATCGGTCGCACCGGCCCGATGGGCTCCACGGGCCCAGCGTCGAGGAACCGGTCGGGCCCGGGCAGCAGGTGGCAGGCGCGGTCGAAGGCGTCGGGATCCATCAGCAGGCTGCGCAGCTCGCGGTCGCTCGAACGCACGGCCAGCGTGACCGAGAACGTCGAGCCGTCGCACGGCACCGCGAGGTACTTGAGGTAGCCGAAGTTGCCCCCGAGGCGCGCGTCGAGGTCGGTGGGCGCGCCGTCCGGCCGGCGGTACCAACGAGTCAGGTACACGATGTGGGTGTCGGTCACCTCTTCGGCGACCTCCACGCCGAGGTCGCCGAGCCACGACACGAGGGGGCCGCGGCGACCCGTGCAGACCACGACGTCGCCGTCCAGCTCGGTGCCGTCGCTCAGCCGGGCGCCGCGCACGTGGGGTACGGCGCCGCTGTCCTCGTCGCCGATGAGACCCGTGACCTCGAGGCCGGGCCGGTACGCCACGGAAGGCTCGTGCCGTACCGCCTCGCGCAACGCCCACTCGAACGTCGTCCGGCGGACGATGAGCACGTTGAGGTCGTCGTCGCCCTCCTCGGGGGGCCCGAGGCCGCGCGTCAGCGCCATGGACTCGGCGCCGGCGTCGAGCAACGCCTGCCAGATGTCGGGGAACTGACGGCGCAACGTCACCGTCAGCCGGGCCAGGAACCCGTGCGTCTGGTGGGCCTGCGGCGCGCCGCGTCGCTCCACCGCAAACGCGGCCTCCGCGTCGGCGAACTCGGCCAGGGGGTCACGCTCGACCACCGTGACATCGTGGCCCTGACGGCCCAGCGCCAACGCGGTGGCCAGCCCAGCCACGCTGCCGCCCGCCACGACGACCGGCGTCCGGGCGCTCATCGGCGCGGTACCTCTCGCCTCAGGTCCAGCTCCGCAGCTTCTCGATCATCGCCACCGGGTCGTCACCGACCGGGGTGACGTTGAGATGCGTGACCCCGACCTCGGCCAGGGCCGCGATCCGGTCCTTCAGGTACGACTCCGGGCCGCAGAGCGAAGTGGCCTCCAACAGGTCGTTCGGCACGAGCGCGGCCGCCTCGCTCTTCTTGCCCGAGAGGTAGAGCTCCTGGATCTCCTCCGCCTCCTTCTCGTAGCCGTAGCGGCGGGCCAGCGCGTTGTAGAAGTTCTTGCCCTTGGCGCCCATGCCGCCGATGTAGAGCGCGGCGGCGGCGCGGCCAAGGTCGCGGATCGGTGCGACCTCCGACTCCTCGCCGATGGCGAAGATGCCGCCCGCCGCGATCTGCAGCGTGTCGAGCGAGGGGTCGCGTTTCGCCACGCCCTTGTCCAGTGACGGACCGAACACCTCCTTCGCCTTCTCGGGCACGAAGAAGATCGGCAGCCAGCCGTCGGCCACCTCCGCCGTCATGGCGACGTTCTTCTCGCCGAGGGCGGCGACCCAGATGGGGATGCGCGGGCGGACGGGGTGGTTGATGATCTTGAGCGCCTTGCCGAGCCCGGTGCCCTGCCCCTCGGGCAGCGGGATGTGGTACGCCGCGCCGTCGTGGGTCAGCGGCGCCTCGCGCGCCCACACCTTGCGGCACACGTCGATGATCTCGCGGGTACGGGTGAGCGGGCGGTCGTAGGGCACGCCGTGGAAGCCCTCGAAGACCTGCGGGCCCGACGCGCCGAGGCCGAGGACGGCGCGGCCGTCCGAGAGCGCGTCGAGTCCGGCGGCGGTCATGGCGATCAGCGTCGGCGTGCGGCTGTAGATGGGCAGGATGGCGCTGCCGATCTCGAGCCGCTCGGTCTTGGCCGCCAGGTAGCCCATGAAGGTGGGGGCGTCGAAGCTGTAGGCCTCGGCCACCCACACGATGTCCAGGCCGACCTTCTCGAGCTCGGCGGCCTGCTTGGCCGACGCCTCGTGCCCCCCGGCGTAGTTCAGCGTCATCGAGATCTTCATGCGCTCCTCCTCATCTCTGCGTCGTGCCTCCGGCGTGCCACCCCGGCCGTGGCGGGAAGATTATGGTAACGAGCGTTACCAAATCAAATGAGATGACCACGCCCACCACCCGCAACCGACCCGGACCGGATCGACCCGGTCCCGACCCCGGCCCCGACCCCCGCGCCGGGCGCTCCTGGCGCGGCGTTCCCATCGACGCGCGCCGCTCCGAGCGCAGGGACCGGCTGGTGGACGCCGCCTACGCCCTGCTCGGACCCGACGCCGGGGGCGGGCTGACCGTTCGCGGCGTGTGCGCGGAGGCGCGGCTGAACGCCCGGTACTTCTACGAGAGCTTCGAGCACCTCGAGGCGCTCTACATCGCCGTCTACGACCGCGTGGCCAACGAGGGCCTGCGCTGCGCCGTGACCGCCGCGGTCGACGCGAGTCCCGAGCCGGAGGCCCAGGCCCACGCCGTGGTCGGCGCCGTCGTCCGGTACGCGGCGGACGACCCGCGCCGGGGACGGATCCTCTTCTCCGAAGGGCTCGGGCTTGAGGCGCTCGCCCGCCGCCGGCGCGACGCCATGTTCGCCATGGCGCAGTTCGTGGAGCGCTACGCGTGGCGCGTGGCCGGCCCGGCCGACGACCGCATCGGCATGGTCGCCTCCCTGATCTTGACGGGAGGCCTCACCGAGCTGGTGGTCACCTGGCTCGACGGGCATCTCGACATGACGCTCGACGAGCTCGTCGACGACGCGACGGCGCTGCTCCTCACGCTCGGCCGCAGCGCGGTGCACACGGCGACGAAGCGACAGGCGCGCCGTTAGAGTCGGCGGGTGACCACCGAGCAACGCAGCGAGAAATCCATCGACATCGTCCTCTTCGACCTCGGGGGCGTGCTGATACAGGCGGGCGGCGTCGGTCCCATGCGGGAACTCTGCGGGATCGAGGGCGAGCAGGAGCTGTGGGCGCGCTGGCTGGGGTGCCGCTGGGTCCAGCTGCTCGAGGCCGGACGATGCAGCGACGAAGAGTTCGCCGCCGGCGTGGTCGCGGACTGGGAGCTGCCGGTGTCTCCGGACGACTTCCTCGCCGCGTTCGCCAGCTGGGAGGGTGTTCCCTACGCCGGTTCGGCCGAACTGGTCGCCGAGACCGCCGACGCCGTGCGGGTCGGCTGCCTGAGCAACACGAACGCGCTGCAGTGGGCCGCGCACTACGAGAGCCTGCCGATCGCCGGCTCCTTCGAGTTCCGGTTCCTCTCCTTCGAGCTCGGCCTCGTCAAGCCGGACCGCGCCATCTTCGAAGCCGTGGCCGCCCGCCTTCCCGCCGAGCCGGACCGCGTGCTGTTCCTCGACGACAACGTGGTCAACGTCGAGGGGGCCGCAGAATTCGGCTTCCGCACCCGTCAGGTGCGTGGCGTCGACGAGGCGCGGCGGGTGCTGGTCGACGCGGGCGTCCTGGCCGGCTGATCCCGTCGGGCCCGCCGGGACGGTTCCCGGCCACGCCGGGCGGTCGGCATGGCCGAACGGGCGCCCGGCGCGGGGCCTGTGCCAACATGCCGCTCATGGTCGCCAACGGTCCGATGCTGCGTCTCCTGCCGCGCCTCAGCGACGACGTCGCCTTCTTCTGGACTTCGGGCGAGGACGGGGTGCTGCAACTCCTGCGCTGTCACAACTGCGGGTTCTTCATCCACCCGCCCGGCCCCGCGTGCCCGCGTTGCCTGTCGCGCGACCTCGGTCCAGAGGCGGTGAGCGGGCGGGGCCACGTCGAGACATTCACCGTGAATTACCAGCAGTGGATCCCCGGGAGCGACCCGTACATCATCGCATGGGTCTCCATCGACGAGCAGCCCGATGTGCGGTTGACGACGAATCTCGTCGGCGTGGAGCCCGAGGACGTGCACGTCGGCCTGCCCGTGCGCGTCGTCTTCGAGCACCACGACGACGTGTGGATCCCGCTCTTCACCCCGGCCAACGAGGCCGGCTCGGGTGCGGGGGCGGCGTCGTGAGCCCGCCGGCGGCGGAGGAGCCGCTCGAGCGGCGGGCCATCATCTCGGGCATCGGGCAGTCCGAGGTCGGCCGGCGGCTCGGGCGCAGCGACATCGACCTCACGATCGAGGCGGGGATGAGGGCGATCGAGGACGCCGGCCTGACGCGGGACGACATCGACGGGCTCTCGACGTACCCGGGCATGGGCGCGGGGACCGGCGGGTTCGCCGGCCCGATGTCGCCCGAGGTCCAGGACGCCATGGGCCTGTCGCTCAACTGGCACGACGGCGGCGGCGAGGGCGCCGGACAGATGCGCGCCGTCATCTCGGCGTCGCTGGCCGTGGCCGCCGGGCTGGCGAAGCACGTCATGGTGTACCGGACGGTGACCGAGGGGTCCGCGCAGGGCACCGGGGGCCGCCAGGGCATCGGTGGCGGGGGTGGCGGAGGCGGCGGCGTGCCGCGCTTCGGTGGCTTCATGCAGTGGTCGCTGCCGTTCGGTGCGGTGTCGGCGGCCAACTGGCTGGCCATGGTGGCGACGCGTCGCATGCACGAATTCGGGCTGACGCGCGAGCAGCTGGGGGCGATCCCGATCAACAACCGGGCCAACGCCGGGCTGAACCCGAAGGCGATCTACCGCGAGCCCATGACGATGGACGATTATCTGGGGGCGCGCATGATCACGACGCCGCTGTGTCTGTACGACTGCGACGCACCGTGTGACGGCTCGACGGTGGTGATCGTGTCGCACCGGGACTACGCGCCCGACCTGGACCACCCCGCCGTGCACATCAACGCCGTCGGCACGGCGCTGCGGGGGCGGCCGAGCTGGGACCAGTTCGACGACATGACGACGATGGCGGCGCGGGACGCCGGGGCCTCCATGTGGGAGCGCACCGAGCTGACGCCGCACGACGTCGACACCGCCCAGCTCTACGACGGCTTCTCGATCCTCGCGATCACGTGGCTCGAGGCGCTCGGGTTCTGCGGGCGCGGCGAGAGCGGCCCGTTCGTGGAGGGCGGGGCGAACATCGCCCGCGACGGCCTGCTGCCGCTGAACACGGCCGGCGGCCAGCTCTCGGGCGGGCGCCTGCACGGCTTCGGGCTGATCCACGAGGCGTGCGTGCAGCTGCGCGGGGAGGGTGGCGAGCGCCAGGTGGTGCGCCCGGGCGGACGGGCCGTGGAAGTGGCGGCCGTGGCGAACGGCGGCGGCCCGATCGCCGGCACGATGCTGCTGACGCGCGGGGTGCGCTAGCGCCTGTCGGGGCCGGTCGGCCCCGTGGCCGTGCTCCCGTGACGCGCGAGCATCACGTCTCATGACGCAGGCCTACGTCGACGCACCGGAGGGGTGGGCGCGCGGGCCGACGGCGGGGCTGGGCCCGTTCGTCAGCCGCGAAGAGCTGATCCGGCCCGACGGCTCGCGTCTGATGTGGGAGTCGCGGTGGCACCGCAAGCACCCGCGGGCGGGTGCGGCCGGCGCCGGATCGACGTGGTGGGCGCCCCGGGCGCTCGCCTGGTGGATCGGCCCGCTCTTCGCCGTCGGTTCGGCCTGCTTCGCGCTCGGCGCGCTGCCCGTCTACGCCGACGCCGTCGGGACGAACTCCGACAACCTGACGTACTTCATCGGCTCCCTCTTCTTCACGACGGCCGCCTTCCTCCAGTACTTCGAGGCGGCGACGACGAGCCCACACCTGTCGCTCGACCGCGACCGTCCTCCGCCGCGCCGCCTCCGGCAGCTCTTCTCGGCCCAGCCGGCGCGGATCGACTGGTGGGCGTCGCTGGTGCAACTCGTCGGCACGCTCTGGTTCAACCGCACCACCCTGAGTGCCCTTGTGGTCGGCCTGGGCGCCTCGACCTCGCACCACCCCGTGTGGCGACCGGACGCACTGGGGTCGGTCTGCTTCCTCATCGCGAGCTGGCTCGCCTGGGCGGAGATCTGCCACGGCCGCTTCGCCTGGCGACCAGGCGACATCTCCTGGTGGATCGCCGCGCTCAACCTCGTGGGCTCGGTCGCCTTCGGTGCGTCGGCCATCGCCTCCTACGTGGAGCCGAGCGGGCAGCTGGTCAGCTTGGCGCTCACCAACATCGGGACGTTCGTCGGCGCGATCTGCTTCCTCGTCGGGGGGATCCTGCTCCTGCCCGAGCGCACGGCGCCGGCGGCGCCGGCGGCGCCGGCGGCCGCCACGGTGACGGTCTGAGCGCGCTCGCCCTCCCGGGACGATCCCCCCGGCCGGCGGTTTCCACCCGGAAACCGGTGATACGGACCCGCCGCCGAGATCCCTGCTTCAATGCACCGCATGGGAGGGCTTTCTTTGCTGCGTCTTGAGCGATGACGAGCACCCCCGGGGACGCCGCAACGGCCGAGAGCGGGAATCCGAGAGTTGCGCTGCTTCTGGCGGCGGCGATGTTCATCCTGGTGGTCGACACCTCGTTCATGAACGTGTCCATCTCGGCGGTCGTCACCGAGCTGCATACGACCGCCAGCGGCGTCCAGTCGGCGATCGCCCTGGAGGCCTTGATCTCGGCCGCCTTCATCCTGATCAACTCGAAGCTGGGCGATCTCATGGGCCGCAAGCGCGCCTATGTGATCGGGCTGCTCGCCTATGCCGTCGGCGCGCTGGCCATGACCCTCACCCAGAGCCTGGTGCCGGTCATCATCTTCTGGGCCATCATCGGCGGCCTCGGTGCCTCACTGCTGCTCCCGGCCATGCAGTCGCTCATCCACGGCAACTTCAGCGGGGCCGCCCAGAAGAGGACGTACGCGCTGGTCGGCGCCTCGGCCGCGATCGCCGCCGCCGTCGGCCCGCTCCTCGGCGGCTTCGTCACCACGTACCTGTCGTGGCGCGTCGGGTTCGGGCTCGAAGTGGTCATCGTCCTTGTCGTCCTCTCGCAGATCCGACTGGTCAAGGACGTTCCGTACACCGGGGAGCGCAAGATCGACCTCGTCGGTGCCGTCCTCTCCGTCGTCGGCATGGGCGGCGTCGTCCTCGGCATTCTGGTGTGGCAAGAGGGTGGCGGCTACGTGGGCCTCATCATCGCCGTCGGCGCGGTCACGCTGGCTGCGTTCGCCTGGTGGCTCGTCAAGCGTAAGCGTGCGGGCAAGCCCGCGCTGATCGACCCGGGCTTGTTCAAGCACCTGAACTTCCGCATCGGCGTGTCGCAGCAGATGCTGCAGCAGATCACTCTCGGCGGCGCCATGATCGCCCTGCCGCTGTTCCTGCAGATGACCCTCGAGTACAACGCCATGGAGGCCGGGCTGTCCCTGGCGCCGCTGTCGCTCTCGATGTTCGGCATGGCCATGCTGGCCGGCCGAAAGGCGGGCACGCGCCGCCCCGCCAACATCGTGCTGGCCGGTTTCGCGCTCGTCACCGTCGGCATGGCGTCCATCATCCCCCTCGTGCCGCGGGTCGACTCGGGGTGGTACCTGGTGCTCCCGTTGCTCGTGGCCGGTTCCGGCCTGGGCCTGCTCGTCTCGCAGCTGAACAATTTCACCCTGGCCCCGATCGCCGAGGAGCGTGTCAGCGAGGCCGCCGGCGTCAACTCCGCAGCGGGCTCGTTCGGCTTGTCGTTCGGGCTGGCCGTGGCGGGCGGCCTGATGCTCTGGGCCCTGGCCATGAGCTTCACCAACCTGACCTACGCGAGCACCGCCATCCCCCCGGCCCAGCAGCACCAGATAGCCGCCGAGATGGAGACCGACGCCGAGATCATGAGCAATACGCAGCTCCAACATCAGATCGCCGACCAGCCCAAGGCGGTCCAAGACGCGGTCCTCGCCGTCAACACGGACGCCCGCAACCGCTCCTTGCAGGTCGCGCTCTTGGTGCCCGCCATCGCCGGGCTCCTCGGGCTCGGCAACTCGTTCCGGATGCGGAGGCTCCCCGACATGGCGCCCGTGGCGCCGACCGACGGGCTCGACTTCGGATAACGCGTCGGCCTCGGGTTCCGGCGCGGCCCGGGGGGCCTGACGCTTGATCAGGCCCCTTCCGGGCTCAGCGCCACCGACCGGTCGAGATCGGAGGGCGACGTCCGCGACAAGACCGTCACTCCGATCGCCATGACGCAGAACGCCACCGCGGCAACGATCCTTCGGGCCACGCCTTCGGTGAACCGCTCGTCGAAGATCCAGACGCTCAACACGATCGCGACGGCGGGGTCGACCACGACGATCAACGGTTGGGACACGCTCAACGGGCCAACCTGCAAGGCGGCCTGTTGGAGCACCGAACCGACGACGCCCGAGGCGATCAGCGCATACAGCGGCCAATGCTCGAGCGTGGCCACCAGCCCCGACGCCGTCAACAGGTCGGTGGTCGCCTTGATGAACGCCGCCATCAGAGCCCAGGTGATGGAGGCCGCGGTGGCGTAGAGCGCCGCACGCCGCACAGGCGTGCCCCAGCGAGCCAGGACGGCGAGGAGCGCGATCGCCCCACCGAACACGGCCAGCGCGGTCACCCAGTCGGCGACGTCTGGGTGCAGGTGCCCACCATGAGGCTGGGCCACGGTCAGGAACACCGCCAGCGCGGCGCAGGTGATCAGCGCCGCGGTCCATGCCATCTTGGCGACGTGCTGGCGGACCCAGAACCGCCGCAGCAGCAGTGCGAAGACCAACTCGGTGACGAGGAGGGGTTGGACGATCGACAGCTGGCCGCTGTGGAGGGCGACCGCCTGGAAGGCGAACCCAGCCGCGGCGGCCACCCATCCGAGGAGCCAGAGGGGATGGCGCATCAGGTGCGCCACCAGTTTCCGGCCGCGATGCGAATCGGACACGCCGATGCTCGCCGCGTGCTGGGCCATCAGGTGCACGGCGTTGGCGAGGGCGGCCGCTAGGGCGAAGACGATCGTGATCGTCATGTCAGCGATTGCCGTCGAGCGCGGCGGGCGAACCCATCTGCGGATTCTGGACCCTTTGGTGATGCCGATCCAGCTATCGGGTGCGGGAACGCGGCACGACGCACGTCCGGACGCTTACCGCTCGATGGCCACCACACGCTCTTTGAGCATCCGCTGGCGGTCCCGGGAGCCGAGGTGCGCGGGCTCCGTGGTGGCCATGAACTCGGTCAACGCAGCCACGAACTGCTCCGGCGCCTCGACCTGCGGGAAATGGCCGACGCCCTCGATGATCACCAGCCGGCAGCCCGGAATCGCTTCGCTCGCCGCGTGCGCATGGCTGACGGGGATGATGTCGTCGCGATCGCCCCAGACGATCAGCGTCGGCATCGAGGAAGCCAGGTAGAGACGGTCCAGCGCGCTCACCGTCTGGCCGCCCGGGTCGATGACGGACCTGAGCGTCCGGGCGAACGCCCCACGATTCTCCGCCTCGGCCAACGACGCGTAGGCGCTCCACATCTCGCTGATCCGACCGAGCCGGACGCCACGGTCGGTGACGACGCGCAACAGGGAGTCTCCCCAGTCGCGAACGAAACCCGGGAAGATCACGGGCATCAGGTACTCGCTCCCCGGCAGCGCCATGGCGCGGAGCATCCAGTTCACCTCTCGCCCGAGACCGCCACTGGCGACGAGGACGAGGCGATCACACACCTCGGGGTGTTGGTAGGCGAGTTGCATGGCCACCCCGCCGCCGAAGGACTGGCCGACGAGCGTCGCCCGGTCGACGTCGAGGACTTCGAGCAGGTCACGGACCCCGCTGGCGAACGCACCCAACGAGTAGTCGCCGACGGGC
>DATDIE010000369.1:0-5470 GCA_036521235.1 Acidimicrobiales bacterium | reverse complement strand
CCTCGGTGCCTTCGAGAGCTTCTTCGCCGGCCGTGGGCACGCGGTCGGGCTCAGGAAGCAGGTCGCCGGCGTGGCGAAGCGCGGCTTTCCCCCGGTACCGCCGCCCGTGCTGGCGCTGCTCGCGCTGGAGGCGGCCACCGGGGTCCTCATGGGCGTTCAGGACGCCGACGCCATCCGCGAGCACGTGACGCTCGACGTCCTCCCGTCGCCCGGGTCCTTCGTCGGCATGCGCGGCGACGCCGTGGAGTGTGCCGCGGGCGAACTCGTCGTGCGCGACACCGACGGCGTCATCGCGTCGGTGTTCCAAGGACCCGACAAGCGGACCGCCGTCGGCCCGGCCAGCAAGAACCTGCTCTTCTACGTCTTCGATTCCCACCCGAGCCTGGGCCCCGACCACGCCGAGGCGGTCGACGCGGTGGTGTCGCTGGTCTCCGGAAGCGCCACGACGACGACCGTCGCGGGGTCGTGAGCACGCGATCACACCTGTAAGGCGGATTGCCCAGCTACCGGGAGATCGCCGCCGGGGGCCGTGCGGGGCGTCCGCCCGCGCCCGTCATTTTAGGCCGTCGATCTCTGCGGCGAATTTACCGGCGGCGCTGTCGAATTCGTCCCTCGCCGTACGCACGTCTTCGGCAGTCTTCGCGTCCGCTATCGCCCGGTCCAAGTTCAAGCACCCGGCAACGAATCTCCCGTGCAACGATAGCCACCGGTCGAGCACGGCTTTTGCGGCAGTCGTGGACTCCGCATCGCGCGGCCCGACGCGCCGGGCCGCGCCCTGGGCGTCTCTGATGTGGGACTGGATATCCTCGTCCACCCCGGCTTGCCAATCGCGGAACCGCTGCCTCAACTCGGCTGCCTCGGACCTCACCGCTTGCCGGCTCTGGCGGCCGTTCGTCCCGGACGGTGCGCGGGCCTTCTTATCGGAACCGTTTCCTAGTATCTGGTTCACAAGTATCTGAAGGTCCGGCGCGGTTATATCGCCCTTGATGATGACGTCGTACACTCCGTACCTATCGAGTATGCCATGCCGTATGCTTCCCGGTGGCGCCTTGCCCGTGATCACGAGGCGGGCAGTATCCGGGCACTCCTCCCTCAGAACCTCCAAAAGTTCTTTCACCGTCTCGTCGTTGCGGCCCTCCAAGCGCCAGTCGAGGATGGCCAGGTCGTAGCAGTCGGAGCTACGAATGAGCTCAAGGGCTTCCTCGTAGTTCTCCGCAGGATCTACGCGATGCTTTCCCCTCAGCGCGCGGCTTACTATCTCACGCCATTCTTCCTCGTCATCGACGTGAAGTACTCTGGCCACCTACTCACCTACCATGAGGAATAGTTGACGCGGGGAGGGCGCCGGTGGCGTGCGAGCCACCGGCCACGTTGCTATCCGCCTGCCGACTTTAAGCTCGCGCCATCCGAAATTCCAAAAGCATCGCGAGGCATATCCGCCAGGCCGAAGACGGCACCGCCCAGACCGTGTTCCGCAGACCTTTTAAGAACCGGCTCCACGTGGTAGCGGCCAAGCAGCGAGCCGCTCGACTTCGCCGCTTCTATCTCCTCGGAAGCCAGGGTCCTCTTGCCGTAAACGATTACGATAGGCTGGCCTATGGCGCGGCTCCAGTACGCACCGTCGGCTATGCCCGTCGCGTCGTCGACGCCAATCATGTCGCCGCCGTTTTGCGGCAGTATGGGGAGGAACTCGCCCAGCAGGCCGTCCAGGAAGTGATGGAGCCCCTGGACCCCGTCTTGGACGCCCGTTCCCCGGAGCATCTGGTCTTCCCAGTAGGTCTTGTCCAGGGTGCCCCTCAGTGCATCGTGGGCCGACTGCTCGCCAGCGGACTTCTCGGCGAAGGTTTCGAGGCCCTCGCGGATCAGCCTCCTGATGTCCTCGGGCTCTATCTCGGGCTTCGCGATGATGTCGAGGGCGTCGTATTCCTTGAGGGCATTGCGGGCGATCTTGAGCACGTCCGGGCTAGCGCGGCCCGTCACTACCACGATGCTCGTCCGGTCGCCCAGTCCCCGGATCTTCTGCATGACGTCAACGCCATCGGTGTTGTCGTCGTCCGCGACGTTGAGACCGATGTCTACGAACGCCAGGGCAAACTGCATGTCGTCGATGAGAGCCGTAGCCGTGGCCAGGTTCGGGGCGATCCGCGTGGACTCGATGCCCACGGCCTTGGCGGCGCGGGTGTAGTTGCCCCACCAGGCCTCGTCGTCCTCGACGATGAGGACGTTCTTCACAGCGGTCGGCATTACCCCTCCAATGAGGTGGTCTGGGCGGAGAAGGGAGTCTGGCCGCTAGCTTGCCACGGCGTCGTCCGGCGCGATGTCTACTGGAATCCTGACGACGAACTCCGCGCCCTGGTTCTCGGAGCTGGAGACGTTGAGGTCGCCCTTGGCCCGCAGCACGAAGTTGCGTATCCACCAAAGGCCCAGCCCATGCCCTTGCCCCTTCGAGCGCTTCGTCGAGAAGTTTAGCTCGAACAGCTTCGGCAGTACTTCGTCCGAGATCCCTACCCCGGTGTCTTTCACCGCCAGTTCCACGTACCCACCGGCCAGTTCGGGATACGTGACCGACCTCGTGGAGACGGACAGCGTTCCGCCGTTCGGCATGGCTTCCAGCGCATTCTGGATAAGGTTCTGGACCACGATGTCGAAGCTGTAGAGCGAGAGCAACGGGACCGACTCGTCGAATGCGGTCTCCACGGCGACGTCGTCGGGGATATCGGGTTTGAATTTCGTGATTGCCGACCTGACGACCTCGTTGACGTTGACGGTAACGCCCTGCTGGTTGAGGAGGCGCGCGACCTCCTCGGGCAACTGCAAGGTCCGTTCCGCCAGCTTTCTGAGAGCCGCCAGATGGTCCGCCAGGACTTCGTCGCCGCTGAGCTCGGGCTTCTCGCTGTGCTCTTGCAACTCGATGATGCGGACGCGCATCGCCCCGACGGTGTTGTTCATTCGGTGGATCATGTTGCTGGCCTGATCGCCGATCGCCACCAGCACGTCGCTGGCGTTGCGGAGCTCCATGGTCTCCGTCACGTCGGACCGTAGCTTCGCGAATGCCAGCAGCGTGCGGACCTTGCTCGCGAAGCTCTCGAGGAGTACCTGGCAGAAGCCCTCGAAGGCGTTCGGCTCCTCGCTCTCGACGTTGAGAACGCCGACGACGACCTTCGAGTCGCCGACCAGGATGGGGATGGCGATCTCGCTTCGAATGGAGGTGCCGAGCGGGCTGCGGTATTCCGCCTCGGTCCTGACGTCGCCGATGGTCTGGGTCTTTCGTTCCCGGGCGGCGCGCCCGCAGATCGACTTGTCCACCGGGAGCACCACTCCCACGGCTGCCGGGTTGGTGCTGTGCACGACCTCGAGTCCGTGTCCCCTGGGGAACAGGATGTCCGCCCGGCTGAGCTCGATGTGCTCGACCTCCCGCAGCGCGTCCATCACCTTCTGCAGCGCCACGGAGATCGCGTGCGACGACTCCGAGGGGGGCTCGAAGATGAGCCGGTCCACTTCGGAGAAGAGCTCGTACTGGTCGAAAAGCTGAGCCCGTTGCAGCGCGATTGCGACCTGGCCGCCAATGTTATTAATAATGCGCTCGTGAACATTAGTGAAAGCCGCGGTGCGGGTGCTCTCAGTGGAGAGGACTCCCACCATCGTCTGGTGCACCTGGATCGGCGTGCACAAAAGACTCTTGAGCGGCGGCCCGGTGTAGCCCTCGATGGGAATGTATTTCCCCGCGTAAGGGGCGGCGGTCACGTCCGGTACGTTCATCGTCGTGGCGGTCAGGAGGGCCTGTCCGGTCAGCGACGTGGCGAGGTCGATGTGCTGGCCGAGGATGGTTCTGTCCACCGAGTACGCGGTCTCGAGGCGGGTGCCCCGGCGCAGCAGGATGGCGGTCCGGTCGGACTTCATCAGCTCCTGCGTCTTTTCCACGATGAAATCGAATGTGTCGGTGAGCGGGCGCTCGCTCTGAAGCAATTGCATGTCGATTTCGTGGAGAAATTCGAGCTCGTCCTCGCGCAGGATAAACTCTTTACGCAATTCCTTAAGAAGACGGTCCCACTCTTCCATGATTGCCCGACCTAACAGTGGCTGATCCGACCCCCGGGGCTTGCATGGCAGCATACCCGATGCGAACGGGATAGATCGCATCAAAGGGGGCGCGGCGGGGCCGGGATGGGACGCCGGAACGGCCGTCACTCGGCTGGCCGCGGGGGAACGGCCGTCGCTCGGCTTACTGTTAGAAACGGTCGCCCCTCAGCTAGCATCCAGAAACATCAGCACCGCGAGCACCGGGCGGGGCCCTCGTCGGTGGCGTACGGGTCAGCTGGGCCAGTTGGAGCTTCGCCAGGATGTCGGTACCGGGGTCTAGCGTGGCGCCATGACCGACTACCCGTGGGAACCGCCCATGGCCGGCACCGAGTCCGAGCAGCTCGCCGGCGCGCTGAACCGGCTGCGCACGACCTTCCGCTGGAAGGCCGACGGCCTCGACGGCGCGGGGCTGCGGACCCGCGTCGGCGACTCCTCGCTGACGCTCGGCAGCCTGCTCAAGCACGTGGCCGCCGTGGAGGATTACTACTTCACCACCAAGCTGAGCGGCCAGCCGCTGGGCGGGCCGTGGGAGGCCGCTGGCTGGGACGGCAGTACAGACTGGGATTTCACCTCTGCCGCCGACGACACCCCGCAGCAGCTCTACGACCTGTGGGACGGCGCCGTCGAGCGGTCCCGCGCCGCACTCGCGGCGGCGCTGGCCGACGGTGGCATGGATCGGTCCGTCCACGCCTCCGGGCCGGACGGCCGCCACGCCAGCCTGCGCCGCCTCGTCTGCGACCTGATCGAGGAGTACGGCCGCCACACCGGGCACGCCGACCTGCTCCGCGAGGCCGTGGACGGACTGACCGGCGAGGACCCGCCGCCCGGATGGCGCCCGAGATCGGGCAGCTTCAGCCCGGTGGCCGGCTAGGACACGCCCGCGGTATCGGGCGGGCGCCCGTTATCTGACGGGCTCGAGCAGCATCAGGCCGGACGCGGTGTCGGAGATCGGGACGTGGTAGTTCGCCGTCACCGCGCGCGCGTCGCCTAGCAGCGTGGCGCGGGCGGCCAGCCAGGTGATCAACTCGACGCCCTGGGCGCCGGTGAGCTCGGCTAGACCGATACCGCGACCGTCGACACCGGTATGCCCGGCCGCCGGGCGATCTCGCTCAGGCCCAGCCGGGGATGACCGGCGGCGAACGCACCGAGCACGGTCAGCACGCGCGAGGTAACCGATATCCCCGATCGCGCGCACTACCAGCCATCCGCAGATTTCGCCGCACCGGGCCGGCCGCCGGCTTGCTGCACCGTTGCCGGTGCCGTGGCGGGCCGGAACCTGCGCCGCCGCAGCCACAAGAACAGCAGTCCCAGCGGCACCACGAGGCCGCCGATGCCGTAGACGAGGAATTCGGTGGGGGTGGCGATGTCCCCGACGAGCCACCGGAAGTTC
>DATDIE010000368.1:0-5675 GCA_036521235.1 Acidimicrobiales bacterium | reverse complement strand
CGCCTCGCCCTGGGGAACGAGGCAGAGCCCGGCGGCCAGTGCGTCCTCCGCGCCCAGACGGCGGCTGACGGACGCGGCCTCCGCCCACTCCTCGATGCTGGCCGCGTCGATGGCGCGACGCAGGTCCTCGAACGGCCCGCGCGCCTCGAACGCGTGCTGCAGGGCGTGGATGGCGATGTGAAGGCACCGCTGCGGCAGGCCCAAGACGTCGACCTCGATCGCTCCGAGCGCCAGCGCGTCGTGCCCGGCGTACAACGCCCTCCAGACGTCGGCGGGGGGCGCCGCGACGTAGGGCAGAGTGCGGTGAAGGTCAACGGACTGAGCGTAACCGCCGGCGTCCCGCCCGTACGTGTGCGCGTGGTCCACGAGGGCATGCGACGGAGCGCCGAAACCGAGCTCCCGCAGCACCGCGGCGGCTCGGGCAAAGTCCTCGGGACGCACCAGCAGGTCGGTGTCGCGATAGCCCCGTCCGCCCGCCGGGTAAAGCCAACGAGCGATCGATGGGCCCTTGAGCAACACCGAGGGCACGCCGACCCGGTCGAACGCGCCGACGACCTCTTCGGTCACGTGGTCGACCACCATCGTGACCGCCGCGCCGATCAGTTCCGCCCGCACCGCATCCGCCATCGGTGTCGAGTATCGCACCTGGCGGGGGCGCGATGAAGCCTTTCGACGAGCGTTGGAATCGCATACGCCCCGGCCTCACAATTCGAGCGACAAATTCCACTCTGGCCTCACAAGTCGACGGCTATTCCACTCTGGCCTACAGCTTTCGCGCCAAAAGATGAGGCGCCCGCCTATGCAAAATGAAAAATGGAACGGAGGAAGTTTTTGGAGCGAGCTGTTCGATTCAGGCTCCGAACGAACCCGCCGTGTCCCGCCCGTGAGTTGCGCGGCGCGCACGGCGAGCGCACGGCAGAAAGGTTCAGACGGGTTCGTCCGCCAGGATGCGCCCCAGCCGGCGCAGGCTCTCGTTGGCGCCGCCGAGCGTGAGCTCGATCTGCCGGGTCAGGAGGAAGTAGCGGTGCAGCGGGTAGTCGCGGTCGACGCCGACGCCCCCGTGAAGGTGGGAGGCGGCGTGGACGACGCGTTGGCCGCCCTCCGCGGCCCAGTACTTGGCGACCGCGACCTCCGCGGTGGCCGGGAGGCCGGCGGCGAGGCGGAACGCCGCCTGCCAGGCCGTAAGGCGGATCGCCTCGGTGTCGACGTAGGCGTCCGCCGCACGCTGGCCGACGGCCTGGAACGTGGCGATGGGCTTGTCGAACTGCACCCGGGTCTTCGTGTACTCCGCCGTCAGCTCGAGCGCCGCGCTGCACGCGCCCGCCTCGAGGATGCACAGCGCCGTCGTCGCGTGCTCCGTGATGGCCTGCACGATGGCGGCGCCGTCAGCCTCGGCACCGCCGAGCAAGCGGTCGCTCGGGACGCTCACGTCGGCCAGCTCGACGATGGCCTCGGGCCGCCCCGCGGTGGTCGTCTGGCGCGTCAGGGTGACGCCCGGCGCCGCGGGGTCGACGATGAACACGCCCACGCCCTGCGACGCGCCGTCCGCCGCCTCGCACCGCGCCGGCACCAATAGCGCGTCCGCCACCAACGCGGCCGGGACACACGCCTTGGTCCCGCGTAGCGACCATGAGCCGTCGGCCTGGGCGGTCGCCGTGGTGGCCGGCTCCGTCCCGCCGGGCAGGATCACCTCACCGACGAGCTCGGCGAGCGCGGCGGTCAGCACGGTCTCCCCGCTCGCCGCGCCCGACAGCCACGTCTTGCGCTGCGCGTCCGTGCCGAACAACGCGATCGGGAGCGCGCCGTAGACCATCGTCTCGACCACCGGCACGTACGCCGCGGTGCGGCCGGCCGCCTCCACGACGAGGCAGGCGGCGATGAAGTCCAGCCCGGCACCGCCGACGTCCTCGCTCAGATGGATGCCGACCAGGCCCGCGTCGGCGAGAGCGCGCCACAGGTCCCGGTCGAAGGGACCGGAATCGCCGGCGCCGGCCTCGATCTCCTTGAGGCGCTCGTGCGTCGCCCGGTCGCCGAAGATCTGACCGGCCAGCTGGCGGACGGCCTCCTGCTCTTCGCTGTAGTTGAAGTCCATGAGTCGGGGTCTCCTAATCCGAAGGGGTCAGCGCAGCGAGCGCGGCATGCCGAGGCCGAAGATGGCGATGAGGTCGCGCTGGATCTCGTTCGTGCCGCCGCCGAAGGTGAGGATGATCATGGAGCGGGCGTACATCTCCAAGCGCCCAGCGATGACCGCCGCCGGTGACCCACGAGTCAGATACCCGGCCTGCCCGATGATCTCCATCAGCGAGCGGAACGCCCGCAGGTAGAACTCGGTGCCGAACACCTTGATCGACGAGGCGTCCGCCACGTCGAGCGCACCCTGGGTGGCCTGCCAGGCGACCTTCCAGTTCATGAGGCGCAGGTACTCGAGCTCGGCGTGGACGCGGGCCAGGTGCTCCTGCACCCACTCCTGGTCGACGACGCGGCGCCCGTCGGGCAGCTTCGTCGCCTGGGCCCACGCCCGCACGTCGGTCAGCACGCGCTCGATGATCCCCGGCGAGCACAGCGTGACGCGCTCGTGGTTCAGCTGGTTCGTGATCAGGTTCCAGCCCTGGTTCTCGCCGCCCACCAACGCCGTGGCGGGGACGCGGACGTCCTCGTAGAACGTGTAGTTGATGTTGTGGTCGCCCAGCAGCTTCATCGGGACCACGCGGATGCCCGGCGTGTCCATCGGCACGAGGAACATCGAGATGCCCTTGTGCTTGGCGACGTTGGGGTCCGTCCTCGTGGCGAGCCAGATGTAGTCGGCGTCGCCGGCCAGGCTGGTGAAGACCTTGGCGCCGTTGATGACGTACTCGTCGCCGTCGCGCACCGCCCGGGTCGTCAGCGAGGCGAGGTCGGTGCCCGCGTTCGGCTCGGTGTAGCCGATGCAGAAGTGGATCTCCCCCGCCAGGATCTTGGGCAGGAAGAACTCCTTCTGCTCCGGCGTCCCGAAGTTCATGATCGTCGGGCCCACGGTGTTGATCGTCAGCATCGGGACCGGCGCGCCGCTGCGCATGGACTCGTCGAAGAAGATGAACTGCTCGATGGCGGACCGGCCCTGGCCGCCCCACTCCTTCGGCCAGCCGATGCCGAGCCAGCCGTCCTGGCCCATCTGGCGCACCACCCGGCGCACCACGGGCCCGATGCCGTTCGCCTGCGAGAGGTCCTGCTCGAGCTCGGGGGTCAAGAGGTTCTGGTAGTAGGCGCGCAGCTCGCTCTTCAGCGCCTGCTGCTCCTCGGTGTAGGCAATCTCCATTCGGTGTCCCTCCCGGGATGGCGGGGCGTGTCACCCCACGTCAACGCCACGTCGTCGCCGGCCCGCCGGATCGGCTCGGCGCGATAGAACACGTTACAGTCCGGCCCCTCGACGCGGCCAATGTCGGCCCGGCGGGGGGCCTTCTACCGACGAGTAACCTGCTCTGCGTCCTTCGGGCCGCGACCCGGGACCACGACACAGCGAGGAGCACCGCCACCATGCCTGAAGCCGTCATCGTCGCCACCGGTCGGACGCCGATCGGGCGGGCCAACAAGGGCTCGCTCGTGGAGTGCCGGCCCGACGACCTGAGCGCCCTCGTCATCAAGGCCGTGCTCGACAAGCTGCCGCAGCTCGACCCCAAGACCGTCGAAGACGTGATCCTCGGGTGCGGCCAGCCGGCGGGCGAGGCCGGCTACAACGTCGCCCGCGTCGCCGCCATCCTGGCGGGGCTGCCCGACGTCCCCGGCGTCACGGTGAACCGTTACTGCTCCTCTTCGCTGCAGACGATCCGCATGGCCGCGCACGCGATCAAGGCCGGTGAGGGTGACGTCTTCGTCGCCGCCGGCGTCGAGACGGTGAGCCGGTACCTGCACGGCGCGTCGGACACCGGTCCGCACAACGCCGCCTTCGCCGACGCCGAGCAGCGGACCAAGGTGCGCACGCCGGCCGTCACCGAGCCGTGGGCGCCCCCCGCCGGGCTGCCCGACGTCTACATCGCGATGGGCCAGACCGCCGAGAACGTCGCCGAGTACGAGAAGGTCAGCCGCCAGGAGATGGACGAGTTCGCGCTCCGCTCGCAGCAGCGCGCCGTCGAGTCCCAGGAGAACGGGTTCTTCGAGCGGGAGATCATCCCCGTCACGCTCGCCGACGGCACCGTGGTGACCAAGGACGACGGCCCGCGGGCCGGCACGACGCTCGAGAAGCTCGCCAGCCTGCAGCCGGTCTTCCGCGAGGGCGGCACGGTCACGGCGGGGAACGCCTGCCCGCTCAACGACGGCGCCGCCGCGGTGGTCGTCATGAGCGACACCAAGGCCAAGGAGCTCGCCATCACCCCGCTCGCCCGCATCGTGGCCAGCGGCGTGTCCGGCCTCAACCCCGAGATCATGGGCCTGGGCCCGATCGAGGCCTGCCGCCAGGTGCTGGCCCGGGCCAACATGACCATCGACGACATCGACCTGGTGGAGATCAACGAGGCCTTCGCCGCACAGGTGATCCCCTCGGCCAAGCACCTCGGCATCAGCCTGGACAAGCTCAACGTCCACGGTGGCGCCATCGCCCTCGGCCACCCGTTCGGCCAGACCGGCGCGCGCATCATGACGACGCTGATCAACGGGCTCGAGGACGGCGACAAGACGTTCGGCCTCGAGTCGATGTGCGTCGGCGGCGGCCAGGGCATGGCCATGATCGTCGAGCGCCTCAGCTAGAACGACCGGGGCGCATCGTCCGGCCCGTGGGCCGGTCGCTCGCTCAGGGTGAGCCCAGGGTCGCTCCGTAGATTCAAGGACGCGCCCACTGGGCAGAGTGACCGCCGTGCTCCTGGTACCCGGTCGTAGCGGAGGTGCGGTGGCCGAGTCCGAGTCCGAGGCCCGATCCGAGGCCGAGACAAGTCGATGGCGTCGCGCCGTCGGCCGCGTCCCCTTCCTCGACCGCTGGCTGCGGCGGCTCCGCCGCAGCGACGAGGTGGCCGCGCTCCAGGCGCACCTGGCGCGGCTGCGGGGAACCGACGCCGAGCCCTTCCTCGTGCGGTGGCCGCCCGGCCACTTCTACTCCCCCGTGCCCAACATGAAGGAGATCCAGGAGCACGAGGCGCGCATCTTCGAGCGGCCCCATCACCTCACGGGCCTGGACCTCAACGAGGAGGCGCAACTCGCCCTGCTCCACACGCTGGCGCCGTTGTGCGACGGCGTGACGTTCAACACCGAACGGCGTCCCGACCGCCGTTACTGGACGGACAACCCGTCGTACTCGATCGGCGACGCGCTCGTGCTCCAGGCGATGCTGCGCCACCTGCGGCCCCGTCGCTACCTCGAGATCGGCTCGGGGTGGTCGACCGCCTTGGCGCTCGACACCAACGACCAGTGGTTGGACGGCAGCCTGCGAATCACGTGCGTCGAGCCGTACCCGCGCGACCTGAAGAAGCTGCTGCGACCCGGCGACGACGTCGAGGTCCTCGCCGTCGGCGTCCAGGAGGTCGAGCTCGAGCGCTTCGCCGACCTGGAGGCGGGCGACATCCTCTTCATCGACTGCTCGCACGTCGTGAAGACCGGCAGTGACGCCCATCACCTGATCACCCGGGTGCTGCCGATGGTGCCCGTCGGCGTCTACATCCACATCCACGACATCTTCTGGGCCTTCGAGTACCCCAAGGAATGGGTCTACG
>DATDIE010000367.1:0-3274 GCA_036521235.1 Acidimicrobiales bacterium | reverse complement strand
GGGCGACGTGTCCCGGCGGCGCATGCGTGGAGCTGGCCTCCACGTCGCCCGCGGATGCTTCAAAACGGAGGAGTAGGTCGCCGCTCTGCACCGCGTCGCCGACAGCAACCGAGAAGGATTCCACCGCCCCGGATGTCGGTGCCTCTATGACGTGCTCCATCTTCATCGACTCGAGCACGACCAGGACGGTGCCCGCGGGCACGTCGGTGCCGGGCGCCGCCCCGAGGCGCAGCACCGTTCCCGCGAAGGGGGCGGCGAGCTCGCTCAGCCCGGCCATAGGGGATCGGGCACCTCAAAGCCGACGTCGGCGCCCCACGTGTTGCGGAAGGAGACCTCGTCGACGGGCCGCCGGGCGCCCACGCCCCAACGACCGGTCGGATAGCCAAAGCTGATCGTGCCCGAGAGGATCCAGCCCTGGTCGGTCGGCACGCCGAGGATCTCCAACGTCTCGGCCGGATGAAAGAACTGCAGCAGCGCGGTCAGGCAGCTACCAACGCCCTCGGCCCGCGCCGCCAGCATGGCGCTCCAGACCGCTGGATAGATCGAGCCACCCGTCGGGTCGTACTGGCTGAAGGGGAACATGAAGAGGGGCACGTCCTCGAAGTGGTCGCCGAGCCACTGCGCCGACCGCTGCACCTTCAGCATCGAGATCGACTCGGGCCTCTCTGGGTGCGCGGCCGCCTCGTCGAGCTGGGCCTTGTAGACCGACTTCCACAGCTCGCCGACGGCGTGTTGGTACAGCGGCGCCAGTGCCGCCTTCTTGGCGGGATCGTCCAACAGCAGGAACCGCCAGTTCTGCTGGTTGCCGCCCGAGGGCGCGCGGATCGCCGCATCCATGATGCGGGACTGGACGTCGAGGGGGATGGGGTCCTTGCGGACCCGGCGCATGGCGCGCGTCGTATACAGCGCCTCGTGGAGTTCCATCAGGCGACCTTAGGTCGCGGAGCGCCCGGCACGAAGCCCGTAAATCCGAGCGCGCAAGGTTGAATTGCCACCACCGCCGCGGGCGGTTTCGGCCTCAGGCGGTGGCGCCCTCGTCGACCAGCCGCACCCGCTCCAGGGCGTCGATGTACTCCTCGACCATCCCCAACACGACGTCCTTGGTCCGCCGCACCGAGGTGGCCGCTCCGATGATCTGCCCGGCGGGGTTGAAGTTCACGTCCCGCGCCTCCTCCGGGAAGGCGTGCCCGCGCGAGACGCAGTCGATCGCGACCATCATCTGCAACGGCATGCCGAGAGGCTTGGGGTTGCCCGGTGCCTCCCAGGCGTCCGTCCAGTCGTTCTTGAGCAGGCGGCACGGCTTACCTGTGAACGAGCGCGAGCGCACCGTGTCGCGCGACGTCGCCTTCAGGTAGGACTCCATCTGCTTGGGCGGCACGTCGGCCTCCTCGACGGTGAGCCACAAGGACCCCGTCCACACGCCGGCCGCGCCCATGACCATGGCCGCCGCCATCTGACGCCCCGATCCGATCCCACCGGCCGCCAGCACGGGCAGGGGAGCGACCGCATCAATCACCTCGGGCCACAGCACGATGGACCCGACGTCACCGGTGTGCCCGCCGCCCTCGGAGCCCTGACAGATCACGATGTCGACCCCGGCCGCCTTGTGGTTCAGCGCGTGCTTCACCGATCCGGCCAGCGCCGCCATCAACATGCCGTGCTCGTGCACCTGCGCGATCACGTCGTCGGGCGGGGTCCCCAGCGCGTTGGCCACCAGCTTCACCTTTGGGTGGCGCAGGATCACCTCGACCAGCGGGGCCGCCGTGGCCGCCGTCCACCCGAGCAGTTCGCGCTTGGGGCCGCCCTCAATTTCGGGGACGCCGTGGTCGGCCAGGATCTTCTTGGCGAAGGTCCGGTGCTCCTCGGGGATCATCGCCCGCAGCTCTGCCTCGAGCTTGACCGGGTCGATCTCGTCCATGCCCTCGTACTTGCCGGGGATCACGATGTCGACGCCGTAGGGCCGGTCGCCCACGTGCTCGTCCAGCCAGTTCAGCTCGACCTCGAGCTCATCGGCGCTGAAGCCCACTGCGCCCAGGACGCCGATGCCGCCGGCGTTCGACACCGCCGCGGCGACGTCGCGGCAGTGCGTGAAGGCGAAGATGGGGAACTCGATCCCGAGGCGTTCGCAGAGCTCGTTGTGCACGGGGGATTCCTCCTGGGTCGGTGACCACTCAATTGGGTGTGCGTTGTGCGTCGCCACTTTTCGGGGTCCGGATGCCGGATCCCTCTGGTGCAACTAGAACAGATTCTACTTTTTAGCGGCCTGGAGCGCAGATCCGGGTCGAATTGGCTGCGCCGCGACTTCGTGATGCCCGAGTTCACCCCCGTGGGGCAGCAGTGGCCGAGGTTCCGCGCCCGAGCGATAGCTCAAGGCGTCACGCTGTCCGTGCCGGCTCGACGCCCGGAGGGACTTCGTCCTCGGACTCCTGGTCGGCGAACTGGGTCCGGTAGAGCTCGGCGTAGAGGCCGTTCTCCGCCAGGAGTGACGCATGGGTGCCGTGCTCGACGATGCGCCCGTCGTCGATGACCAGGAGCTCGTTGGCCTCACGGACGGTCGAGAGCCGGTGGGCGATCACCAGCGAGGTGCGTCCGGTCAGGGTCCGGCGCAAGGCGCGTTGGACGGCCGCCTCCGACTCGGAGTCGAGGTGGGCGGTGGCCTCATCGAGCACAACGATGTCCGGCGCCTTGAGCAAGAGCCGGGCGAGGGCGACGCGCTGCTTCTCACCGCCCGAGAGGCGGTATCCGCGCTCGCCGATCACGGTGTCGAGGCCGTCGGGGAGGTCGCCGACGATGTGCCCGATCTGCGCCTGGTCGAGGGCCTCGAGGACCTCGCCCTCGGTGGCTTCGGGGCGGGCGTACATGAGGTTGGCCCGCAGGGTGTCGTGGAAGAGGTGCGGGTCCTGGGTGACGACACCCACGGTGTCGCGCAGCGATGCGGCCGTGGCGTGGCGCACGTCGATGCCGCTGACCCGGACAGCACCATCGGTCACGTCGTAGAGGCGGGGGACGAGCGAGGAGATCGTGGTCTTGCCCGCGCCCGAGGGCCCGACGAGGGCGACCATCTGACCGGGCTCAACCTTGAAGCTGATGTCGTGGAGCACCTCGCTGCGCGAGCCCGCCTCGAGGACGGCCACCGACTCGAGCGAGGCGAGAGAGACTTCGCGGGCGCTCGGGTAGGTGAAGCGCACGTCGTCGAACTCGATCGAGGCGTTACCCCGGGGAATCGGCACGGCGTTGGGGTCCTCGTCGAGCATCGGAACGATGTCAAGGACTT
>DATDIE010000366.1:0-18454 GCA_036521235.1 Acidimicrobiales bacterium | reverse complement strand
TACGAGGGGTCACTAGTCGGCAGCGGCATCCACACCAACGATGTGGTCGGCATCCAGGTGCTTACGAACGGTAGGGGCTACTGGATGGTGACGTCGACCGGTCAGGTCTACGCGTACGGCCAGGCGAAGTCCTACGGTTCCGCAAATGCCGTGGTTCCGGTCGTCGGGATTGCGGCCACTCCGGACGGTCTCGGTTATTGGCTGATTGACCAGAACGGGGACATCTGGAGAATGGGCGACGCGCATTACTACGGAAGTCCCATCAGCATGGGTCTGAACGTCCACAACATCGTTGCCATGGTGTCCACCGCGGATGGAAAGGGCTATTACGTTGCCACCGCCACCGGGACCGTGTACTCCTTCGGCGACGCCTCCTTTCATGACCAGGTCATGGCTCCGTTCGGTAGCGCCACGGTCTCAATCGCCTTGGACAGCGTGACAGGCGGCTTCTGGCTCGTGTCCGCCACGGGGGGAATTTTCGCCTTCCACGCTCACTATTACGGAGGCTCGCCATCGGGGAGGTCCTATCCGATCGTTGGGATGGCGTCGACGCCAGACTCGGGCGGTTATTGGCTTGTCAACAGCCATGGCACCGTATTCGTCCACGGCGACGCGGCGTTGCTGGGCTCGGTCCCCTCCTCTGCCGCCCCCCTCGCCGGCATTGCATCGGATTAAAGGGCCGCGCAACTGCAGTCGGCAGACTGAGGCCCACATATCGCCAAACGCAACGGATCGCTAACCGGCTGTGTCTCGTTCAGCGACGTCCGTTTAAGCGTGTGTCACACAGTGCGCCCGCCGCAGGCCCCGGGGGTAGCCCGTTGTGCCGTACGGGTCTAGGGAGCCGAAGGCGGGGCGCCGGATCTGACACAATCGAATTAGCCACGGAGCTTGGTCGTGCGGTGGCCCGGCCGGCACTTGTAGCCAATCTTGTAGCCCGGGGGATACGAACAGATGGTTTCGTACGCACGAGGCTGAACGGCGCCTCCTTTGGGAGTTGGCTCGATGCACTTTAGGGAACCGCTATATGTCCCAATTCTCGGATCCCAAGGTGCCGGGATCGAGACCCGGGCGGCCCACCACTAATTAGGGCAGCCGGCAGGGTCGGGCACGGTGCGCCATCGCTAAACTCCGCCGAGAGCTGAGAGGTGACGATGATCGAGGCATTCGCTTCGTGGGGATCCTTTGATCTTGACGACCCGTTTCCCCTCTTCGCAGAGGCCCGGGAACTGGGCCCTGTGCATCCGGTGACCTTGGCCGATGGTCACGACGCATGGCTCGTCGTCCGATACGAGGAGGCCATGGCCGCGCTCAACGAGCCGCGGCTCTCCAAGGACATGGACGCCGCCTTGGCGAAGAGTTCGGAAGTCGTGGCCGAGGGGTTGCCGGGACCGGATTTTGCCCGGCACATGCTTACCGTGGACCCGCCCGACCACACCCGGCTTCGTCGACTCGTCTCTTCTGCCTTCACCCCCAAGCGCGTCGAGGCCCTGCGCCCACGGGTCCAGACCATCACCGACGATCTCCTCGATGCGATCGCGGAGCGCAGTCCAAGCAGCAGTGTCGATCTCGTCTCAGCCTTTGCGTTCCCACTTCCGTTCACGGTCATCTGCGAACTCCTGGGTGTGCCCCATGCGGACAGGGCTCGACTCGGCCAAGAGTTCACCCGGCTGCTCGTTCCGACCTCGACTCCTTCCGAATACGCCGAGGCCAAGGCCGCTTCGGATGCGGTCGTGGCGATGCTCCGAGACCTGGTAGCTGGCAAGGAGACCTCCCCCGGCGACGATCTCGTCAGTGCACTCATCAGAGCCCGAGACGGCGACGACAGCCTCGACAGCAGAGAACTCCTCTCGAGCATCTTCCAGTTGATGGTCGCCGGTCACGACACCACGGCCAGCCTCATCGGCAACAGTGTGGTGGCGCTCCTCCGCAACCCCCAACAGCTCTCCAGGCTCCGAAGCGAACCCGGTGCAATTCCAGCTGCGGTCGAAGAATTCCTCCGCTATGACGCACCTGTTCCCCATTCGACCTTTCGCTACGCGTCTGAACCCCTCACTCTTGGCGACGCGACGATCCCCGAAGGAGCGCAAGTCATCATCTGCCTGGCGGCTGCGAACCGCGACCACGACAGATATGCGGATCCGGAGTCACTCGGCGTGGAACGCGCTGTAACCCGTCATCTGGCTTTCGGGCACGGCATCCATCACTGCCTGGGCGCACCCCTGGCGCGCATGGAGGGTTGTCTCGCTCTCGGCGGGTTGTTGCGACGTTTTCCAGAGCTCACCCTGGCCGTTCCTTCGGAGAACCTGCACTGGAGTCATGGTGACGGTCTCGTGCTGCGAGGGCTTTCCGAGCTGCCGGTCATCCCCGGTCCCAGCCTTCGTCGGGCCGAGGCGGCCCCGTCGCCCAACGCGGTGCCTCGACCGTGACGAAGCCGACGAACGCCTCACCCGACGAGGAGCAGTGGCGAGTCGTCGATGAGGGGTGGGGTAGGAAGGCCGTGGAGTTCGCCACCCTGAGCGAACCGACAAACATTCGAGAATACGTAGCCATGCACCACCGCTTGGGTGTGGGGGCTGGTGATCGGCTTCTCGACCTCGCCTGCGGGGCGGGCCTTGCCCTCGAACTTGCGGCGTTGCGGGGTGCACGCTGCGCTGGCATCGATGCGTCGCCGCGCCTCCTGGCCGTCGCCCAGGATCGGAGCCCCGAAGCTGACTTGCGCGTCGGCGACATGAACGCGCTGCCGTGGGACGACGCATCATTCGATGTCGTCACCAGCTTCCGCGGCATCTGGGGCACGACTCCGCAGGCTGTCGCCGAGGCGCACCGCGTCCTCGTCCCGGGGGGGCGCATCGGGCTCACCGTCTGGGGGCACATCAAGGCGTCACCCGGCGCGTGGGCACTCGCGCCGTTCTCTCTGGCGGCCGAACCCAAGGTGCAGAACCAGGCGGCCATGGTTGCGCTTGGCCGACCAGGTGTCGGCGAAGCGTTCCTTGCGGAGGCAGGCTTCCTGGAGGTCGAGCGGTTCGCCGTCCCGTTCGTCTTCGAGTTCGCCGACCCGGAGGCCTATGCCCGGGCTCTTGCTTCCACGGGGCCGGCCTTCGAAGCGATCCAGGCGGTCGGCGAGGAGTCGTTCTTGAACTCGGCGAGGGAGCTGGGGCGAAAGCAGATCCGCGAGGGACTCCCTCTTCGCGCCCCGGTCGCGCTCGTTGGGCTTCTCGCCGTGAAGCCTGTTCGGACCCGGTTACGCAGCGGCGAGACCGCGACTCCCGAGGCAGGGTTGTCCAGTTCGGGGTTCCTCGGTGCCCCGTCGCACTCACCCGCCGCCCAGCGGCTCTTCGACGAAGATCTTGAGGGTGGCGGCTACGTGACGAACGTGTCGCGCCTTTGGGCGCACTTGCCATCAGCCCTGAACGACCTTTCGGACCTCATGGGGGAGACGACGCGCGCGGCATCTCTCTCCTTGGCCCAGCGGGCCGTGCTCGTGACAGCGGCTGCATCAGCCCTGGGCGACTCTTACTGCTCACTGGCATGGGGCAAGAGACTCTCGGAGGCAACGACTCCCGAGATCGCCGGCGCCGTCATAGGGGGCGGCACAGAAGGTCTGGACGAGACGGAGCAGGCCCTGGCCCGGTGGGCTCGACTGGTGACAACGAGCCCGAACTCAGTCTCGGCCGAGGACGTTCAGGCGGTGCGCGACGCCGGCTTCGATGATCCGCAGATACTCGCCATCACGGCGTTCGTGGCTCTCCGGCTGGCGTTCTCTACCGTCAATGACGCTCTGGGTTCGGTGCCTGATAGGGAGCTGAGGGACGCAACGCCCGAGCCGGTGCGCTCGGCTGTCGCCTTCGGTCGGCTCGGAGTTCAGAGCGAGGAGTAGGCAGACCTCTGAGGGCGTCGCCGCCCGAAGACGGAAATGCCCCTTTTCAACGTGGATTCCAAGGAGTAGCTTCATCTACGCCGGTTGTAACCGGTCACGTGAACGGCGTAGAGCGCGTGTTCGTCGAAGGGAGCCGCTTCCCCGACGCGAGGACCGGGACCGTGCGAGACGTGTGCTCAGCCCGAACTGAACGAGGAGCTGATGAGATGACGGCTACCGACACACCCGTGAACAACGGCGTAAACGTGGAGGCACTACTCGGAGCGCGAGGTGCGCTGATCGAGACGCCGGAGGCCGCGAAATTCCAATGGCGGGCGACGTGTGAGTGGCAGAACGGGACACACAGTCGATCCACGGTGGAGGGGTTCTTCGGGCTCGGTGAAGAGCAGAGCCACCGCACCGAGTATGTGTTTGACGCCGACCACCCCGAGATTTTTGCGTCCGAGGACAACGGCGCGACGCCTGTCGAATACGTGCTCGTCGCGCTCGCCAGCTGCCTGACAGCCGGTGTGGCCGCCGTGGCGCAGAACCGAGAGATCCAGCTGAACAGTGTATCGGCCACGATCGAGGGCGGGATGGACGTTCGGGGCATCCTGGGTGCGGACAGCGACGTCCGCAACGGCTTCAACGACATACGGGTGACCTACAAGATCGACGCCGACGCGACGCCCGACGACATCAAGGCGTTGGTCGCACAATCGCAGAAGCGCTCGGCCGTGTACGACATCATCACGAACCCTACGAACGTAAGCGTCGAGGTCGGCTGACACTCACTGTCAGGGACCTAGCACGGAAGGTTTCGTGCGCACCACGACCGTCGTTGTAGGCGCCGGGCAGAGCGGGCTCGCGATGAGCCGATGCCTTTCCGAACGCTCGATCGACCACGTCGTTCTCGAGAGGAACGAGGTCGCCAACTCGTGGAGACACGAGAGGTGGGATTCGCTGCGATTGCTCACGCCCAATTGGCAGTGCCGGCTCCCCGGCCACGCGTATTCGGGCGACGATCCGGACGGTTTCATGAGCGCGCCCAAGGTCGCCGATTTCATCACCGAGTACGCCGAGTTGATCGACGCTCCGGTGCTGTGCGGCGCGACGGTGTCATCGGTGCGTCGCGTCGACCAGGGGTTTTCGGTGCTGACCGACCAGGGCGAATGGCTTTGCCCGACCGTCGTTCTGGCTTCCGGAGCCTTCAACGTGCCCAGCGTGCCGGCCTTCGCTGGAGTTGTCCCACCGCACGTCACGACGATGACGCCGATGGAGTACCGCAACCCCGATCAGCTTTCTGATGGCGGCGTCATGGTTGTTGGTGCATCCGCCACCGGAGTGCAAATCGCGGCGGAGATACGTCGTTCCGGCCGCGAGGTCGTCGTCGCCGTCGGCGAGCATGTGCGCGGTCCCCGTCTGTATCGGGACAGGGACATCCACTGGTGGATGGAAGCAGCGGGCGTGCTGGACGAGCGTTACGACGAGGTGGACGACATCGTGCGAGCGCGGGGCGTCCCGTCCATGCAGCTCGCCGGCTCACCGGAGCGAGCCACGTTCGACCTCAATGCGCTGACGAGCATCGGTGTGAATCTCGTTGGTCGACTCGCTGGCATCAACGATGGCCGCGCGCAGTTCTCCGGCTCGTTGCGCAACAAATGCGAGTTGGCCGACCTCAAACTCGGTCGGCTCCTCGCCACCATCGACGAGTGGGCCACCGCGAACGGGCTGGACGATTCGGTTCCACCACCGCACCGGTTCGAACCGACCGTGGTGGGTTCGTCGCCGCGTCTGGACCTTGATCTCAAGACTGGAGAAATCGAGACCATCATCTGGGCCACGGGCTTTCGTCCCGACTACTCCTGGCTCGATGTCGCAGTGTTCGACGCTAAGGGCATGGTCAGGCACGACGGGGGCATCGTGGAGTCACCGGGCATGTACATGATCGGCCTCCCTTTCCTACGGCGGCGTAAGTCGAGCTTCATCGATGGGGCGCGTCTCGACGCCGAAGACCTGATCGGTGCATTGACTTCGTACCTCGATCGCGATGCAGCTGCGAGAGCTTGAGCCCGTTATGAGCCGGATTCGGCCTGTAGCCGAGAAACCAGTCGCTTCGATCGTGGGGGGTGCGTCATGACGGCAACGGATGAGCTCGTCGCTGACTGCATGGCGGCGCGTGCGGAGGCAGATCCCAGAGGGGCAGTTCGAGAGGTCCTCACTCGGGTCGTCGCCGACGGAGCCCTGACCGAACGTCGAGCCGAATTCGCGGTTGGGTTGCATGTCCTCTACCGGTCGGAGGATCTCACCGTCCTCAATGTTGTCTGGCCCCCGCTGATGACACTCTTCCCTCACGACCACCGCATGTGGGCCGCCATTGGCATCTACAGCGGTCGCGAAGACAACGCCTTCTACCGCAGAGACGGCGACGCCGTCGTCCCTTCGGGGGGAAGGGAGCTCGCGGATGGCGCTGTGCTTCTGCTCGGTGACGCTGTCATCCATTCGGTCCACAACCCGGCCCGGTCTGCGTACACGGGCGCGATCCACGTCTACGGGGGAGATTTCGTGGGAACCCCGCGGAGTCAGTGGGACCCGACGACGCTGTCAGAGCAGCCCTACGATCTTGCCCTCGTCCGGGGTGAGTTCGACAGGGCCGAACGGACTTTCCGAGCCACGGACTGACTTCCCCAGGCCGGTTGGCACCGAACTGGGGGGCGGCCGGCGACCACCCCCCAGTTCGATCAGATGGAGCAGTTAGTGCCGGTGGTGGCCGCCGCCGCCGCCGTCCCCGCCGCCGTTGCCGTTGCCGTTGCCGATCCCGGGGAGGACTTGCGTACCCTCTTCGTGGACGGCCTGGAGCTGGTTCGGAGAGAGCCCGAGCAGCTGCAAGATCGTCGGAGCGACCTGGGTCGTCTCCACCCCGTTGTTCGACTGGTCAGGCTGCACGGTGCCCGGCGCGTAGACGACGAGCGGGACATCCCGGTCGCCTGCGTTGTCGCCACCGTGCTCGGCGATCTTCGAGCCGGTCGTGTAGATCGTGCCGACCTGCGAGATCCCGAACACGTCAGGGTGGTGTGGATCGGAGTTCGAGACCCCGAAGAACTGCGCCGACTCCTGGCCGGCGTCGATCTCCTGGAGGCCGGAGTGCTGGACGGTGATCGTCTGGCCGGCGTAGTTCACCGCCGGTGCGCTGTGCGTCCAGAGGTAGTCCTTGACGAAGTCGGTCGCCGCCTGCGAGCGGTCCGACAGCCACCAGAGCATTCCGTCGTCGTCGGCCTCTTGCACGACGAGCGTCGGGTTGTTCGGGTGTTGCGCGGCCCAGGCGGCGTTGACGCCGGAAATGATCGGACCGTCGTCGATCCGCTGCAGCTGGCTGTTGTCCAACGGCGACTGGCCGTGCTTGGCCGTGATGATGATCGCCGTCGAGTTGGCCTCGCCGTCAGCCTGAATCGTGTTCGCCATCTGCTGCAAGGCGTCATTGACGTAGTCGAGCGCGCTCTGGAGCAGTGGCCCCGGCACCTGTTGACCATTCACGGTCACGTAGCCGCCGGTCAGCGACGGACCCTCGGTGTAGTCGCCCTGCGCGTTCGGCCCGATCAACTCCGCCGGGGAGCTCTTCAACTTCTCGGCGGTCGAGACGGTCTGGAAGTTCATCCCATAGATCGCCGGCGTGCCCACCTTCGGCCCCGTGCCGGAGTGGCCGTAACCATCGATCCAGTTGATGACGGCCTGGACCTTGTAGGAGTCGTACTGCCTGGTTGCGGCGTTGTCGGCCGTCCACGCGCCGTCGACCGGGTAAGGCGTGCCGTTCGGCTCGACCGCCTGCGAGTCGATCTCCGGCCCGAAGAAGTCGTCGATGCTCGTCCCGTTCGAACCGGGGCCGTTGAAGGACGTATAGATGGCGTGCTTGTCGGACCACGCCGTACGCATCCCGGCGTTGTGGATCACCTGGAAGATCGTGTTGACCCCCACGAAGTCCCAAGGCTGGATCGGCTGGCAGGTCTTCGGGTCGACCGGGTACGTCGCAGGGTTCAGACCCGACTGCGGCTGCGGGCTCAGGTTCATGACCATGGCAGGGTTCTGGTCGATGCCGTTCGGGTAGATCGAGCCCCCCTCATCGAAGGAAGGGAAGGTGTTGCCGCTCCCGTTGTTGAGAAGGTCGGGCACGGCGGGAAGGTTGTCGTCCGGAGAGTCGTAGATCACGTTGCCGCCGGGCACCGGTCCAGAACAGTTCGTCGTCCCTGGAGGGAAGACACCGTGGCTGTACTCGTCGTCGTAGTAGATGCCCGTGGCCTTCGGGTCGGCTCCCGTCATGAGCGCCGTGCCGCCCGGATCGGAGTCCGACGGGTCGGGCGTCTGCGCGTCGGTGTATTCGGCGCCGCCGGTGGCCAACCGTGCGAGCTCCGAGCCGGGATGATTGGCGACGTACCAATCCAGATCGGACTGGTGCATGCCGTCGACCGAGATCAGGAGCACGTGCTTGACCTGATCGTGGCCGAAACCCTCGGCAGAAGCCGAGGAGGCGGCCAATGGCGTTGCGATCGCCAAGGCCGCGGCTCCCGCCACTGCAATTCTCGTTCCCCGTCTCATGATCACTCCTTCTGTTGGACTCGATCGCCTCGATCCCCGCTGCGGGCTGCGTTCAAACCAACTCCCGACGCTTCCGTGACGGCTGCGCGACCAATCGGTGAAACTCGGTGAACGTTGAAACGGTGTGCCCACGGCGGTGAACGAAATCCAGCGCCGCCGTCGGTGAACGGCGTCGGTCGGTGCGACCCTCGAGGGCGCGGTGCAACAAGAGGGGTCCACGTCCCCGGCGACAGGGCGGTCCCGACACGAGCGGCCGACCCCATGACGCTCCGAACGATCCGAGCAGGTGGAAGAACGGCGGCCGCGGTCGGCGGCGTCCGGCGGATGGGCGTACGGCGATGACGCCGTGACAACATCGGCTGCCATGCCCGAGACCGTCGCCGACCTCTTCGCCGCCCGCGCCGGTGACGACCGCGTCGGGCTCATCTTCGAGGGCAGGTCGTGGACCTGGGGCGACGTGGTGCAGGAGTCGCTCGCCCGGGCGGGGGTGTTCCGTGACGCCGGCCTGGCGGGGCGGCACGTCGGCGTGCTGCTGGAGAACCTGCCCGAGTACGTCTTCCTTCTCGGGGCGGCGGCGCTGACGGGGTCGGTGATCGTCGGAGCCAACGACACCCGCCGGGGGGACGAGATGGCGGGTGACCTGCGCCACACGGACTGTGCGGTCGTCCTGACCGATAGTGCGAAGGCGCCGCTGTTGGAGGGCATCGACATCGGGTCACCGGTCCGCTGCGTCGACGAAGCCGCCTGGCTCGACGAGGTGCGCGCCCACAGCGCCGACGCCGTGCCCACCGCACTCCCGGGTGCCGACAGCCTGTTCCTCCTCGTCTTCACGTCCGGATCGAGCGGTGCGCCAAAGGCGGTGAGGGTCTCGCAGGGTCGCGCCGTGCGCATGATGGCCGGCGCCGCGGCGGCCTACACCGAGGCGGACGTCCTGTACTGCGCCATGCCCATGTTCCACCTGAACGCGCTGATGGGCAGCCTCTTCCCCGGTGTGAGCGCAGGAGCCGGGGTCGTGCTCAAGCGGAAGTTCTCCGCCTCTTCCTTCCTCGGCGACATCCGTGCGCACGGCTGCACGTCGTTCAACTACGTGGGCCGCGCCCTGTCGTACATCCTCGCCCAGCCACCGACCGATGAGGACGCCGACAACGCACTCGTCTTCTGCGTGGGAGCCGAAGCTTCGGCGCCCGATCGCAAGGAGTTCCGTCGCCGCTTCGGCTGCTATGTCGTCGAGGGGTACACGTCGAGCGAGGGCGGGGTGTCGATCAATCCGTTTCCCGGGATGCCACCCGATGCGCTGGGCCGTCCACCCGACGGTATGGACGTCGCCGTCATCGACCCCGAGACCGGCGAGGAGTGCGTCCGGGCGAGCTTCGGCCCCGGACACGAGTTCCTCAATGCGTCCGAGGCCATCGGTGAGATCGTCCGCCGCGACTCCATGTCCTCCTTCGAGGGCTACTACGCCAACGAGGAAGCCGACGCGCTGCGCACCCGTAACGGCTGGTTCTGGAGCGGTGACCTCGGCTACCGGGACGACGAAGGCACGTTCTATTTCGCCGGCCGTGGCAACGACTGGCTCCGCGTCGACGGCGAGAACTTCGCCGCCGCGCCGGTGGAGGTGATCCTGACGCGGCACCCCGATGTCGCGGCGGCGCTCGTGTTCGCCGTGCCCGACCCCAGGACCGGCGACCAGGTCATGGCGGCCCTCGAGCTGAAGCGAGATGCCATCTTCGACGCCGCCGCGTTCGCCGATTTTCTGGAGTCTCAGCCCGACCTGGGCACGAAGTGGGCGCCCACCTACATTCGTGTCGTGGACGCGCTCCCCATGACCGGGACCGGAAAAGTCGAGCGTAAGGCTTTGCGGGCCGATCGTTGGCAGACGCAGGACCCGGTGTGGTGGCGGGTCGGGCGGTCCGGGGCGTACGGGCGGTTGACGAGCGGCGACGTCGAGAGGATCCGCGCCGAGTTCGAGAGTGCCGGCCGCCGGCACCTCCTATCCTGAGGTAGACCGTGGCCCGCGCGCGCAGCAATTACGCCGTGACGTTCGCGGTCCTCGCCACGGCCGCCGTTGCCTTCAGCCTGCTGCAGTCGCTCGTCATCCCCGCCATTCCGCAGCTCGAGGCGACCTTGCACACCTCCGAGGCCGGGGCGAGCTGGCTGCTCACCGCGTACCTCCTCAGTGCGGCGATCGCCACTCCGATCCTGGGCCGGGTCGGCGACATGTTGGGCAAGGAACGGATCATCGTCGCCGTTCTCGTCGCCCTCTCCGTCGGGTCGTTGATCAGCGCGTTGGCGACGTCGCTGCCCGTGATGTTGACCGGACGGATCATCCAGGGTGCCGGTGGGGCGGTCTTCCCACTCGCCTTCGGGATCATCCGTGACGAGTTCCCCGCGGAACGCGTCGCCGGAGCCATCGGGGTCATGTCGGCCATCCTCGGCGCCGGCGCCGGCGCCGGCATCGTGTTGGCCGGGCCGATCCTCGTGCACCTCGACTACCACTGGCTCTTCTGGATCCCGATGATCATGTCGGTGGCGGCCACGATCGCGACCGCGCTGTTCGTGCCGGAGTCGCCGGTGCGGTCCCCGGGGAGGATCAACTGGATTGGCGCGGTGCTGATGTCGGGCTGGCTGATCACGGGGCTCCTCGCCATCTCGTATGCGCCCACGTGGGGGTGGGGGAGCTCTTCGGTCCTCGCCCTCTTCGGGGCCACCGCGGTGCTCCTGGCCCTCTGGGTCCTCTCGGAGACCCGCTCGCGCTCGCCGTTGGTCGACATGCAGATGATGCGCATCCGCGCCGTGTGGAGCACGAACCTCGCCGCCCTGCTCTTCGGGTTCGGCATGTTCGCCATGTTCATCGTGCTGCCCCAGTTCACCCAGACGCCGACGCATGTCGGGTACGGGTTCGGGGCCTCGGTGACGCAGTCGGGGCTCTACCTGCTTCCGTTCGCCGTGATGATGGTGATCGTCGCCCCCATGACCGGTCGCCTCACCGTGATCGTGGGGTCGAAGATGATCCTGGTCGTGGGGTCGCTCTTCGCGGCCTCGAGTTACCTCGTGCTCGTGCTCGACCACAGCGAGGAATGGACCATGTATCTCGCCACGGGCTTGCTGGGCATCGGGATCGCCATGGGGTTCGCCAGCATGGCGAACTTGATCATCGAGGCGGTGCCGCCGGAACAGACCGGTGTCGCCACCGGGATGAACACCAACATTCGCAACATCGGCGCCGCGCTGGGCAGCGGGATCGCCACGAGCCTCGTCATCAGCACGCTCCTGGCCGACGGCTACCCCAAGGAGCACGGGTACGTCCTGGCATTCGCGGTCAGCGGCGTCGGGCTGGTCGTGGCCGCGCTCGTCGCGCTGCTGATCCCGCGGCGCAGCGCGCCGTCGATCGTCACCCGCGAGGCCCATCCGGCGCTGACGGCGGAGGCGGAGGTGATCGTCGGCGCGATCGCCCTCAGCTCCGACGATCTCGCCTGACCCGAACCGGTCGCCTACAGCGTCGCCGGCTCGACCTCGACGTCGGGCAGGATCGTGTCCAACCCTGCGGTGACGCCCTCGGCCTTGCTCCCGCGGGTCCACGACGCCGCCGCGCCGACGAGGCACATGACGATCCCGAAGTTGAACGCGGCGTGCAGCCCGTCCCGGAAGGCGTCGGTGATGAGGCTCGGGAAGAACCGCCCACCCGTGATGGTGGCCCGTTGCTCCGGTGTCAGATGCGCCAGGACGTGGGGCCCGAGGAGATGGCTGGCCGGGTTGTAGCCCAAGAAGGCCGCGAACAACGTCGAGACCGGCGGCAGGTGGGAGATCTCCACTGCCGTCCGGAGGGGGACGCCGTGCGCACTCAGCCCGTGTACGAGGGCGGCGGGCAGCGTGTCGGAGAGCCCGATGATGATCAGCGTGAAGAAGATCCCGATGGAGAGCACCTGCGCCGAGTTCTGGAAGGTCGTGTTCATCCCGGACCCGGCACCGCGGTCCGTGGCCGGAAGGCTGTTCATGACGCCGGTCCGGTTGGACGCGCCGAACGTCGACATGCAGGCCCCGGTGACGAACAACAGCACGGCGAAGTCGCTGTAGGAGAAGTCGACCGGCAGCGTCTCGAGCAGGAGGAAGCACACCGCCGTGCCGAGCATGCCGAACGTGGCGAACGGGCGCGGGCCGTAGCGGTCCGACAACACACCCGACAACGGCCCGGCGATGATGAAGCCCGCCGTCAACGGGATCATGAAGATGCCGGCCCACAGCGGTGTCACCTCGAACGTGTAGCCGTGCAGGGGTAGCCAGATGCCCTGGAGCCAGATGATCAACATGAACATCAGGCCGCCGCGTCCCAGCGCCCCGAGGAAGCTGGCGAAGACGCCGGACGTGAAGGCCCGGATCTTGAACAGCTGCAGCCGGAACATCGGTTCCTTGGTATGGACCTCTATCCAGCAGAACCCGATTAGGAACGCGACGCCGAGGCCCAGCTCGATCAGGACGGTCGGATTCGTCCAGCCCATGGGATGCTGCCCGTAGGGCTCGATCCCGTACGTGATCCCGACCATCACGAGGATCAACCCGATGGCGAACGTCACGTTGCCGGCCCAGTCGATCTTTCCGCCCGAGCCCCGTGCGATCTCGTGGAGCGAGAAGTACCCCCAGATCGTGCCGAACAGGCCGATCGGCACCGACACGAGGAAGATGAGCCGCCAGTTCACGGGGGCCAGCAGGCCACCGAGCAGGAGGCCGATGAACGTCCCGCTGATCGCCGCCGCCTGGTTGATCCCGAGAGCGAACCCGCGACGGTCGGGCGGGAAGGCGTCGGTGAGGATGGCGGCCGAGTTCGCCAAGAGGAGGGCCGCGCCGACGCCCTGGAAGATGCGCATCACGATCAACCAGATCCCACCGGCCGTACCGGTCATCCAGGTGATGCTCAGCAGGAGTGAGAAGAAGGTGAAGACTGCGAAGCCCAGGTTGTACATGCGGACCCGGCCGTAGAGATCGCCCAGTTTGCCCAGGCTCACGACCAACACGCTTGTGACGATGAGGAAGCCCAGGATCATCCACAACAGGAAGAACGTGTTCGACGGGAGCAACGGGTCGAGGTGGATGCCGCGGAAGATGGCGGGTAGCGCGATGAGGACGATCGAGCCGTCGATCGACGCCATCAGCACGCCGAGCGTCGTGATGAACAGCGCGATCCACTTGTGGTTCTCGTTGATCAGGCTGCGTTCCGGCCGCAGCTGCTGGGTCACCACGGGCGCACGGGCAGGAACGTCGCCGGGGGGACCGTCGTCACGTCGGCCCTCTCGTCATGCCGGCCCCGCTTCGTTGGCCTGCGCTCGCGGTGAAGAGTCGGCCGGGAGGTCGGGGGGCTCACCCCGCCAGTGTCGCGCGACCCCGCCGTGTCTCAGGCCCGCCGGCGACCTCGGGAGCCCGGCGTCACCGCCGCACGCTGCCGGGAGGCGCCGCCGCGTGCAGGGCCGGTAGCGTACGCAGCGCGCGCCATCGCGCCACACCCTGGGGAGGCACCGTGCAGACCGAAGCCGCCGTCTTGTGGGAGCGTCACGCCGACTGGAGCGTGGAGCCCATCGAGCTCGATCCGCCCAAGGACGGGGAGGTGCTCATCAAGATCGCCGCCTCCGGCATGTGCCACTCCGACGAGCACCTCGTCACCGGCGACATGCCGGTGCCGCTCCCGATGATCGGCGGCCACGAGGGTGCCGGAATCGTGGAGGAGGTCGGTCCAGGGGTGACCGAGCTCAAGCCGGGCGACCACGTCGTGCTCGGCTTCGTGCCGGCCTGTGGCAAGTGCCCGTCGTGCGCCACCGGGCACTCCAACCTGTGCGACGTCGGCGGGGTCCTGATGGCGGGCCGCCAGATGGACGGCACCATCCGCCACCACGCACGCGGTCAGGACGTCGCGACCATGGTGTGCCTGGGCACCTTCGCCCCCTACTCGGTGGTCAACCAGGCCTCGTGCGTCAAGATCCTCGACGACATCCCGCTCGACAAGGCCTGCCTCGTCGGCTGTGGCATCACCACCGGCTGGGGCTCGGCCGTCTACGCGGCGGACGTGCGGCCGGGTGACTACGTCGCGGTGATCGGCATCGGGGGTATCGGCGCGTCGGCGGTGCAGGGCGCGCGGCTCGCCGGCGCCGAGATGATCTTCGCCATCGATCCGGTCGAGCTCAAGCGCAAGCTGGCGCCCACCTTCGGAGCGACTCACACCTCAGCGTCGGTCGAAGAGGCGTTCGAGCTGATCCAACGCGAGACGTGGGGGCGCATGTGCGACAAGGTCATCTGCGCCATGGGGGTCGGCCAGGGATCCATGATGGAGTCGATCCTCGGCCTCACGGCCAAGCGAGGGCGCGTGGTCGTCACCAACATCCACCCCTTGACGGAGCTGGACGTGACGCTCAACCTCATGCAGCTCACGATCATGGAGAAACAGATCGTCGGCAGCATCTTCGGTTCGGCCAACATCCACTCCGACATCCCCAAGCTGCTGAAGCTCTACCGCGAGGGGCAGCTCGACCTCGACTCGATGATCACCAACACGTACAAGCTCGGTGACATCAACCAGGGCTATCAGGACATGCGCGACGGGAAGAACATCCGCGGGGTCCTTGTCTACGACAGCTGAGGCGGGCCTCAGGCCGCGGCGCGCCGCGGTGCGGCCAAGATGTCGACGCAGCGGTCGCACACCGTGTCGGGCACCACGCCCGCCCGCATGAGCAGGCTGAACGTCATGCAGCCGAGGCAGATGGCGAACGCCGACTCGAGCGTGGCCGCCACCACCAAGAGACCCAGCACGACCTGTGCCGCCGTCCAATAGCCCAGCACCGTCAGGATCAGCGCGGTCAGTGAGAACGTCGCCCCCATCCCCTGGGCGAAGCGCTTGGGGGGACCGGGCACCGGGCGGGCCGCCACGCCCAGGCGGGGGGTCACGACCCGCGTCACGAATTGGCCGAGGGGGCTGAGCGTGGGGCCCGTCAGGACGCGGGCGACGAAGCCGTAGGCGATGACCGCGGTCATCCACTTCAAGTCGAGCGCGATGGTCAGGACCGACAGCACGACGACGCCCGCCGCCACGAGCCGGGCCGATACCTCGTTCACCGGGTTGGGGAAGGAGAACAGGGACCGCATAACTCCGACCATCTTAGTCGGGAATTGCCGGGACCCGTCGACCCGGGAGCGGGGTCCGCGGCCCGTCGACCCCGGCCGCCTCAGCCCGCGGCAGGCGGCACCGGCTGCGGCGGCGGAGGGCCCACGTAGCGGGCGGCGGGGCGGATGAGGCGGTTGTGCGCCGCCTGCTCCACCACGTGGGTGCACCAACCGATCGTGCGTCCCACGGCGAAGGTCGGGGTGAACATCTCGCGGGGAATGCCGCACGTGTACATCACCACGCCCGCGTAGAACTCGACGTTGGCGTAGAGGTGGCGTCCCGGCTTCAGGTCGGCCAACACCTCCACCACCGTGCGCTCGACCGCCTGGGCGAACTCCGCGAGCGGGCTCTCGAGCCGCTCTGTCACCGAGCGCAGGAGGAGCGAGCGCGGGTCCTCGGTTTTGTACACGCGGTGGCCGAACCCCATGATGCGCTCGCCGTTCTCGACGGCGTGGCGGATGTAGGCGTCGGCGCGCTCCGGCGTCCCGATGGCGTCGAGCAGGTCGAGGGCGCGGCTCGGCGCGCCGCCGTGGAGGGGGCCGGACAGGGCGCCGATCGCGGCCACGATCGCCGCGCCGAGATCTGCGCCCGTCGACGTCACCACGCGCGCCGTGAACGTCGACGCATTGAAGCCGTGGTCGATCGTCAGGATCATGTACTGCTCGATCGCACGCGCGTGCTCCGGCGTCGGCGCCTCCCCGGTGAGCATGTAGAGGTAGTTGGCGGCGTGGCCGAGGTCCGCTCGTGGCTCCACGGGCTCGTTGCCCTCCCGCAGACGATGGGCGGCCGCCAGGATGGTCGGCACCACCGCGCAGAGCCCGATGGCCTGGTCGGCCAGCTCGTCGGCGTCGATGTCGTGGGTCGGGCGCCAGCCCAGCTCGGAGGCCAGCACCGAGACGGCGGTGCGCAGGACGTCGAGCGGGGCGCCCCGGCGGCTCAGCGCGGGCAGCAACGTGCTCAGCCCGGGTGGCAGCGTGCGCCGGTCGCGCACCTCGTCCGCGAACGCCTTTGCCGCAGCGGCATCGGGGAGTTCGCCGCGGAAGAGGAGATGCCACACGTCGTCGAGGGGGCGTTGCTCCGCCAGGTCGACGGCCGAGTACTGCCGGTAGTGGAAGAAACCCTCCTGCCCGCGCACGTCGCCGATGGTCGTCTCGGCGACGACCACGCCCTCGAGGCCGGCGGGCACGTCGCCGCTCGTCTCGCCCGCCGGGCGGATGCGGGCCACGCCCATGAGGTCGCGCAGCGAGACCACGCCGACGCACCGGTCGTCCTCCACCACGGGCAGATGCCGGTAGTGGTGCGACGTGAGGCTGGCCCACGCCGCGTCGACCCGCTCGTCGGGGCCGAGGACGTCCGGCCGCGCCGTCATCCACAGGACGACCGTCTCGCGCCGGGGGTCGCCCGCTCCCACCGCGGCGCGCAGGAGGTCCCGCTCCGTCAGGATGCCGACGACCTTGCCGTGGTCGGTCACGACGACCGAGCCGGTGTCGGCGTGCTGCATCACGCCGGCCGCCTCGGCCAGGGTGACGTCGGCCGCGCAGGTGACGGCGGGGCTCGTCATGAGGTCTCGCACGATGGTTTCCATGCGATCCACTATGCCGCCCGCGAGCAGGGATTGTAAACGTTGATCAAGTCAATATAAGCTCCGCACGGCCATGGACCGGATGCTCACGACGGAGGAGGCCGCCCGGCGTCTCGGCGTGAAAGTGCCGACGCTCTACGCCTACGTCAGCCGGGGCGTCCTCGCCTCGCACCGCGATCCCAACGGGCGGGGCAGCCTGTTCGACCTGGCGGACGTCGAGGCACTGGCGACCAGGAGCCGGGGCGGTCGCCAGACCGCCACCCGTCTCGCCACCATCACGACGGGCGTGACCCAGCTGCACGAAGACCTGGGCCCGATCTACCGGGGCCACCGTGCCACCGACCTGGCGGCCCGGGGTGCCACCTTCGAGGAAGTGGCTGAGCTCCTCTGGCAGTCCGACGCCGAGGGCGACGGCGACGGCGACTGGAGCACCCCCGAGCTCGGCGCGTGTCCCCTGCATCACACCTTCGACCGTTTGCGCTGGGCCCTGGTCGTGTGCGGCGCCCGCGACCCACTGCGCTCCGACCTGCGGCCCTCCGCCGTGGCGCGCGCCGCCCGCCGGTCGGCCGCCGCCTTGGCCGACGCGGTGGCGCCCGCGGACGCACGGGACGCGCACGCCTCGATCGCGGCGAGGCTCGCCGCCCGCCTGGCGACGTCCTCCTCCGGCGCCGACGTCCCGACCGATGCTGTCAACGCCGCGCTCGTCCTGTTGGCCGACCACGAGCTGGCGACCTCGACGATGGCCGTGCGGGTGGCAGCGTCGGTGCACGCGGACCCCTACGACGCGCTCCTGGCCGGGCTGGCGACCCTGGCCGGGCCGCTGCACGGCGGGGCCAGCCAGATGGCCTACGAGCTCCTCGTCGTCGCGGAACGCGACGGCGCCGTGCCGGCCCTCAACACCGTGCTGCGCGAGCAGGGTCGGCTGCCCGGGTTCGGTCATACCGTCTACAAGCGCGGCGACCCGCGTTTCGGCGCGCTGCTGGCGTTGGCCGAGCCCTCGATGAGCGACGAGCAGCGTGCCGTGCTGCACGAGGTGATCGAGTTGGCCGCGGCCCACGACGTGCCGCTCCCCAATTGCGACCTGGCGCTGGCCGCGTTGAGCTGGGGGACGGGTATGGCGTCCGACAGCGGTCGCACGATCTTCGCCGTCGCCCGCGTGGCGGGCTGGGCCGCCCACTACATGGAGGAGCTGGCCGAGCGGCCGCTGCGGTTTCGGGCCCGCGCCGTCTACAGCGCGTGAGTGGCGGCGTCCCTCCGGCCCGGGGCGGCGTTCACCCCTCCC
>DATDIE010000365.1:0-2549 GCA_036521235.1 Acidimicrobiales bacterium | reverse complement strand
TGAATCGGCCGAACCGTGGAAGATGGAGCCCGGGCCGGCCGTCGACGCCGTCCTCGGTGACGCCCTCGAGGTGCTGCGCATCGTGGCGATCCTCATCGCCCCCGCCATGCCGTCGACTGCGGCCGAGGTCTGGCGCCGTATCGGACAAGACGGGGATCCTTCCGAGGCCAGCGTCCCGGCGGACGCCGCATGGGGCGGCTACGGCGGCGGCAACGCGGTGGTGAAGGGCGATCCCCTGTTCCCGCGGCGCAAGGCCTGATCGTTGGCGGGCTGGTTCGACTCCCACTGCCACGTCCAGGAGGAGTACCTCCCCGAGGAGGACGGCACGACCACCGAGCTGGAGCCCGTGTTGGCCCGTGCGGCCGAGGCGGGCATCGACCGGTTGATCTGCATCGGGACCGGGGCCGACACTTCCCAGCAAGCGGTGGCGGTCGCCCGGGCCACGGCAGCTCGTCGGGGCGGTACCCCGGCGATCCCACGAGCGTGGGCCTCCATCGGGTTGCATCCGCACGAGGCGGCCGAAGGCGTCGGCGTGGTGGCGAGCCTGCTCGCACGCGAGGTCGAGGCGCCCGACCGCGTCGTGGTGGCAGTTGGCGAGTGCGGGCTGGACTACTACTACGAGCACTCGCCGCGTGACGCACAACGCGCTGCGTTCGCAGCACAGATCGCGCTGGCGCACTCGCACGACCTCGCGTTGGTGATCCACGCGCGCGACGCCTGGCCCGATCTCTTCGACATCTTGCACGCAGAGGGCGTGCCGGACCGCACCGTCTTGCACTGCTTCACGGGAGGCCCCGATGAGGTTGACGCGTGTCTGCGTGCGGGCATGTACGTCTCGTTCAGCGGGATCGTCACGTTCAAGAACGCGGCCGATGTGCGCGAGGCGGCGGCGCGCTGTCCGCTCGACCGTCTGCTCGTCGAGACGGACAGTCCGTTCCTCGCCCCGGTCCCGCATCGTGGCCGCACCAACGAACCGTCCTACCTTCCGTTGGTCGGCGACGCCATCGCCGCGGTGAAGGGTTGCGCCGCCGACGAGGTGCGGGAGCGCAGCGCGGCCGCAGCGGCCATGGTGTTTTCCACAGGCAGCTAAATCGCGCGTCGTTGTGAGCAATACAAGAACCTTGTGACCAGGGTGTTTGAGGTTGAATTCGGAGAAAAAATGGCTCTGAACTGGGAGTTCATCTAAATATCGCGGACAGCAGTGTGCCTGACCTGGGGAAAGAGCGCGCGAAAAGATTTCGTTCGTTTTCGGGTTTGCGCCGCTCGTGATTGGTTATCTAAGTTCTCCAGAAACCCCTCGCCACCCGTGTGTCGGCGCGGGTGCACTGTGTCCCCGGAGAAGGGTGGAGCCCTGCGGAACCAGAGCACTGGGGGGAGGCGCCTCGGCGTTGCTGCAGGTATTTGCGGCGCGTTGTTCGTCGCGCCTCTCCTGCTGTTGCAGAACGCGTCTGCGCACGCGTCGCGGTCACAGACCGCGGCAACCGGCGCGCACGAGAACAAGAAGAGCAACGCTGCCGCGTCGTCTGCCGACGGCGTGAAGTTGCCGTCGAACCTCGTCGCGTATCAGGCGCCGACCACGACGTCATCGACCGCAGCCGCGACGACAACCACGACGGCGCCGCCAACGACGACGACCACAGCACCCGCGCCGTCGACCACGACGACGACCGCACCACCACCGCGGCCACCGCCCCCGACCACCACGACGACGGCACCGCCGGCGCCGCGTGCGGCGGCGAACAGCGAGGGTGGTGAAGCAACGTGGTACTCGGCCGCGCCGGCGGGGATGTGCGCCAGCCCGACCCTCCCGTTCGGTACCGTGCTCACAGTGGTGAACAACGCGACCGGTGCGTCCACGGTCTGCACCGTCGACGACCGCGAGGCGGCGGGCTACCCGCGCGTGGTCGATATGTCGCCGTCGGGCTTCTCTCAGATCGGCAGCCTCGGGCAGGGAGTGGTGGACGTCACAATCTCCTGGTGACCCTTTCCGGCGCCGACATTGCCCAGCTGCTGTCGGCGCACGGCCTCACCCCCAGTCGCGCCCTCGGGCAGAACTTCGTCGCTGATCCCAACACCGTGCGCCGCATCGCCCGCCTCTCGGGCGCCGGCACTGGCACCCGCGTGCTCGAAATCGGGGCGGGTCTGGGCTCCTTGACGCTGGCCCTGGCCGAGACTGGGGCCGCCGTGGTGGCGGTCGAGACGGATCGTCGTCTGTTCCCCGTGCTCCGGTCCGTGGTGGAAGGTGTGGGGGTGGAGACGGTCCACGGGGACGCCCTGGAGCTCGACCTGGCGGCCCTGTTGGCCGAGCGGAGCCCCGGGCCCTGGAGTCTGGTGGCCAACCTGCCGTACAACGTGGCGACACCCCTGGTGCTCCGGACCCTCGTCGAGGTGCCGGCCGTCACCCAGCTCCTCGTGATGGTCCAGCGCGAGGTGGGCGAGCGGATGGCAGCGGCGGCGGGCGAGGACCCCTACGGTGCGGTTTCCGTGCGCATTGCCTATTTCGCCCGGGCCGAGGTCGTGGGCCGGGTGCCGGCGTCGGTCTTCATCCC
>DATDIE010000364.1:0-4602 GCA_036521235.1 Acidimicrobiales bacterium | reverse complement strand
GGCGGCAGCTCCACGACGCGGTCGGCCAGCGCGGCCAGCGCGGGGCGGTGGGCGACGATCAGCGCCGTGCGGCCCTCGGCGAGCTCGCGCACGGCGGCGAGGACGTCCGCTTCGGTCTCGTTGTCCAAGCTGGCGGTCGGCTCGTCGAGCAAGAGCAGCGGCGCGTTGCGCACGAAGGCGCGCGCCAGGGCGAGACGTTGCCGCTCGCCGGCGGAGAGCCCGGCTCCGCCCTCGCCCAGGGGGGTGTCCATGCCCCGCGGGAGGTGGCGCACGACCTTGGTCAGGCCGGCGGCGTCGAGCGCGGCCGCCACGTGGGCATCGCTGGCGTCCGGTCGCCCGAGCCGGACGTTCTCGGCCACGGTGCGCGCGAAGAGGTGCGGCCGTTGCGGCACCCAGGCCAGGTGGCGCCGCCAGTCGTCGAGGTCGACGTCCGCCAGGTCGACCCCGCCCAGCCGCACCGTGCCCGCATCGGGGGAGCGCAGCCCGAGGACGACGGAGAGCACGGTGGATTTGCCGCAACCGCTCGGTCCGATCAGCGCCACGGTCTCGCCCGGCTCGACGACGAGCCCGACGTCACGTATGGCGGGGATCCGGCGCCCCGGGTACGTGAGCTCCAACCCCGCGACGACGATGCCGGGTCCTGCGGGGGACACGCGCGATCCGGACCGCGCGTCCGCCGCGGGCTCCTCGATCAGCTCGAAGACCTCTTCCGCCGCACGCAGGCCATCGGCGCTGGCGTGGAAATGCGTCCCGAGCGCCCTCAGCGGCAGGTACGCCTCCGGCGCGAGCACCAGGACGAAGAGCGCGTCGTGAAAGCCGAGGTTCCCGCCGAGCAGGCGGAGCCCCACCGCCACGGCGACCAGGGCGACTGACACCGTGGCCAGCAGCTCGAGCACGAGTGACGACAGGAACGTGAGGCGGAGGGTTCCCATGGTGGCGACGCGGTAGCGCGCGGTGACGTCCGCGATCGAGCGGGCCTGCGCCTTGGCCCGGCCGAACACTTTGAGCGTCGGGAGTCCCGCCACGACGTCGAGGAAGTGCCCGGCCAGCCGGTGGAGCGCGCGTATGCGTGTCGCCGTGCGGGAGCGGGTCACCGCGCCGACGAGCGCCATGAAGATGGGGATCAGCGGCACGGTGATGGCGATCAGCACCGCACTGACCCAGTCCGCACCGGCGACGACGGCGACGATCGCCACCGGCACGATCACGGCCAGGAACAGCTGGGGCAGGTAGCGGGAGAAGTAGCCGTCCAGGGCGTCGATGCCCGTCGTGAGCAGGACGGTGAGCTGTCCCGGGTCGCGGCGGTCGAGCCCCGCCGGGCCGAGCCCGGCGATCCGTTCGGACGCGGCGCGGCGCAGGTCGGACTTCGCCGCCGCCGAGGCCCGGAACGCGGCGCGCTCGGCCGCCCAGGCCAGCAGGGCCCGTCCGGCCACCACGCCCAGCAGCGCGAGCAGCGGGGCGCGCAGCGACGCGACTCCCCGGTGGCGAAGGAAGGCGTCGGCGACGACGGTCGCGATCAGCCACGCCTGCGCGATCACGAGGAACGCGGCGACGGCGCCGACGGCGACGGCGAGGATCAGGTAGGCCCGGGTCGCACGCGCGTAGTGCAGCAGCCGCGGGTCGAAGGGACCGGCGGCGCGTCCGGGCCCGGGGGGAGGGGACCGACCCGTCACCTGCCCACACCGTCCACGTGCGCCCCTTTCCTGTCCCGAGTTTTTACAGGCCGGACCCGACCCGCGCCACCGGTTTGCCGCTCCGGGCCGACCGCCGCCGTCGACGCCGCCCCCTATGCTCGGCGGCAGTCATGTCGATCACCGCCGGGGGTACGTACACGACCACGGTCGGGAGTCAGACCCTCGAACTACCACTCGTCGCCCTCTCCGACGAGCTCACCATCGCGTTGCTCATCTCCGTGGACTTGGGGGTCGCGTTCTCCGAGACTGCGGGGCGCGAGCTGGCCGAGCTCATGCGTCCGGCCGAGCCCGACATCGTCGTGTCGGTCGCCACGATGGGGATCCCCCTGGCCATCGAGGCCAGCCGCGCCCTCGGCCTCGACGACTACGTCATCCTCCACAAGACGCCCAAGATCCACCTCGGCGAGTCCTGGGCCGAGCCTGTCTTCTCCATCACGACGGACAAGCCACAGAAGCTGCGCATGGACCCCGCCCGGGTCGACGCGGTACGCGGACGCCGGGTCGCCGTCGTCGACGACGTCATCTCCACGGGTGCCTCGCTGTCGTCGGCCCTGCGCCTCGTGCGGCGCATAGAGGCCGAGCCCGTCGTCATCGGCACGATGATGACCGAGGGCGGCGCCTGGAAGCGTGCCCTCGGCGACGATGCCGCGCTGGTCCGGACGCTCGGCGCCATGCCGCTGTTCCACCCCGACGGCCAGGGCGGCCTCGTCGAGGACTGGGACTGATCAGGCCTTCGCCAACCCCTCCGCCCGCAGCACGTCGTCCTGTGCCCCGGACTCCCGGCCCCGCACGCCCCGCCAGGCGAGGATCGCGTAGACGAGCCCGCCGACGCCCATCCCGAGGAACACGCTGAAGTCGCCGCCGAAGCCGTACGAATCGCGAGTGTGCGCGGTGACCTCGTTGAGCCACACCGGGATCTTGAAATAGAACTGGGGGTTCACGTAGAGCGCCGAGATGGCGGCGAACATCCCGACGACCTGTGCGATCCACGCCGGCCAGTGGATGCCACCGGTGCGCCAGTACAGCGACGAGCGCCCGGTGTCCTGGAGCGCGCTGGGCACGTAACGGTAGCGACGCAGCACCCAGTCGACGAGGAAGATCGCGCTCCACGGTGCGATCCAGATGATCACGATGTCGACGAAGTCCGAGAGGTACTGGGTGAAGGAGGCGCTGAAGATGGCGTACATGGTGATGCCGAAGGCGATGACGCAGTCGATCAGCACGGCCTGATACCGCTTCACCGGTGCGCCCATGGCCTGCAGCGTCACGCCCGACGAGTACATGTCGAGGCTGTTGATCCCGAAGATCTGGACGACCGCGAACAAGAGGAACACGACGACGAACCACGGCGGGATGGCGCTGGTGTGCGCGAACGGCAGCAACCCGCCCGCGCCCGTCCCGATCTTGAGGACGAAGGTACCGACGACGGCGCCGAGGGTCATGATGAGGATCTCCGGGACGGCCGTCCCCAAGAACACCCAGCCCACGATCGCCTTCTTCGAACTGTCCGTCGGGCAGTAGCGCGTGTAGTCGTTGCCGTTCTCGGTCCAGCCCAGGCCGCTCAAGGCGATGGTGAAGGCGAGCGCCTCCATGAAGCCCTGCCAGTCACCGCTCGTCTTCACCACGTGGAGGTTGGCGTGCGAGACGGCGAAGCCGAGCAGGATCGCGAAGAGGATCACGAAGGGGATGACGAGGAGGCGCAGGGTCTTCACGATGGCGGCGTGCCCGAAGAAGGGAAGGATCCCCTGGATCAGGACCGCCACGATGACCAGCACGACCTTCGCCGGGTCGCCGGGCAGGTATCCGGCCTTGATCATGAGGACGAGGCCGGCCCCGACGATCAGGATCAGTCCCTCGACCTCGAAGCCGATCTGCGTGATCCAATTGAAGAACGAGATCGGACGGGAACCGTTCGGCCCGAAGGGCGCCCGGTTGACGGCCATGGCGGTCGTCCCGGCGTTCGGTCCCTGCAGCGAGCACAGCCCGAGGAGGAAGAACGAGAGGTTGCCGAGGACGATGACGATGACGACTTGGGCGAACGTCAGCCCGAACGTCATCAGGATGGCGCCGTAGATGAAGTACTCGATCTGGACGCTCGCTCCGGCCCACATGCCGCCGACGTCTCGCGGCGTCGCCCAGCGCTCGCTCTCGGGGATGAAGTCGATCCCGTGCTGCTCGACGTGGAACGCCTCCTTGGACTCGGGGTCGTGGATGACCGCGAGATCCTCGGAGTAGTCCTCCTCGGCAATCGCCACCGGTGTTGCCTCCTTGTCGTTCGCCTCGGCGGAACTCCCGCTGCACTTCCTGCGTCGGCCCGCACCATTGTCCGTCGTACGCACCTGGTCAAGTAGTGCAAAGAATTCCGTGACGCAGGACCGGGCCGTAACTACCATCGTCGTCATGCGCGCCCCACGGTTCTCTGCCCGGTCCATCGCTCTCGTGTTCGCGGTCGCGGCGCCCGTTCTGGGCGTCCTCGCCTTGGCGCCCGGCGACGCCGGCGCGACACTCACGACGTCGGTGACGCAGAACTTCCCTTACAACGGGAGCACGCAGAGCACGACCGTTCCGGCGGACACCTACCAGATGACGGTGACCGCGACCGCCGCGTACCCCGACCTCGGCACCGCCACCTGTTCGGCGTGCGCCGCGCAGATCACGACCACGGTCCCCGTCGGCGGGTCCTCTCCCTTCCAGGTCGGCGACGCGCTGGACGTCTTCGCGGGGGGCGAGGGTGGGAACGCGCAGCTGAGCGATTTCGCGGGTGGCGGCGGAGGCGGCGGCAGTCTGACCGGCGGTAACGGCAACGACGGTGGCGGGGGCTCGGCGGTCTACGACACGACGGGGTCGCAGGGCATCGTGGTGGCGGGGGCCACCGGCGGCCCCGGTGGCCCGACGCTCTACGTCGGCG
>DATDIE010000363.1:0-9590 GCA_036521235.1 Acidimicrobiales bacterium | reverse complement strand
TACGTGACCCGAGTGGGATCCGGACCGTTCGTCACCGAGCTCGACGATGACCTCGGCGCGGTGCTGGTGGAACGCGGCCATGAGTTCGGGACCAACACGGGCCGGCGCCGTCGTACCGGATGGTTCGACGCGGTCATGCTGCGCCAGGCGGCGCGACTCAACTCGCTCACGGAGATCGCGCTGACCAAGCTCGATGTGCTCGACACCTTCGAGACGGTGAAGGTCTGCGTCGCCTACGAGGCCGACGGCATCCGCTACACGCACCTGCCCTATCACCAGTCGACCTTCCACAAGGTGGTGCCGGTCTACGAGGAACTGCCCGGCTGGCGTACCGACCTGACGGCGGCCACCGCCCCGGGCGACCTCCCTCCCGCCGCCTGTGACTACATCGCGTTCCTTTCCGAGCAGATCGGCGTCCCGGTGCGCCTGGTGGGCGTCGGCCCGGGCCGCGAGCAGACCGTCACCTTCGCCACCGCGTGAGGGTCTGCGTCGTCGGCAGCGGAGGACGCGAGCACGCGCTCGCCCACACCTTGGCGCGCACGGCCGACGTGGTCGTGACGCCGGGCAATCCGGGCATGGCCGCACCCATCACGGTGGCGGACGCCCCCGTTGAGGACATCGAGGCCGACCTCTACGTCGTCGGGCCTGAGGCCCCCCTGGTGGCCGGGCTGGCCGACAACCTGCGCGCGCGGGGCAAGGCCGTCGTCGGGCCCGGGGCGGACGGCGCGTTACTCGAGGGCTCGAAGGCGTTCATGAAGGAGGTCCTGCGCGCCGCAGGGGTCCCGACCGCACGTTTCGCCACGTTCGACGCGCTGGAGGCGTCCGACGCGCTGGCCTATCTCGAGACGATGTCCGGGCCCTGGGTCATCAAGACGGACGGGTTGGCCGCGGGCAAGGGCGTCCTCGTGGCGCACACGATCGAGGACGCCCGTGCCGACGTGACGGCCAAGCTGTCCGGCTCCGCCTTCGGCGACGCCGGGCGTCACGTGGTGATCGAAGAGGGGCTCGTGGGCGAGGAGTGCTCCCTGCTCGTGCTCTGCGACGGGACCCGTGCCGTGCCGCTCGTCCCCGCCCAGGACTTCAAACGGATCCGCGACGCCGACGCCGGGCCCAACACCGGAGGCATGGGTGCGTACGCGCCGATGCCGCAGGTGCGCGACGCGGACGTCGGCCGCCTGATGGACAGCGCCGTGCTCCCCCTCGTCGAGGAGCTACGCCGGCGGGGCATCGACTACCGCGGCGTGCTCTACGCCGGCCTCATGCTCACCGCCGAGGGTCCGAAGGTGATCGAGTACAACGTGCGGTTCGGTGACCCCGAGGCCCAGGTGGTGCTCCCGCTGTTGGAGAGCGACCCGGCCGAGCTGCTGCTGGCGGTGGCCGACGGCACCCTCGAGGAGGCCGCGCCACCCGCCTTCGCCGCCGCGGCGGCGGTCTGCGTCGTGCTGGCCGCGCCGGGCTACCCCGAGAGCCCCCGGATCGGCGACGACATCGAGGGCCTCACGCCCTCCGGCCAATCCGTGGCCGCGGTGCCGGGCACGACCGTCTTCCACGCCGGCACCGCCCGTCACGGCGGGACGGGGCCGTTCCACACGGCGGGGGGCCGCGTCCTCGGCGTCACCGCCGTCGCGCCCACACTCGCCGAGGCACGGGCCAACGCCTACGCCGCGGCAGCACCGATCGAATGGGAGGGCATGCAGTTGCGTCACGACATCGCCGCGCAGGCGGCCGGATCCGCTGTAGCCGTCGGGGACGGCGCCCGGTGATCCCCCGCTATTCACCCGAGGACATGGCGACGCTGTTCAGCGACGCCGCCCGCTTCTCCATGTGGCTCGAGGTCGAATTGCTGGCGACCGAGGCCCAGGCCGCGCTGGGCTTCGTCCCGGCGGACGCGGCCACCACCTGCCGGGCCAAGGCGCCGACGGTCGACGACGTGTTCGTGGCCGACGTCCTCGAGCGTGAGAAGGTGACGGATCACGACGTCGCGGCGTTCGTCGACGTCGTGCAGGATCGGATCGGCGTTCCGGCCGGCTCGTGGATCCACTACGGCCTCACCTCCTCGGACGTGGTCGACACGGCGCTCTGCGCGACGCTGACGAAGGCCGCCGACCTGTTGCTGCACGACCTCGATGCGTTCGTGGCCGCCCTCAAGGCGCGCGCCCTCGAGCTCCTGCACGTGCCGGTCACCGGTCGTACCCACGGCATGCACGCCGAACCGACCACCTTTGGTGCCAAGTTCGCCCTCTGGGCGTTCCAGGCCGATCGCGACCGCCGCCGCCTGCGCGCCGCCCGCGACGCCGTCGCCGTGGGGAAGCTCTCGGGCGCGGTCGGCACGTTCTCGAACATCGATCCGGCGGTCGAGTCGCAGGTGTGCGCGGCGCTCGGCCTCACCCCGGTGCCGGCGACTCAGGTCATCCCGCGTGACCGCCACGCCGAGTACTTCTACGCCTGCGCCGCCATCGGCAGCACGGTCGAGCTCATGTGTACCGAGATCCGCCATCTCGCCCGCAGCGAGCTCGGCGAGGTGGAAGAGCCCTTCGGCGCCGGCCAGAAGGGCAGCTCGGCCATGCCGCACAAGCGCAACCCGATCCTCTCCGAGCGGTTGTGCGGGCTGGCCCGGCTGTTGCGTGGCTACCTCGGCGCCGGGCTCGAGGACGTGGCCCTGTGGCACGAGCGCGACATCTCGCACAGCTCGGTAGAGCGGGTGGCGTTGCCCGACGCGTCACTGCTCGCCTGCTATGTCCTGCGCAAGGCGACCGGCCTCGCCGAGGGGCTCGTGATCCACCCCGAGCGCGCCCTCGAGAACCTGACCGAGGGGTCGCTCGGCCTCGTGTTCTCCCAGTCGGTGCTCCTCGCCCTCGTCGCCGCCGGGCTCACCCGGGACGAGGCGTACCGCATCGTGCAGCGCGATGCCCGGCAGGCTTGGGCCGAGCACCGCGCCTTTCGCGACGTGCTCGAGGGCGACCCGGAGGTCAGGCTCTCCCCTGACCAGCTGGACGAGGCGTTCGACCTCGGGCGCACGCTGCGCCACGTCGACCGCTTCGCCGACGCACTGGGCGCGCTGTGAGCGCCGCCGACGCGGCCACCCTGCCCCGGGTCCATTCGGGCAAGGTCCGCGAGCTCTATGACGCCGGCGAGGACCGCCTGCTGATGGTCGCCTCGGACCGCGTGAGCGCGTTCGACGTCATCATGGCCGAGCCCATCGCGAACAAGGGCCGCGTGCTGACCGCGATGACGTGGTTCTGGTGCCAGGACCTGGCCGACGTCGCGCCGGGCACGATCCTCGCCGTCGACCCCGCCGAGATCGAGGAGCAGCTGGGCGGGATGGCCCTGCCACCCGACTGGGCCGGGCGGGCCTCCCTCGTCCGCAAGGCCGAGATGCTCCACCTCGAGTGCATCGTGCGGGGCTACCTCGCCGGCTCGGCCTACGCGGAGTACGAGAAGTCGGGCACGGTGAACGGCACGGCCATGCCCAACGGTCTCCAGCTGGCCAGCCGGCTCGACGAGCCGATGTTCACGCCGTCCACCAAGGCGACCGAGGGCCACGACTTGAACATCGACTTTGCGGCGGCCGTCGACCTGGTCGGTGCGGCAGCGGCCCTGCAGGCCCGCACCGTCTGCCTCGAGCTGTACACCCGGGCGGCCGAGCGCACCGCCGCCGCCGGGTTCGTCCTGGCCGACACGAAGTTCGAGCTCGGCTACGTCGACGGTGTGCTGAGTCTGTGCGACGAGGTGTGCACGCCCGACTCCTCGCGGCTGTGGCCGGCCGACCAGGTCGTGCCGGGCACCACGCCGCCGGCCTTCGACAAGCAGCCCCTGCGCGACTGGCTGGCCGCACAGCCGTGGGACCGCACGCCCCCGCCGCCGGCGTTGCCCGCCGACGTGCAGGCCGCGATGTCGGACCGCTACGTCGCGGCCTACGAGCGGGTGACCGGGCGCTCGCTGAGCGACTGGTACGGTGCGAATTCATGAGGTTCCGTGCCCGCGTGGAGGTCCAATTGCGGCCGGGGATCGCAGACCCCGAGGGCGCGACGATCGAGCGCGCGCTCCCCGCGCTCGGTTTCGACGGCGTGGCGCACGTCCGCGCCGGACGTTCGTTCAGCTTCGAGGTCGACGCGCCCGACGAGGGCGCGGCGCGCTCCACGGCGACCGAGCTGGCCGACCGCCTCCTGGCCAACCCGGTGATCGAGCAGAGCCGCCTCGAGCTCGAGGCGATCTGACGTGGCGCCGCGCATCGGCGTCGTCGTCTTCCCCGGCACCAACTGCGAGCACGACGTCGTGCAGGCGGTCGAGGCGGCCGGAGCAGAAGGTGTCCTCCTCTGGCACGGCGACGATCACGTCGGCGCGGTCGACGCCATCGTGCTCCCGGGCGGCTTCGCGCACGGCGACTACCTGCGGCCCGGTGCGCTGGCCCGTTTCTCGCCGGTCATGGGCGCGGTCAGCACGTTCGCCCGGGCCGGAGGCCCGGTGATCGGCATCTGCAACGGGTTCCAGGTCCTCACCGAGGCGGGGCTGTTGCCCGGGGCGCTCCAGAAGAACGGTCGGCTGCGTTTCCTCTGCGAGCCGGCCCGCCTCGTCGTGGCCTCCACGTCGTCCGTCCTGACCTCGGGCTCCCGAGTCGGTGACGAACTGGTCATCCCGATCAACCACTTCTCCGGGAACTACACGTGTGACGACGAGACGCTCCGGCGCCTCAACGACGAGGGCCGTGTCGTGCTGCGTTACGCCGACAACCCCAACGGGTCGGTGGACGCCATCGCCGGCGTCGCCAGCGAAGCGGGCAACGTCGTCGGCTTGATGCCGCACCCCGAGCGCGCCAGCCATGCGTTGCTCGGGTCGGTCGACGGGCTCGTGCTCCTGCGCTCGCTCGTCGATGCGGCGAGTGCTTCCGCCGCCGCCTGATCACTTCCGCGCGCAAATACACAGCGGGGTGTCATCAAATTTTCATTAGCCGTACGTATCGTCTGCGGTGTGCACGGTGCGCGAGAGAGGTTCGATGAGCGCGCTGTGCGCGCGCTGTGGAGAACGCGACTTGGGAGCGCGTACGCGCTCTTGGTGGTGGTGCTCGCGACCCTGTCGGTCCTCGCCCAGGCACCCGCGGCATCGGCGTCCGCCACGACACGCCAGCGCCTCGGGGTGTCGCGCCGCCTCGACGACGCCCGGTCCGTCGACGCCCACCTGTTCGAGCCCGGTGCCTGCATGGAGTTCCCTCCGACCTCGGGGGACCGGCACCTGACCGTCTTCCTCGACGCCGGTCACGGCGGCATAGACCCGGGCGGCGTCGGCCAGGACGAGAACGGCAACACCGTGTACGAGAAGGACATCACGCTCGCGGTCGAGCTCGACACCGTGGCGTTGCTGAGCGCCAAGGGCTTCACCGTCGTCGTCTCGCGCACCACCGACGAGACGGTGAGCCGCCCGCAGCCCGACGACGTCTCCGGTGGCCTCTTCACGGCGCAAGGCGTGCACGATGACGTCGCCGCCCGCGACGAATGTGCCGACATGGCGAAGGCGGACCTGCTCGTAGGCGTCTACTTCGACGCCGGCGCGTACTCCTCGAACGCGGGCAGCGTCACCGGCTACGACTCAGCCCGGCCCTTCACCGCACAGAACGAGAAGTTCGCCAACCTCTTGCAGAACGACGTCCTCAGCGCCATGAACGCGCAGGGCTGGCAGATCCCGAGCCTCGGCGCCGTCGACGACAGCCAGTTGGGCGGGCCTGCGCTGACGGAAGCGGCCGGGGACTACGGGCACCTCCTGCTCCTCGGGCCGGCCGTGCCGGGCTGGTTCAGCACGCCGAGCACCATGCCGGGCGCCCTCATCGAGCCGCTCTTCATCACGGACCCGTTCGAGGCCGACATCGCGGAAGGCTCGTCGGGACAGCACGTCATCGCGGCTGGGATGGCCCAGGCGGTGGAGCAGTATTTCGCCCCGCCGCCGGGCGGCCAGAACTCGGAAAAAGGCAAACCGACACGCCACCGCACAATGGAGAGGAAGGCGGCGTGACGCGGCGGTCCCGCGTCGGCTGACCCTCAGGTCCTCGCGCGCGAGACGTCGGCCTTCTGCAGCACCGTCGCGCTCACCCCCGCGGCGCGCCACGTCGAATACGTGATCCCCTTGCGCTCGCCGTAGGCCTTGGCCACCTTGATGAACTCCTTCTCCAGCGCCGACATGTCCTTCACCTGGTCGACCCGGGAACGCTCGTCGAGCAGGTCCTTCTGTTCCTGGAGCAGATGGAGCCGGGTGAGGGCGTCGGCCCCGGCAAGCTGCGAGTCGATCGTGCCGAGCCGCTTGTCGATCGACGCCGCCGTGCGCTTGCGTCCGCGCCGCGGCTTGGAGGTCTCGAGCGCCTCGAGGTAGTGGCGGACGGTTGCGCTCTCGGCCCGCCCACGCGCCAACGCGGCCTTGTGGCCGGTGCTCATGGGCTTGCGAGGGGCCGAAGTCTTTGTCTTGGGAGGCATGCACCCATTGTGCCCCATGCGGCCGACCCTTATCGTTCAAATCGGCGTAGATCCTCCCCGCGTCATTTCCGATACGTCGCCGCATCGATTCACGCATTCCCAGCGGTTGCACAGGGCACATTGCAGCAATCGAGAACACCCATTTCGCCGCTGCCCGCCACCGCCGATCCGAGGGGTCGTCCGGCCCCTTGCTGGACCGACGACATTCCGGTGGCATCCTGACGGTGTGGGTCAGTTCCACTTCGATCCGGCCAGCTACATGGAACTCATGCGTGTGGAGGTGCCGGGCTACGCACGCCTGCAGGAAGAGGTGGCACGCGCCACCGAGGGCGTCACCGTCGCGTCCGTCCTCGACCTGGGTACCGGCACGGGTGAGACCCTCGCCGCGGTGCTCACCCGTCACCCCGACGCCGCGGCCGTCGGCGTCGACGAGAGTGACGCCATGCTCGACGCCGGCGCGGTCCGCCTGGCCGGGCACGACGTGGAACTGCGGGTCGCTGACCTGGCCGAACCGCTCCCCGCGGGTCCCTTCGACCTCGTGGTCTCCGCCCTCGCCATCCACCATCTCGACGGCCCGGCGAAGGCGGCGCTGTTCTCGCGCATCGCGTCGGCCCTGCGCCCCGGCGGCCGCTTCGTCTTGGGCGACGTCGTCATCCCGGCCGACCCCGCCGACGTCGTGATCCCCGTGGACGACGACTACGACCGGCCCTCGACGACCGGTGACCAGCTGGACTGGCTCGAACGGGCGGGGTTCGAGGCGTCGGTGACCTGGGCCGACCGCGACCTCGTGGTGGTGCGGGCTGACCTGCGTTGACGATGCACCCCGGTGGCGGAACCCACCGCTCCGCCCTCTAAATTGGAAGACATCATGACCCCCCCGGCCGAGGCGTCGGCGCCCGACCACGCCCCCGTCGAGGAGTCGCTGCACGGGGCGCTCGGATTGACCGACGACGAGTTCGAGGCCATCGGCAAGATCCTCGGACGCTCGCCGAACCACCTCGAGCTCGCCCTGTACGCCGTGATGTGGAGCGAGCACTGCTCGTACAAGTCGTCCCGCCTGCACCTGCGTCGCCTCCCCACCGAGGGGCCGCTCGTCTTGGTGGGGCCGGGCGAGAACGCCGGGGTCATCGACGCCGGCGACGGGATCGCCGTCGCCATCCGGATCGAGAGCCACAACCACCCCTCGGCGATCGAGCCGTACCAGGGCGCGGCCACCGGCGTGGGCGGCATCCTGCGCGACATCTTCACGATGGGGGCGCGTCCGCTCGCCGTGATGGACCCGCTGTTCTTCGGGCCGCCGGACGAAGCCCGTCAGCGTTGGCTCGTCGAGGGCGTGGTGAGCGGCATCTCGGGCTACGGCAACTCGGTCGGCGTGCCGACGGTCGGCGGCGAGCTCACCTTCGACCCCTGCTACGCGCAGAACCCGCTCGTCAACGTGCTCTGCCTCGGCGCCCTGCCGACCGACCGCCTCGTCCTGGGCATCGCCTCGGGCCCGGGGAACCTCGCCGTCTTGTTGGGCTCGAGCACGGGCCGCGACGGGATCGGCGGCGTGAGCGTGCTCGCCTCCGCCGGCTTCAGCGGCGACGCGGGCGCGGCCGACGACACCAAGCGCCCGAGCGTCCAGGTGGGCGATCCCTTCGAAGAGAAGCGGCTCATCGAGGCCTGCCTCGAGTTGCTCGACACCAAATTGGTGGTCGGCATCCAGGACCTCGGCGGAGCCGGGCTGGCGTGTGCCACGAGCGAGACGGCCGGCCGCGGCGGCGTCGGCATGGATGTCGACGTCTCCGCGGTCCCCCGGCGCGAGGACGGCATGGAGCCGTGGGAGGTGATGACGAGCGAGAGCCAGGAGCGGATGCTCGCCATCGTCACCCCGGCGTCGTGGCCGGAGGTCGCCGCGATCTGCGCCAAGTGGGAGGTCCGGGCGACGGTGATCGGGACCGTGACGGCGCCGGATCCCGACGGCGGCGGACGCCTGCGCATCCGCGACGGGTTCGACGGCCCCGTCCTGGCCGACGTGCCGGCGGCGTCCCTTTCCGACGACGCCCCGCTCTACGACCGGCCCCGCTCGGCCCCGGCGCCGCGCACCGCCCCTCCACCGGCACCACCCGAGGACGCCGCCGCCGACCTCCTTGCCCTGTTGCGCTCGGCCCGCTGGGTCTACCGCCAGTACGACCACCAGCTCTTCCTCAACACGGTGGCGGGGCCGGGTGCCGACGCCGCGTTGCTCCGGCTTGCCGGGCCGGGCCTGCCACGCTCGTCCCGTGGCGTCGCCGTCACCACCGACTCGAACCCGCGGGCCTGCGCGCTCGATCCGCGCCGTGGCACGGCGCTTGTCCTGGCGGAGGCGGTGGCCAACCTTGCGTGCGTCGGGGCGACGCCCGCCGCCGTGGTCAACTGCCTCAACTTCGGCAACCCCGAGCACGCCGAAGTGATGTGGCAACTGTCGGAGTGCATCGACGGGATGGCGGACGCGTGCCGCGCCCTGTCGCTGCCGGTCATCGGCGGCAACGTCAGCCTCTACAACGAGAGCGGCGGAGCCGACATCGACCCCACGCCGGTGCTGGGCGTGCTCGGGTTGGTCGACGACGTGCAGGCGCCTCCGCCCGGGACCGGATGGGGTGACCTTGACGCGATCGTCCTCCTCGGCGCCCGCGCGGCGGGTGACGGCTCCTTCCCGCTGGCCGGGACGCGCTGGGCCACGGAGTGCCGGGAACACCGGGCGGGGGAGGTGCCGCCGGTGGACTTCGACGCACACCGTGCCATCTGCGCCCTCGTCGCCGCTCTGGTGGCGGCGCGCGTCGCCGGTTCCGAAGATGACCTCGTCCACGCCGTGCACGACGTGTCCGGGGGCGGCCTGGCCGTGGCCGCGGCCGAGATGGCCGCTGCGTCGAGCGTCGGCTGCGTGCTCGAGGTGGCCGGCGGGCCGGCCGAGCTCTTCACCGAGCTGCCGTCGCGCTTCCTCGTCGCGACCCCCCGGCCGGACGAGCTGTGCGCCCGCGCCGCCGCCGTGGGGGTCGCCGCCACGGTGCTCGGACGGGCTGGAGGCGACCGGCTCGTGCTCGATGACGCCGTGGACCTCCCAATCGACGCCGTGCGGGAGTCCTACGAGGGGAATCTGACCAGGGCATTGGG
>DATDIE010000362.1:0-2191 GCA_036521235.1 Acidimicrobiales bacterium | reverse complement strand
AGGTCCGCCACCGCACGCTCGAGCGCCTCGGCCACGGCGGCGTCCTTGAGTGACGACGGCGCCACGATGATCGTCGCGCCGAGCGTGCCCCACACGACGTCGTTGCAGAACGTCGTGGCGGCGTCGAGGAAGCCCGAGGCGTCCGGCGCCGGCAGGGCCGTCTCGGCCAGCTCGCCGCAGAAGGACTCCACGTTGAACGCGATGTCGTCGGTGCGCCCCGGCGGCACGTCGCCGATGAAGGTCCAGGGCAGCGCGTCGGCCGGCCCGCTGCCGAGGCTCTCGGCCTCGGGGTGCGCGGCCACGAAGGCGTCGCAGCGCGCCGCCGCCCCCGGGTAGTAGGCGCGCCGGGTGCGGATGCCCGCCAGCGTCTGGGTCAGCGCGCCGATGAAGGCGTCGCGCTGGGGCCATCCGTCATGCGTGACGACGACGCGGGCGCTGATGCAGTTGAACCCAGCGTTGTTCACCAACATCGTCGCGATGTGCTCCGCTTGGTAGCGCAGCTCGGCGATCGACCACTTGCCGGGCACGACGACGATGGGCGAGACGTTGCCGAGCTCGGCCGTCACCGGCTTGTCGAGCACGGGCTCGTCGGCCGCCTTACGCCGCGCGCCCTCCGGCCCGGTGCCGAACACCACGGCGTCGTAGGTCTTGTCGGAGCCGGTGATGTGGACCTCGTCGATGCGCGGGTGCGCGGTCAGGTACTGGCCCGCTGCGGCGCCGCCCTCGACGATGCGCAGCACCCCGGAATCGATGAGCGGCCGCAGCGCGCGGGTCCAGTGCGGGACGAGATAGTCGTTCACCGGGTTCGCCTTCATTACGACGACCTTGCCCTCGACGAAGAGCTTGGACAGCACGTCGCGCGGCCCGAGCGAGGCGACGTTGCCCGCGGCGAGGACGAGCGCGGTGCCCGAGTGCGCCACCGGGTCGGCGTAGGCGGGCGCCTGGCCGGCGACGAGGGCGTCGCGGGTCACGCCGGGCTGCATCCAGACCTCGGCGGTCGTCTGGGGGAACGTGATGCGGTCGAAGGCGCTCGCCGGGAAGACCTGCACGCGCAGCCGGCCGTCGGGCGCCTCGCGGACCGGGCCTGGGATGGTGGGCTTGCCGTCCTTGGCGATGTCGCGCAGCGAGTCGCGGTACAGGCGGGCCATGCGCACGAACGTGCCGACGCCCGCGAAGAGCTCCTCGCCCGCCTCGGTCGAGCCCGGCTCCAGGCCCTTGGCCGCGTCCGCCGCAGCGAGCCACTCGTCCTGCGCGGCCATCGTGGCGTCGATCACCGCTTGCAGCAGCAGGGCGCGCGCCGCGGCGTCGGTCTTGACCCAGCCGGGTGCGTGGTCGGCGACCAGGGTGACGGCGGCGTCGAGTGCGTCGGTGTCGAGGGCTGCCGCCGGCGTCGTCGCAGCGTCGCTCGCGGCCGTCGGGGTCGCTTGGTCGGCAGTCGGGGCAACGGCCCCGCGGCTCGTGATGGTCATCGATCTTCCTCCCCGGCGCGCCAGACGGTGGGTTCCGCTTTCCGGGTCGGCGCTACCCGCATCACCAGGTCACAGCGTACCGAGGCGTGCCTGGGATCCCACCTCCCCGGGGGGTTGCGATTAATCCCCTGGTGGGAGGGGAATCGTTCAACTGGGCGTCCGCCCGAGGATTGGCGGCCTGAGCGACGCCGGGGAAACCGAGACAGAAGCGGAGAACGGCATGCGGAACGGCACGAGAAGTCACCTGGGTAGGGGTCGAGGACGAGGAGGACGCCGGATGGCGGCACGCACGGCGGCGGCTGCGGCCGCCGCTTTGTTGTGCGGCACGCTCGGTCTCGGGGTGCTCGCCGTCTCGAGCATTCCCTCGGGCGCCGCGACCACAGCCACGCTCTTCGTGGACAACGTCAACGGCACGGCGACCACCGGATGCACCGCCTCGGGGGCGAGCGCGTGCAAGACGATCCAGGAGGGCGTCACGGCGGCCGAGGCGCTCAGCGGCACCGCGGTGACGCTCGACGTCGCCGGCTCTTCGACGACGTACGCCGAAACGGCAACGTCGGGCGTCACGATCTCGGTCCCCACGGGCGACTCTCTTGACATCGAGGGCACGGGCTCGCCGCAGCCGACCCTCGACAACGGCGGGGCGGGGAGCAACATCACCATCCCGAACGCGAGTGCCGGGGCGGTCACGATCGACCACATGAACATCAACGGCGGCGTTT
>DATDIE010000361.1:0-2493 GCA_036521235.1 Acidimicrobiales bacterium | reverse complement strand
CGACCGGGCTACGGCGCCGCCTCCAACGAGGTCCTGGGCATGGTGGAGGGAGCCGCCTTCTTCTTGCTCCTCCACGACGACGTGGCATTGGGACCCGACGCCATCCACAAACTCGTCGAGGAGTCCTTCCGGTCGAATGCCGGGGTCGTCTCGCCCAAGTTCGTCAACTGGGACGACCCCAGCGTCCTGCTCCACGTCGGGATGAGCTGTGACAAGACCGGCGCCGTGGTCGATCGGATCCTCGAGGGCGAAGTCGACCACGGGCAACACGACGCCGTCCGCGACGTGTTCGTCGCGCCCGGCGGATGCATCTTGATCCGAGCCGACTTGTTTCGCGAGCTCAAGGGGTTCGACCCGGGCATCGTCGCCATGGGCGAGGATCTCGATCTGTCGTGGCGGTGCCAGGTGGCCGGCGCCCGCGTCGTCGTCGCACCCGACGCCCGCGTGCGGCACCGCGAGGCGGTGGCCAGCGGACTCCGCCCGCTCGCGGTGGCCCGCGCCTCGCGCGGGCGGCACCCCGAGACGCGGCAAGCGCTGCAGCGGCGCCACGAGCTCCGTGCCGTGCTCAAGAACTACACCCGGACGCACGAAGTCCGGGTGCTGCCCCAGGCGGCGCTGCTCGCGATCGGCGAATGGCTGGTGGCCCTGCTGGCCCGTGACGGAGACCGGGTCCGGGCGGTCTACGGCGCCTGGACGTGGAACGCCCGCCGCTTGACCGAGATCTCGCTGCTGCGGGGCGAGCTGGCCGAGCACCGCCTCTTTCCGGATTCCGAGGTGCGCCGCCTGCAACTGCGGGGCAGCGCCCGCCTGTCCCGCTACCTGAGCCGGCTCTCGCACCAAGGCCTCGAGGCCGCCAACGCAGTCGCGATCACCCGCACGCTCAGCCGCGACGAGGAGGTCGCCGAGGTGGCGGTGCTCACCGGCAGCGTGGGCTCGGCGTTCAGCGAGGACGCCGACTTCGACGAACTCGATGACCTGGGCCGTCGGGCCGGCCGCGACCGGTTCGGCCGGCAGGTTCGTGCCGAGCCCCTCAGCACCGGACGTCAGCGCTTGGTGGCGTTGCTGATCGCGCTGCTCGTCATCGCCATCGGCACTCGTGACCTCTTGTTCGGGACGCTGCCGCTCGTGGGTCAGCTGGCTCCGCTGCCCTCGTGGTCGTCAGCCTGGCACCACTTCTTCTCGGGCTGGCAGTCCGCCGGGGTGGGAACGACCGCCCCTTCGAGCCCCGCGTTCGGCCTGTTCGGCCTCGTCGGCACGGTGTTCTTCGGCGCCATGGGCACCCTCCAACGGGTCCTCCTCTTGGGTTGCATCCCCTTGGGCGCGCTCGGCGTGGCGCGGTTCATGCGGCCGCTCGTCTCGCCGCGGGCGCGCGTCGTGGCCGTCATCGCGTATCTGGGCGTGCCGCTGGCGTATGGGTCGTTGGGCGCAGGCCGCTGGGACGGACTCGTGGCCTACGCGATCTTCCCCTTCATCGCCCTGTGGCTGGCCCGGGCCGGCGGCCTGGAGCCCTTCGCCGTAGAGCCGGGGGCCCGCTGGCGGAGCCGGCCCGCCGGGCAGGTCGCCATCCTCGGTGTGCTCATCGCCGTGGGCGCGTCGTTCGCGCCGGCGCTGGTCCCCGCGGTCCTGCTGGCGGCGGTGGCCTGGGTGCTGGGCTCGGTGCTGGTCGGCGAGGGCGCCGGCAGTCTGCGCCTCCTCGTGGTGGCCGTCGAAGCCGTGGGCGTGGCGCTGGTGCTGTCGGCACCGTGGGTCGTGGGGACCTTGTTGGCGGGCAAAGGGGCGGTGGCGATCTTCGGGCTGCCGATCGCGGGCGCGAACGCACCCGACTGGGGTGAGGTCATCCGGTTCGCCGTCGGGCCGACCGCCCGCTCGCCGCTCGTGTGGTTGCTGGTGGCGGGCGCGGCCTTACCGCTGTTCCTCGGGCGGGGGATCAGGCTCCTGTGGGCGGCCCGGCTCTGGGCGACTGCATGCGCGTCGTGGGTGCTTGCGTTCGCCGCGGTGCGCGGCGACATGGGGTCGTTCGCCCCCTCCGAAACGGTCGTGCTCGCTCCGGCCGCGCTCGCCGTCGCGGCGTGCGTCGGCCTCGGGATCTCCTCCTTCGAGAACGATCTCACCCGGCGCGTGTTCGGCTGGCGCCAGGTGATGAGCGTCGTGGCGGTGGTGTTCGTCGGGGTCGGCCTGCTCCCCGTGCTCGGGGGAGCCGTCGGGGGACGTTGGGGGATGCCCGCACAGGGAATCGAGCAGCCGTTGTCCTTCCTCGCCAATCCTGCGCCCACGGCCACGGCGCGGGTGTTGTGGCTCGGTGACCCCCGGGCCCTCCCGGTCGGCGGGTGGTCGGTCGAGCCCGGCCTCTCCTATGCCCTGACGCCAGAGGACCTGCCGGACACCTCGCAGGTGCTGACGCCCGCCGGTCCGGGACCGGCAGTCCTCGTCGCCAACGCCGTACGGCTGGTCACGTCGGGCGGAACCGTGCACCTGGGACAGCTCCTGGCGTCG
>DATDIE010000360.1:0-23149 GCA_036521235.1 Acidimicrobiales bacterium | reverse complement strand
GGCACCCTGGCGGTGGCGCTCGACCGCAACGTGAGCGTAGTGGTCGAGCCGGCCGACTCGTTGCGCGTGCTCACCGAGGGCGTGGGCGCGGGGCTCTTCGACGACGCGTCGCACCTGGCGGCGCGCGTCGTCGCCGAGGTGCTGGGGCACGAGCGCTTCGCGGTGACGGTGCGCTCGCAGATCCCCGTGGCGCGCGGCCTGGGCTCTTCGGCCGCCCTGGCCGCCGCGGCGGCTGCGGCCGCCGGGGCCGACGACCCGTTCGCCGTCGCGGCGGCGTACGACGGGCATCCCGAGAACGCCGCGGCCCGCGCCTTCGGCGGGCTCGTGGCGGCGACGTCCGTCGGCGGCGCGCCCGTCCACGCCGCGTTGCCGCTGGCCGAGGCGCTCGAGTTCGTCGCCATCGTCCCCGACCGGAACCTGGCCACGCCCGAGGCGCGCGGCGTGCTGCCCGAGCGGCTCAGCCGGGAGGATGCCGTCTTCAACCTCGGGCGCATGGGCCTGCTGGTCGCCGGCCTGGCCGAGCCGGCGGCGCTGGTGCCGGCGGCCACCGAGGACCGGATCCACCAACCGGCGCGCACGGCGCTCTTCCCCGAGGCGCCGGCGCTGCTGGCGGCGCTGGTCGACGCCGGTGCCGCCGCGGCGTGCTGGTCGGGCGCCGGGCCGACGCTCATCGGCTTCGTGGCGCCCGCCACCGCGGAGGCGGTGCGGGCGGGTGCCGGCGCGGCGTTGGCGGCGGCCGGGATAGAGGGGCGGGTGCTCTCGCTGCGGGCGGACCGGCGTGGCCTCGTCTACGGCGACGAGGCGGAGGTCCCGCTCGGGGGGACGAACTAGCGCCCGACCGCGCCGTTGAGCGTGTTGACGGCGCTGCGGAGCGCGCCGATCGCGCCGTTGAGGTCGTACGTGTTGAGGACCTGGTTGTAGTTCGACTGCGTGGGCTGCGCGTCGCCGAGGATCTCGAGACTGTTGGCCAGCGTCTGCGCATCGTTGCGCGCCGCGAGCACGTCGCTCTGGGGCGCTGTGAAGCCCTTGCCGACCGCCAGGAGGTTGGCGTAGGTGTGCACCTCGTTGCCGAGGTCGACGTCCGCCTTCTCGAGGCAGACGACGGAGTTCGAGGCCGACTTGCACGAGGACGCCTTGGCCTCGTAGTCGCTGATGTTCGAGAGCAGCTTGGCGTCGGCGCCCTGGAGCGAGGAGTTCGACGCCCCGCTCGACCCGGGCGACGACGAGCCCGGCGACGACGAGCCCGATCCGGGGCTCGAGCTGCAGGCGGCCAGGGCCAGCGGCAACGCCACGAGCGCCCAGCCCACTGCACGGAGACGTCTCGACCGGCGACGCGCCATGGCGGACGATCGTAGGCGCTGGGCCTCCGTAGACTCGTTCGGATGCCGCGGCGATATTTCATCCGGACGTTCGGGTGCCAGATGAACGAGCACGACTCGGAGCGCCTGGCCGGCCTGCTCGTGGCCGACGGTATGGAGCCCGCCGCGGCCATGGAGGATGCCGACGTCGTCGTGCTCAACACGTGCTGCATCCGCGAGAACGCCGACCAGCGGCTCTACGGGACGCTCGGGCGGCTCAAGGAGCTGGTGAACGCCAAGCCCGGCCTGCAGATCGCCGTCGGGGGCTGTCTGGCCCAGAAGGACCGCGAACGGATCCAGGAGAAGGTCGGCTGGGTCGACGTGGTGTTCGGCACCCACAACCTGGCGCATGCGCCCGTGCTGCTGCGCCGCGCCCGCGACGAGGGGCCGCAGATGGAGATCCTCGAGGCGCCCGAGCCCGAGTCCGGCACCGAGCCGTTGCTCGGCCCGGGTGCGGTCCGCGAGCTGCCGTACGCGGCGTGGGTCAACATCCAGACCGGGTGCGACAACTCGTGTGCGTTCTGCATCGTTCCGTCGGTGCGCGGGCCCGAGGTCAGCCGGCCCATGGACGACATCGTCGCCGAGGTGGCGCTGCTCGGCCGCCGGGGCGTGACCGAGGTCACGCTGTTGGGACAGAACGTGAACTCCTACGGCCGGGACCTCACCAAGCGCCGGCCCCTGTTCGCCGAGCTCCTGCGCGCCGTCGGCGCGGTGGACGGCATCGGCCGGATCCGCTTCACCAGCCCACACCCCAAGGACCTGCGCCCCGAGACGATCGACGCCATGGCCGAGACCCCCGAGGTCTGCGAACAGCTGCACCTGCCGCTCCAGTCGGGGAGCGACGCCGTCCTGCGCGCGATGCGACGCGGGTACACCGCCGAGCGCTATCTGCAGCGGCTGGCGGCGGCGCGGGCGGCGGTCGACGACCTCGCCGTGACGACCGACATCATCGTCGGCTTCCCGGGCGAGACGGAGGACGACTTCGAGGACACCCTGGCCGTCTGCGCCGAGGCCGGCTACGACAGTGCGTACACGTTCGTCTTCTCCCCGCGCCCGGGCACACGCGCCGCCGGGATGGAGGATGCGTTCGTCCCACCCGACGTCGTGGCCGAGCGCTTCGCCCGCCTCAAGGACGTGATCGACCGCGCCGCCCTGGCGCGGCACCAGGCCCGGGTCGGGCGCGTCGAGGAGGTGCTCGTCGAGGGCGTCAGCCGCCGCAACGAGGCGACGCTGACCGGGCGGACGCGCCAGGGCAAGCTCGTCCACTTCCCCCGTGCCGGTGCGGGGGCCGCGAGCCCGGGGGCGCTCGCGCGCGTCAGCGTCACGGCCGGGCACCCGCACCACCTGTCGGGCCGCCTCGAGGAGGTGACGGCCCGGCCGCGCCACCGGGTGCTGATCCCCGTGGGGAGCGCTTGACCGCGGTCGCTCTGGTCGGGGTCACCGCCTCGGGAAAGTCGGCGGTCGCCCTCGAGCTCGCCCGGCGCCGCGGCGACTGCGAGATCGTCTCGGTCGACTCCATGTGCGTGTACCGCGGCATGGACATCGGCACCTCCAAGCCCGACGCCGAGGCCCGCCGCGCCGTGCCGCACCACCTGTTCGACCTGGTCGACCCGGACGAGGAGTTCACCGTGACCCAGTTCCAACGCGCCGCCCGCGCCGCGTTGGAGGACATCGAGGGCCGCGGCCGCCACGCCCTGCTGGTCGGCGGCACCGGCCTCTACCTGCGCTCGGTGATCGACGACCTGGCGATCCCGGGGCGCTACCCCGAGGTGGCGGCCTCGCTCGAGGCCGACCTCGACGCCGGGCGCGTCGCCCCGGCGGACCTGCACGCGCGGCTCGCCGAACTCGACCCCGTCGGGGCGGCCCGCATGGAGCCCACGAACCGGCGCCGGGTGGTCCGGGCGCTCGAGGTCACGCTCGGCGCCGGCCGGCCGTTCTCCGAATTCGGGCCGGGGCTCGAGGCGTACCCCTCCACCGGGGTGCCCCAGGTCGGCCTCGCCGTGTCGCCCGACGAGGTCGACCGGCGCATCGCGGCGCGCTTCGACGCCATGGTCGACGCCGGGCTGGTCGACGAGGTCCGGGCTCTGGCGGCCCGGCCCGAGGGCCTCTCGCGCACCGCCCGCCAGGCCCTCGGCTACCGCGAGATCCTGGCCCACGTCGAAGGCGGCGCCCCGCTGGACGAGTGCCTCGGCGAGGCGGTCCGGCGCACGCGGCAATTCTCCCGCCGCCAGGCCTCGTGGTTCCGGCGCGACCCCCGCATCGGCTGGGCCGCGGGCCCGGACGAGGCCACGGCGCTGCTCGGGCAGGCGCTCTCCGTGCACGGTTGAACGGCGTCAGCTGCGAGAATGGTGTCGTGCACGCCTCCAAGCACGAGGGCGCCGGCAACGACTTCCTCGTCGTGCTCGACCCCGACGACACCATCGAGCTCTCCATGGGCCAGATCCGCCTCCTGGCCGACCGCCGGCGCGGCATCGGGGCGGACGGGGTCATCCGGGTGACGCCCGGACGGGACGGCGCGGACGTGGCGATGGAGCTGCACAACGCGGACGGCAGCGCGGCGGAGATGAGCGGCAACGGCATCCGCTGCCTGGCGCAGGCCGCCGTGGACGCCGGCTGGGTCGCGCCGCCGCGCTTCACCGTGTCCACCGCCGCCGGCGTCCGCACGATCGACTACGCGGCCGGGCAGGACGGGTGGGCCAGCGCCCGCGTCGACATGGGCCCGGCCCGGCTCGGGCCGGACCAGCCCCAGGAGTTCGCCGACCGCCGGGCCCGGACGGTGGACGTGGGCAACCCGCACCTCGTCCTGCTCGGGCCGGACACGGCGGGCGTCGACGTGGCCGAGCTCGGCCCCAAGTTGGGGGCGGAGTTCAGCGGGGGCATCAACGTGGAATGGATCACCGTCCTCGGTGACGACGACGGCGAGTTCCTCGACTTCCGGGTCTACGAGCGCGGCGCGGGCGAGACGCTGGCCTGCGGCACGGGCAGCGTCGCCGCGGCCGCGGCGGCCCGGAGTTGGGGTGTGGTGGGTGGCCCCGTCGTCCGCGTGCGGAACCCGGGCGGCATGCTCGAGGTGACGCTGGGGGCGGACGACGCGACGACGACGTACCTGGCCGGCCCCGTGCGCCGGGTGGCCGACATCGAGATCCATCCGGGGATGCTCTCTTGAGCAACGTGTTACCGGGGACGCTCATCGAGCGCGCCTTTCGGGAGCGCATCATCCTCGTCGGCGTCGTCTTCCCCGGCGGCACGACCGAGGCGGTCGAGGACGAGCTCGACGAGTTGGCCCAGCTCGTCGACAGCGCCGGCGCCGACGTGGTCGAGCGGGTCATCCAGCGACGCGACGCACCCGACCCGGCGACGTTCGTCGGTCGCGGCAAGGCGGAGGAGATCGCCGCCTTGAGCCAGAGCCTCGACGTGGACACCGTCGTCTTCGACGACGAGCTCAGCCCCGCCCAGCACCGCAACCTGGAGAAGCTCTTCGGGCGCACCGCCATCGACCGCACCGCGGTCATCCTCGACATCTTCGCCCAGAACGCGCGCAGCCCCGAGGGCAAGGCGCAGGTCGAGCTCGCGCTGCTGCGCTACCGCCTGCCCCGTCTGCGCGGGCGGGGGACGGCGCTGAGCCAGCAGGCGGGTGGGATCGGGACGAGAGGGCCCGGTGAGACGCAGCTCGAGGTCGACCGGCGCCGCCTGGTCCGCCGCATGCACCGCCTGGAGGCGGACCTGCGCGAAGTCGAGCGCACGCGCACGCTGCAGCGGCGCAGCCGCGCCCGCGGTCGCCATCGGGAGCTGGCGCTCGTCGGCTACACGAACGCGGGGAAGTCGACCCTGCTCAACCGCCTGACCGACGCGCGGGTGCCGGCGGCCGACCGGCTCTTCGTCACGCTCGACCCCCGGACGCGCCAATTGTCGCTCCCGGGCGGTGAGACCGTGCTCGTCACCGACACGGTCGGCTTCGTCCGCAAGCTGCCGCACGAGCTCGTGGAGGCGTTCCGCTCGACGCTCGACTCGGTGCACCTGTCGGATCTCGTCGTGCACGTCGTCGACGCCTCCGCGCCCAACGCCGATGCGCAGATGGCGGCGGTCCACGAGGTGCTCGGGCAGATCGGGGCCGCCGGCGTGCCCGAGCTGGTGGTCGTGAACAAGGCGGACAAGGCTCCCGAGGAGGCCAAGGCGCTGGCCCACGCGCTGCCGGGCTCGGTCGTGGTCTCGGCGCGCACGGGCGAGGGGATCGACGAGCTCTTGCGGGTGCTCGGGGACCGCCTGCGCGGGTCGGACCGCGTCGTCGAGCTGGTCGTGCCGTGGAGCCGGGGCGACGTCCTGGCCGCGATCCATCGAGAGGGTGAGGTGGTCGGCCAGCGCGACGGGGAGGAGTCGGCCACGCTGCAGGTGGTGCTCGACGACGTCGGCAAGGCGCGCTTCGCGGAGTTCCTCGCGTCATGACCTTCCGCCTGCCGCCGTACCCGTACGACCGGCTGGCCGGGCTGGCCAAGCTGGCCGAGGCGCACGAGGGCGGGATGGTCGACTGCTCCATCGGGACGCCGTGCGACCCGCCGCTCCCCGCGGCGGTCGAGGCGCTGGCGTCGTCGGGCACCGAGCGCGGGTATCCCGCCTCCGCCGGCAGCCCGCAGCTGCGCGAGGCGGCCACGCGCTGGCTGATCCGCCGGTTCGGGCTCGCCGACGTGGTGCCCGCGTCGGTGGCGGCGTGCGTCGGCACGAAGGAGCTGGTGGCGTCGGTGCCGAACATCCTGCGCCTGCGCACGCCCGAGCGCGACACGGTGTTGTATCCCGCGGTGTCCTACCCGACGTACGCCATGGGTGCCGAGTTGGCCGGCTGCCGCGCCGTGGCGGTGCCGCCACCGCCGGGCCGGCTCGGCGGGCTCGACCTCGGTGCCGTCCACCCCGACGACGCCCGGCGGGCGCTCGTGCTGTGGTCCAACTCGCCGTCGAACCCCACGGGCGGCCTCGGTGACCTGGGCGCCGAGGCGGCCTGGGGCCGGGACCACCACGTCCCCGTCTTCTCCGACGAGTGCTACGCCGAGTTCACGTGGGACGGGCCGCCGCGCTCCATCCTCGAACACGGCGCCGACGGCGTCGTCGCCGTGCATTCGCTGTCGAAGCGGTCGAACCTGGCCGGCGTCCGGGTCGGCTTCTACGCGGGCGATCCCGAGCTCGTCGAGTTCCTCCGGGCGGTGCGCCAGCACGCCGGGCTCATGGTCCCGGGGCCGGCGCAGGCGGCAGGCGCCGTCGCCCTGAGCGACGAGGCCCACGTCGACGCGCAGCGCGCCCGTTATCAGGAACGCCTGGCGTACCTCGTCGGCGTCCTCGACGCCTACGGGGCCCCGGTCACCTTGCCCGAGGGCGGCTTCTATCTCTGGGTCCCGGTGCCACCGGGCCGGTGGCCCGATGCGTGGGCCATGGCGGAGGCGCTGGCGAACGACGGGGGGCTGCTCGTCAGCCCGGGCGACCTCTACGGCGACGCCGGGGCCGGCCACGTGCGCATCGCCGTCGTGCAGCCGATGGACCGGCTGGCGCTGGTGGGGGAGCGTCTCGGTAGGGTGAGCCATGGCTGATCTTCAGGCGCAGATCGAAGAGCTCTGGGAGCACCGAGGTGAGCTGTCACCCGCGGACGTCGACGCCACGAGGCTCGTAGAGGAGGCGATCGAGCTCCTGGACAAGGGGGAGGCCCGCGTCGCGGAGGTCGACCCGGCGACCGACGAGGTCGTCGTGCACGAGTGGCTGAAGAAGTCCATCTTGCTGTTCTTCTCGGTGCGCGGGATGCAGACGATCGAGCTCGGCCCGTTCGAGTACGCGGACAAGCTGCCCCTCAAGCACGGGTTCGCCGAGGCCGGCGTGCGCGCCCTGCCCGGCGCGTCGGCGCGCTGGGGCTCGTACCTCGCCCCCGGGGTGGTCCTGATGCCCTCCTACGTCAACATCGGCGCGTGGGTCGGCGCGGACTCCATGGTCGACACGTGGGCGACGGTCGCCTCGTGCGCCCAGATCGGAGAGCGCGTGCACCTGGCCGGTGGCGTCGGCATCGGTGGGGTCCTCGAGCCCCCCAACGCAGTGCCGGTCGTCGTTGAGGACGACGCGTTCGTGGGCAGCCGCTGCATGGTGACCGGCGGCGCCCGCATCGGAAGAGGAGCGGTGTTGGGAGCCGGCAGCTTCCTCGACCCGTCGATCCCCGTCTTCGACGCCGAGACGGGCGAGGAGATCTCCCGGGGGGTGGTGCCGCCCTGGTGCGTCGCCATCCGGGCCAGCCGGCGGCGCGAGTACCCCGGCGGGGAGTTCTTCGTGCCCTGCGTCCTCGTCATCAAGCGCCTGACCGAGGGGGAGCGCCACGACAAGGCACAGCTCAACCAGGTGCTGCGCGACCACGGCGCCAGCACCTGAGCGCCATGACGGATCTCCTGGCAGCCACGGTCGACCTGATGGCGATGCCGTCGGTGAGCGGCGAGGAGGCCCAGATCGCCGCGGCCGTCCAGAAGGTGCTCGCCGGGTGCCCCTGGCTCGAGGTCGAGCGGGTGGGCGACAACGTCGTTGCGCGCACGTCGCTCGGGCGTGAGCACCGGCTCGTCCTGGCCGGCCACCTCGACACCGTGCCGCCGGGCACCAGCGCGGAGCCCCTCATCAACGGCGACACCGTGTGGGGCGTGGGCGCCTCGGACATGAAGGGCGGGCTCGCCGTGATGCTGGACCTCGCCACCGCGGTGCCCGAGCCGGCCGTGGACGTGACGTGGTGCTTCTACGCCCGCGAGGAGATCAGCCGCAATCTGAGCGGCCTCTTCGAGCTGTGGGAATGGCGCCCCGAGCTGCTGGCGGGGGACGCCGCGATCCTGGGCGAGCCGACCCTCGGGCTGGTCGAGGCGGGATGCCAGGGGACGATGCGGGTGCAGATCACGCTGGGCGGCGTGCGCGCCCACACGGCGCGTCCGTTCACGGGCCGCAACGCCATCCACCGCCTCGCCCCGTTACTGCACCGCGTGGCCGACTGGCCCCCGCGCGAGGTGGTCCTGGACGGCTGCACGTACACCGAGCAACTCCAGGTGGTGTCCGTCGAGGGCGGCGTGGCCGCCAACGTCGTGCCGGACGAGGCCCGGGTCACCCTCAACCACCGGTACGCGCCGGACCGCACCGAGGTGGAGGCGCACGCCTTCCTGCACGAGCTCCTCGATCCGCTGCTCGAGCTCGACGACGGTGACACGTGGGAGCTGCTCGACGCCGGCGACGGTGCCCCCCCGTCACTGGACCACCCGTTGCTCCGGTCCCTGGTCGAGAAGAGCGGCGCGGCGCCCAAGGCCAAGGTGGGCTGGACGGACGTGGCGTCGTTCTGGGCCCACGGCGTGCCCGCGGCCAACTTCGGCCCCGGTGACCCGCTGCTCGCCCACCATCCCGACGAGCGCGTGACGCGCCCGCAGCTCGAGCGCGTCCGCGAGGTGCTCGCCGCACTGCTGACCTGACCCGACCCGCGGATCCCGGCGTGTCCGAGCCAACGCCTCCCCGAGTGCCATGGCTGCACGAGACCGCTCTCGTGGGCGAGTCGCCCATTTCGGGTCGAGGCCTGTTCACCAACGCACCGCTCGAAGCCGGCGTCGTGGTGATCCGACTGGGCGGCCGCCTGATGTCGACGTCCGAGCTCGACGAGCTGCTCCGTGCGTCGGAGCGCTACATCGACACGCTGACCGTGTTCGACGACGTCCACCTCGTGCTCCCGTTTGACACCCCGGTGCACTACGGCAACCACAGCTGCGACCCAGCGCTCTGGCACGTCGGCCCCTATGAGATCGCCACGCGTCGCAGGGTCGAGGCGGACGAGGAGCTGACGATCGACTACGCCACGCACACGGACGCGGCGGGCTTCTCGATGCCCTGCCGCTGCGGCGCCGACGGCTGCCGGGGTGTCGTGACGGGCCAGGACTGGCGCCGGGCCGACCTGCAGGCTCGGTACGCGGGTCACTGGGTGCCGGCCCTGGCCGCCCGCATCGGCGCGCCGGCGCCCCGTCGCGACGTCAGCCCACGATGAGCGACCGAGGTGCCAGGTCGAAGCGGTGGCCTCGCGGCCCGGACATTGCTCGCACCCGCCGATGACGAAAGATCAGGTGAGGACGGTCAGGGTGCGCCGAGACGCGACACGGCGCGCTGCAACAGATGCAGGTCACGCTGTCCCGGCAACCGGTCGACGCGGCGGTCGATCCGCTCCAGGATCTCACGGCCCTTCTCGCCGTCGAAGAGGTAGTGCACGAGGAAGCCGACCTCGCGGTTCGGCATCACCCCCGAGCCCACGGGGCGCCACCACTGCGATAGTGCGAAGCGCGTGAGCCGCTGTGCCCGGGGGCTGTCGGCCAGACGGCGCGCCGCCTCGGACGCGTAGAAGTCGATGTGCGTCCCTTCTTGCTTCATGATGCGGCGCAGGAGTTCGCGCAGCGTCGGGTGCCCGGCGGTCTCGGAGAGGCGTGCGTAGCCCGCCTGGGTCGTCCACTCGTTGACCGCGCCCCACGTCATATGGAGCGCAATGAAGGCTTTGCCGGCGAACGCCGCCGAGGCGATCGTGGACAGCGTCGTCACGGCCTGGCGGCGTCGGTGGCCGTGCCGCAGCGCCGCGACGCGGGGAGCCCCCGCCACCTCGCCGTGTGCCTCGAGGACCTGTCCGATGGCCTCTCCGTGCCACATCTCCTCGTAGACCCAGCAGGAGAGGAACGACGTGATCTCAGGGTCCTGGTGGGCCGGCGTCAGCAACAGGTCGCGCAGGTAGCAGACGGTGTGGTGCTCGATGTCGTGCATGTAGCGCAGCGACCGAAGGGCGTCGGGGGACAACGGCTGGTCCCTGAAGTCGTCGAAATCCAGGCCTTCGAGATCGAGCCGTCCGGCCCGGGCTTTGTAGGAATCGATGGTGGTACGCATTCCGCCTACTATCCGGAGCACACGCAACGCCCGGATGAGTCGAGCGGGGTCATCCAGATCCTGGAGCGGGTCCGAACAGGTCAGAGATGTCCCAGATCGATGAAGCCAGCGACGCCCAGCTGGTGACCTCCATCGCCCGTTACAGCGAGGTGGCCCTCGCCGAGGTGTACCGGCGCCACGGCCGGGCCGTCTACGGCCTGGCCAGGCGGGTCCTCAACGACGCCACCGAGGCCGAGGACGTGACCCAGGAGGTCTTCCTGCGCCTGTGGCGTGAGCCCGACCGCTTCGATCCCGACCGGGGATCGTTGCGATCGTTTCTGCTCGCCCAGGCGCACGGCCGGGCGGTCGACGCCGTCCGCTCCTCGAGCTCGCGTCACCGGCGTGAGGCACGCGACGCGGCGCGCACGGCGCACGCGGCCTACGACATGCAGCACGAGGTGTGGGACCTCGCGTTGGCGGACCAGGTGGCACGGGCTATGAGCGAGCTTTCCGACGACGAGCGCCAGGCGATCGAGTTGGCCTACTTCGAGGGGCAGACGTACCGCGAGGTGGCGCGCTCGCTCGAACAGCCCGAGGGCACCATCAAGAGCCGCATCCGCACCGGGATGCGGCGCCTCAAGGTGGCGCTGGCGGACGCCGGCGTGCGAGGGGTCGACGCATGATCTCCCACGAGCACGCCAGCGAGCTCCTCGGCGCGTACGCCCTCGATGCGGTGGACGGCGACGAGCTCACCGACCTCGAGGGCCACCTCGCCACCTGCCCACGCTGTAAGTCCGAGCTCGACGGCCTGCGTGAGGTCGCGGCGGCCATGGGCAACTCCACCGAAGCGCTGCCCGACGGCCTGTGGTCGGGCATCGCCGAGCAGCTGGACCATGACCGGCCCGCGGACGAGGAGCCGCCGCCGATGCCGCGCCTCATCCCCTCGAGCCCGGCGCCGTTCAGGGCCCCGCCGTCCGGTCGGACGCGACGCGCCCGCAGCGCCGTGCTGGTGCTCGGCGTCGTCGCGGTGGCGGCCAGCGCCGTGGCCGTCGTGCTGGGGATCGACCTCGTCCATTCGCAGCGCAACGTCACCAACCTCCAGCAGGCGGCGGCGCACCGGCCGGCGGCCGTGCCGCGCTCGCCGGCGGAGGTTGCCCTGCACACACCCGGTCACCGCATCGTGACCCTCGAGAACGCGGCGAACGACGCTCTGGCGGAGTTCGTGATCGTGCCGGCCGGCCGGGGGTACCTGGTCTCGTCGAACCTCCCCTCCCTCGGGTCGGGCAAGACGTACCAACTCTGGGGGATCGTCGGTTCGACGCCGATCTCCCTCGGCCTCCTCGGCGCCTCGCCCCATGGGTCGACCTTCACGATCGCCGGCGCCACGTGGGCCTCGAAGCTCGCCCTCACGGCCGAGCCCGACGGAGGGACGGTCACGCCCACCGGGGGCATCGTCGCGAGCGGAGCGATTTGACGACTGTCTGACGCTCGCGCCCAGCTGTTAGCTTCACCGCTCATGTCCGAGGAAGCCGCACCCAAGAAGAAGCGCCCCATCGAGGTCGGAGCCGAGGCGGAGCCGGTCAAGCTCGGCTCCATGCTCCTGACCCTGGTCGAGCCCCATCGCGGTCACGAGGTCGCCTACAACCGCTGGTACGAACGGGACCACTTCTATTCCGGGTGCATGGTCGGCCCGTACAACTTCGCAGGGGGACGCTACGTGGCCACGGCCGACCTCAAGGCCCTGCGCGACCCGGACCCCTCGGTCATCACGGGCGAGCCCGCCCGCGGCTCGTACATCTCGGTGTACTGGGTCCTCGACGGCTACTTCGACGTCTGGAACCGCTGGGCGTTGCGTCAGGTCAACGCGCTGCACGCCGCCGGCCGGATGTTCCAAGAGCGCGATCACGTGCACACGCTCCTCTACAACTTCGCCTGGGAGCAACGACGTGACCCCGACGGCGTGCCGGTCGAGCTCGCGCTGGACCACCCGTACCGTGGCTTCGTCGCCACCTTCATCGATCGCGCGGACGACATCACCAACGAGGACCTGTGGTCGTGGCTGCGCTCCGAGCACCTGCCCGGGTTGCTGCCGGGGTCCGACGCCGATCTCGTGGCGGCGTTCACGCCGATCGCGCTCGAGGTCGATGCGCCCGGCGACGTGCCGCGTGAGTCGGCCAAGGACAACCGGACCGTGCTGTTGTGGTTCTTGAACACGCCGCCCGAGGCGGCGTGGGAGCCGGTGATCGCAGAACACCGACGCCGGCTCGAGTCGGCCGGCAAGGGGACGGTCGTGGCGGCGCTGCCCTTCATCCCGACCATCCCCGGGACCGACACCTACACCGACCAGCTCTGGCTGGACTGACCGGCCTTCGGGCCGTCGGAGTTCGAGGCCCGGCGGGTCGACGACAGACGCCGCCTGAGCAGGCGACGTGGGGCATGCTGTCGAGATGACGGTCACGCCGAAGGACGACGTCGAGGTCATCCGGCTGTGGCCGGACGGCCCGCCGACCCGGATCGAGCACGTCCCGCCGGAGGTCGCGTACGAGGTCCGGGAGGGACTCGCGGCGGGAACGACGTTCCTGCGCAACATCTCCCACCCGACGTTGACCGTGTACGCGCCGTCCGGCGTCGCCAACGGGGTGGGGGTGATCGTCGTCCCCGGCGGAGGGTGGACGATCAACGCGTGGACGCACGAAGGGCTCGACGTTGCGCGTTGGCTCGCCGGTCTCGGGTACACCGTGTTCGTCCTCAAGTACCGCGTGCAGGGGTCCGGCGCCGATCAGGATGCGTTCGAGGCGGGGATGGCCACCGTCAACGCCAGCCTGGCGGAGGGCCTGTCGGCCGGGAAGCTGCCGCGCCGGATCGACGACGTGATCAGCAGCAAGAGGTATCTCGAGGCGCGGGCCGCGTGCGCCGACGACGGAAGGCGTGCGATCCACCTCGTGCGCGAGCAGTCTGACCGCTTCGGGGTGCGCCCCGGGTCAATCGGCATGATCGGCTTCTCGGCCGGGGCGTTTCTCGCCATCGACGTCGCGCTCGACCCTCGTGCCGATCCCCTGGCGTTCATCGCCCCCATCTACGGCGGCGAGACCCGTGGCGCTCCCGTTCCTGCGGACGCACCACCGATCTTCGGGGCCGTCGCGCGCAACGACATCCTGGTGAGGATCGTCGAAGGCCTGCACGCGGACTGGTCGGCGGCCGGCCGGCCTTCGGAGCTCCACGTGTTCGCCCGAGGAGCGCACGGGTTCGGGATGATCCGTCAGGGGATGCCGTCGGACCACTGGACCGATCTGTTCCTGGCGTGGCTGGAAGATCTGCCGCTCGCGAGGGAGTGAGCGATCTCCGTGAGCACTGAGACGGCCGCTGGGCTCAGCCGGGCGATGGCCGACGGGAGCACGAGCAGCCGTCAGGTCACCCTCACGCATCTTGCGCGCATCGAGCGGCTCGACCCGCTCTTCGGGGCGATCCGGTCCCTGGTGCCCGACGCCGTCGACCAGGCTGAGGCCAGCGACGAGCACCGCGGCCGGCACGGGCCTCGCAGCGCCCTCGAGGGCATCCCGGTCGTCGTCAAGGACAACATCGACGTCGCCGGTCAGCCGACGACGGCAGGGGCGGTCGCGTTGGCGAGCTCGGTCGCCACGGCCGACGCCCCGCTCATCCGACACCTGCGGGAGGCGGGCGCCGTCATCCTCGCCAAGGCGAACCTCTCCGAGCTGGCCAACTTCCTCACCGACGGCATGCCCTCGGGCTACTCCTCGCTGGGTGGCCAAGTCCTCAACCCGTACGACCTGGCGGCGACGCCGAGCGGTTCGAGCAGCGGCACCGCCGCCGCGGTGGCCTTGGAGATGGCGCCTGTCGGGATCGGGACGGAGACCGATGGCTCGATCATCAGCCCCTCGGTGCGCCAGAGCCTGGTGGGCATCAAGCCCACCCACGGCTTGATCAGCCAGGACGGGATCGTGCCCATCGCACCGAGCCAGGACACCGCCGGTCCGATGGCGCGAACGGTGGAGGACGCCGCCGCCCTTCTCGTCGCGATGGCGGGGCCGGGGGCCGTGGGGGAAGCGAGCACAGAGGGAAATCTCGGCCTGGACGCACTCCGGACCTGGCGGCCCGAGGCGGACGTGCTGCGCGGGGCGCAGCTCGTCCTCATCCGCCCAGCCCCGGTCCTCGGTGAGGGGGCGGAGAGCAAGAGGCCGGTCGGTGAGACCGTGATTTCGGCGCTGACCACGGCCGGAGCCGGGCTCACCGACGCCAGCGTGCCTGAGATTGCTCGGGACGACGAGATGTACGTGCTGCATTACGAGTTCGCCCCTGCCTTCGAGGCGTACCTGCGCGGCATGGGGGACGCCGCGCCGATCGGGTCCCTCGCCGAGTTGCAGGCGTGGAACAACGACCATGCAGAGCTGGCCCTGAAGTACGGCCAGACGCACGTCGACCGGGCCGTCGCGATCGATCACGACGCGGCACGCCGGGAGTACACCGACGCCCGCCGACGCGACCGGGACACTGTCACGGAGGCACTGAAGGCCACGCTGGGCGACGCCGACGCCCTGATCTTCCGGGCCGAGGAAGGGGCGACGTGGGCGGCCCGCTCCGGCTGGCCGAGCATCTGCGTCCCGATCGGCTACAGCCGCCGGTCGCGCCGCCCGCTCGGGCTCACTCTCGTCGCTCGAGCATGGTCCGAGGCCCGGCTGCTCTCGCTCGCCTCCGCCATCGAGGTCGCGTGTGGGTTCCGCGCCCCACCTTCCGAAGTGAACCCGGCGGTCTTTGTCAGCCGGCGGTTGTGAGGACTCTCGGGTGAAACGCTCCGCCAACTCCTCGGGTCGCCGGAGCGCCGCGCCAGGAGACGAAGGCGCCGGTCAGCCGGGGATCTGGGTGGTGAGACAAAACGGGTGACCGGCGGGATCGAGGAAGACGAGGTAGCGATCGGGTGCGGGTTGCGCTTCCGCTTGCCGAGCACCGAGAGTGATCGCTTGCTCTGCGGCCTGGCCGAGGTCATCGACGGCCAAGTCAAGGTGCAGCTGCTTGGGCACCGAACCAGAGGGCCAGGTCGGGGGTGTGTACCCGTCGACCCGAGTGGCGGCGATCCAGGGTCCGTCGGTCCTCACGGCAACGAAGTCCTCGCTGGAAAATGCGACCTCTCCGCCAAGCAAGGCTGCCCAGAACGCCCCCAGCTGACCGGCATCACCACAGTCAAACGCAATTGATCCCAATCGGATCTTCGACATGCGAGGACCATAGGCAGGTCAACTCCGTCGTGCAACGAACCGTGGCGGCGCCGGTCGAGTGCCCCACAACGTCAGGTGGTGGATATCCGAGGGCTGTCCCTTTAACTGCCCGACCCCACAAGATGTTGGATGGGAGCGCGGATACTAGATCCCGACTCCCTCGCCCCCGACCCGGCGTCCGAGGACACGGGCCCGATCTTCGACTATGGGCGATCGAGCAGGCGGGCATTGGCCTCGTCGAAAAGCCGCTGAGTGCGTTCGAAGTCACGCGGGCGCTCCTCGTACGTCTCGAGGTCCCATTCTGAGCGCTCAACCGAAAAGAAGTCCCCTCCATACACGTGCACCGCCACCGCGAAGTCTTGCCGGGAGTTGGCTACTGAGTGGATCGCGTCTTCACCCAAGACGAGGACTTCACCAGCCGGCAATTCTCGGCCGCCAGCTTGTTCGAGGCCATCGGGGACTCGACGGAAAAATGCATTGTCCTCTTGACCGCCATACATTCCGATAACGGCCCACATCCGATGCTCGTGGGGGTAGAGGGTCATTCCTGGCGTCCACGCCACATGTAACACGGTGAGGTCGGCGGCATTGTGCAGCGTGGTAATGCCGCCGCGGCTGACGGGGCCGAGGGCCTGTTCGAGGTCGCGGCCACGAGCGACCAACTCGGCAAGGACGTCCCTAACCGCCAAAACCGGCGTGTGCTCGGTGACAGCCTCCAGACACCTTGCAACGACGTCTTCGACAACAAGGGCCACTACGACAGGTTAGAAGCAGCACCCACAGGGCCGGCTGCAGGGGATGCTCGGATCTTGCGAAGGGCTGGCCGGTGAGGGTGCAAAATATGAGTGGTGCGCAGATCGTTGAGCCTGCTCGGAATAGCTGCGGCGGTGCTGATCCTCGGGTTCGTCGCGCTTTTTGGGGCTGGGGGAGGCGGCAATCCCTCAGACACGGGCGGCTTCCCAACGACGACAACGACCACGGCCACAAGATCGGTGCCGACCTCGACAACCATCGTCACCTTGAAGGGCCTCGGCCCCCATGGCACCAACAAACGAGCGGTTCTTGTCTTTGTAGCCGTACCCAACGTGGTGGGAATGACCCTGGCACAGGCGGATCCAGCATTGTCCGCCGTCGGACTTTCCTCGGAGGTCTCGACCCCCACGACCGCACCAGCGGGAACGAGTTCGACTGGAACGATTCTGGCCCAAGCTCCCGCTGCCGGTTCGCAGGCCCAACAGGGACAGGTCATCCAACTCACTGTCTCTGGCTACTGAAACAGACCCCCACGAACCGGGGGGGTTTGGTACCCGATGGCTCCCGTCACTCCTCGCGTGGGGTCGGGCTTCTATGGAGCGCCGGTGAATCCAGATCCACCTTGCAGCGGGCAATACTCATTTGATGGGCGCTCCGCCTCGAACTCTCTCTCTTGTTCTCCTGGCAGCCTCAGGAGTCGTCGGCATGTCATTGGCGGCTCCGCTTGGGCCAGCCGTGGGTGCGTCTCCGACAGCGAAGGTCGATCAGATCGACCGCGTGCCGCTAGTGCCAGCACCCCGAAGGCAGATCGTCGAATGTAGAGATCTGGCTCGTCAGCTCCACCGTGCCGTTCCGTGCCCTGGCCTTGTGCCGGACCCCATACCGGATTCACGGACCAGCCCGTCGGAGTTCTGCCTGAATTCGCGAGGCTGTGGTCCCGCGCAGGTGTCTGTGTATCGAACGTCTCTCCTGATGACACAAATGAACTTCCAGGTGCCCAACGGATACGTCGGGGTCTCCGTTGACACGTATCAGGGATGGGTGCCAATGAGCGCCTCGAATGGTGGACCACTCGGTCATTTTGTATTCGAGACCGGGACGAGTCTCCTGGGCGAATACAAGCCTCATTCGGACCGTGCTGCAGCTTCGATTCCTTCGTACTGTCTACCGATTCAAGGGCAACCTGCGGTCCGAATCCATGGGTCGCCTGGCCAGTTCTTCGAGTGCGCCGACTCATCGAACGACCCAAACGCCAGGGAAACAGTCGAAGGGCACGACCTCCTGCAATGGAAGCAAGACGGAATGGTCAACCAGATCAGTTTCCATGGGCACAGCCAGGTGAACTTGGATCTTGACCTCGCAGTGGCGCAATCCGTTGAGCTAATCCGCTAACCGGTGACTCCCCACAACCGGCGCTCGGGGACAGGGCTCCGGTGCGTCATTATGGATGAGTGCCGGAGGCCGGACTCAGCGGGTCTTCGCCCTGCTCCAGTCGGGGTATCGGTTGTGGCGCTTAGCTACTCGTCGAACGGTTGATCGATCGGCACCGCTCGCACATGAAAGCCACCGGAACGAGTCTGCAGAATGTCGGACCCCTGTGACTCGGGTTCTTGGCCCTCGGGACGTTGGTCACCCGATTCAGTCTGATCCTCGATCACTCTCACGTGAGCCGAAGCGGCGGTTGGTGTCAGCTCTCTTTCGGTTGCCAAGGCCAGTTGTTCGAGCTGACGCTTCTCCCGACGTCGCCGGAAGGGACCACCTCTTGACGTTGGCACATCGCCCTGACCCATGATCTGAGCCTAAAGGGTGATGTGGTGACCGAAGTGGCATGGGGTGGGGCGAATAGGCAGGCAATTCATCCTGGGGGATCGGCACCAGCCCGGCGTTACGAAGTTCTGCATCGTCCAGCGAAAAACGACAGGACGATGTGGCTCGACTTTCGCTGCCCGCCGACCCGCACGTCGAGGGGAACGCAGCCCCGTATTCGACCATCGGTGAACCGGAAGCTCTGGGGAAAGAAACCGGGCTTGTGCAAGCAGGCCCGGTACGTCACCGACACGCTTCCTTGGCTTGGAGACCATGGGTTCTGTTGCACCACGTAGGACCGCGCACCGCGGGCGATGGTCATAGTCACCGTGGTTCCTGGATAGACCACCGGCGGGAGCTTGTACCCGGTGAATTGAGCGGATCGGCCGGAGTTGGGCGGATTCATGGTCGCCAGCCGGCGCGCGTTCGGAAAATACCCAGCGCCGAATCCGATGTCATGCGGCCCGACGGGGGGCAGAGTGCCACCGGTGAACTCCGTCGCTTCCTCATAACAGGCGAGGATCTGGGGGTGCGTCGGAGTGCCGACGACAGTGTGAGAACCGCTGGCATCTGAGACGCCACCGGGGCCATAGACGAGGACAAGAAGCGTGAAGGCAACCCCGCCGAGCCACCACCGGTGTCCGCGAAGTTTCATACCCACACGACCATGATGGCCTGTCCACGATGCAACCGTGGCCTGTCTCCATTGTGCCGTTCGGCCGCACCCTGCCGCTTGATATTCACACGGCCCCTGTGTCCTGCGTCCCAGGCGACCTGGGTCGCGAGATCGAGGCCTCAGCTGGCCACCTCGGCGACCACGACGGAAACGTTGTCGCGTCCCCCTCGATCAATCGCCTCGTCGATCAGAGCGTTGGCCACATCACGAACGTCACCGCCCGCGGCCAAGGCGTCTGCGATCTCCTCGCGAGACAACTCGTGAAAAAGGCCGTCGCTGCAAACAATCATTCGATCGCCCTTTTCGACCGCCACCGTGCTGTGATCGATTTCGACATCCGAACCGACGCCAAGCGCTCGGGTGAGAACCCCGTAGTGAGGGTGCTGAGGTTCATCTTCCTCTCGTAGCTCACCACGCTGGACGAGCTCGGCAGTCACGCTGTGGTCCCGGGTGAGTTGCGTCAGCACCTCCTCATGCCAGAGATAGGCCCGACTGTCGCCCACATTGACAACGACAACGTGACCATCGTCAAGGAGCCCTGCTGCGCAGATCGTGGAACCCATGCCCTCGAGTCCAGGCTGGGCGCCGGCTTGGTCCCGGATCGCCCAGTTCGCGGCACGTACCGCTGCTTCAAGTTCGTCAACCGATCTTCCCGTGAAGACGGCCGGAACGACGCCAGCAGCCGTATTTGCTGCAATCTCGCCCCCTGGGTGTCCTCCCATCCCATCGGCCACCAGCGCAAGACGGGCGCTGGCGACAATGGCGTCCTCGTTGTTCTCTCGCACCTTCCCGGTGTCACTACGGCCTGCCGTTTGCAGCGTGATCATGGGCGCCTCCTTGGAGTAAGGGTTGACGATCGGGACCAGCGGGTCCTCGCTCGTCGAAAAGAGTTGGCGGGCAAAGGTGAGCGCTCCTTTCCGGGTGTTCACATCAGAATGAAGCTGTGCCTCCCAGGCGTCGAGCTGTTCTCGTGATGGCTGATCCATGAACGAACGGATGTCGGCGAGCGGCACGTTCGCTCGTCGTAGTGCGTCGATTACCTGGGCGTCGGCCAGTTGGCCTGGCGAGTAGTAGCGGTAGCCCGAGGCTGGATCGACCGCCGCTGGGGTCAGAAGTCCTTCGGCCGCATACGTTCTCAGGCGTTTGGCGGAGAGACCCGAGCGCTCGGAGAACTCACCAATGGTCATGAGGTCGTCCACAAGATGAAGCATGAACCCTCCCCAATGGTGAGAGTCAAGTGGATGTCCGGCCTACGCCTCCAGCGGACGCTACGGTGCGGGCAGTGAAGGGTACGGGCGATCCAGAGATCGGAGCGAGTGATGACCTCGAAGTCTGATTTTACGACTGAGGAATGGCAGTTGATCCTGGAAGCACCACCAAGCGCCGGACTGATCGTCGTCACGGCGCAACGTGGTGGCTCGTTTCGCGAGACCGTGGCCATGGCCAAGGCCTATGTCGAGGCACGCCAGCAGCACGGCAAGAGCCAACTCCTCGACGACATCGTCGCGGCAAAACCCGAGCGAGATCACACGCACTCTCACTCACCGGAGGAGCTGAAGCAGCACGGTCTGCAACACCTGCGTGATTCGGTCGCCCTACTCGGGAAGAAGGCCACGCCGACGGAGCTCGACGAGTACCGCCGCTTCATCGTCACGCTGACGCACAAAGTCGCAGCCGCTCACCGAGAGCATGGTCAAGACGTGAGCGCGTCCGAGCAGGCGGCGATCGATGAAATTTCCGAAGCCCTCAATACGCCCGTCGCATAGCAAGCCTGCCTGGGGGTCTCGATAGCCCGCCGGCGTATAAACCACGTCACGAGCGAATAAGTTGCCCGGTGAGCCGGGGCGACTTCTCGACCTTGGTTCCTACGACCCCGGGCAGCCGCTGGGCACGCTTGGGTCCGGGTCGTGCGGCAAAGCACGACCATCACTGATCAGCGTCGGAATGAGGCCTACGTGCCGACGGGAAGGCGGCGCTTCGCTATGAGGCCAGAGTCCGGCCAGCGGACATGGTGGACACACCGAAGCAGTTCCATCGCCCGGATGACGAGCGCGCTGGAATCGATCTGGAACCGCCGGACGCCATGGCGCGCCGACCCGGGAGCCGCGTGGTGGAAGTTGTGCCATGCCTCGCCCATAGACGGCACCGCCAACCACCAGACATTGCCGCTCTCGTCCGACGTCTTGTACGGCCGGCGACCCGTGATGTGGCACACGGAGTTGATCGAGAAGGTCACGTGGTGGAGCACGGCAACCCGGACGAGGCTCCCCCAGAAGAAGGCCCAGAGCGCGGCCTGCCAGGACCATCCCCACAGTCCGCCGACCACCGGGGGGATCAGGATCGACAGGGCCACCCAGAGCGGGAACGAGCGCGAGATCCCCGAGATGACCCGGTCCTTGCAGAGATCGGGTGCGAACTTCTCCTGAGACGTCTGGGCTTCGAACAGCCAACCGATGTGGGAGTGCCAGAAGCCTCGAGCGAGCGCCGTGAGGGTGGCCCCGTAGCGCCAGGGCGAGTGTGGATCGCCCGAGCGGTCGGAGAATCGGTGGTGCTTCCGATGGTCAGCGACCCAGCGCACGATGGGGCCCTGGATGGCCATGCTCCCGGCGATGGCCATCGACACTTCGACCCACCGTCTCGCGCGGAAGGCCCTGTGTGTGAAGTAGCGGTGGAATCCCACGGTGATCCCGTGGCCGGTGATCACATACATCGCAACCGCAATGACCACGTCCTGCCAGCTCAGGCCCCAACCCCACAGGACGGGTACGGACACGATCAGGGCGACGAACGGCACGGCGATGAACAAAGCCAGTGCCAGCTGCTGCCACACCGTCTTGACGTCCGAGGGGTCCACGGGGGCTTCGACAATGGCAGGCGGCGTGACCGCGGTTGCACTCATTGTGTGTTGGCCTCTCCTCTTTCGACGTGTTCCATGCGGCCGAGAGACCCGATCAGTCTCCGGATGCCTTAGACCGTACGAGGGTGAGATTCCAGATCGGCCCACCGTCATTGGTAAGCCCTACTGCATAACGCTCTCGCGCGAAGAATACGGCGGTTCCCAGAACCATAGGTGGGATGCAGGTGGCCCCGGGACAGGGGTCCGCCGCCACCCGATCGGTCCACCCAGACCCGAAGCGTCGACGACCGCCCGGCCTGACCGGAGAGGCATTGGGCAACCCCTACGGCCCGGCTTAGCCCCTCGCCAGGATCTCCACGTGCGGGATCACAAAGACCGCGTCGGGCGCCGCAGCCCAACGCCCGAAGGCCGCCGCGATCGCCTCGAGCTCGCCCGTGTCGCTCAAGCCGTAGGAGATCGCCTGTTCGCCGAAGCGTGAGTAGCGCACCCGGTCGGCCCACAGGCCGCCCCACCACGCCCGGGACTCGGGGTCGGCGTACGTCCACGTGGAGCTCGACGCCTCGACCTCGCTGAACCCCGCCTCGAGCGCGTGGCCCATCAGGCGCGGCCCGATGCAGGCGTCATGTCCGTTGTGCGCCGTGACGGCGAGATACAGCTCCATCCACCGGTCGAGCAACGGGTCGTCGGGCGCCCACGTGAACGCCGAGTAGTCGGAGTCGCGCGCGGCCAGGACGCCGTCGAGCGCCAGCACCCGGCGCAGCGCCACCAACGCCGCAACCGGGTCGGCCAGGTGCTGGAGCACCTGGTGTAGGTGCACCACGTCGAACGACGCGTCCGGGTACTCCAGCGCGAACAGGTCGCCCACCTCGAAGCGCAGGTTGGTCAGCCCGAGACCCTCTGCGTGGGACGACGCCTGCGCCACCACGTCCGCGGACGCGTCGATGCCGACGACGTCACCGGGGGCGACCAGCAGCGCGAGGTCCGCCGTGATGGTGCCGGGTCCGCACCCCACGTCGAGCAGCGACAGCCCCGGCGTCAGCGCGGGGATCAGGTACCCCGCCGAGTTCTCGGCCGTGCGCCACGTGTGGCTGCGCAGGACGGATTCGTGGTGTCCGTGCGTATAGGTCACCGGTACATTGTGACGTGCCCGAATTGCCCGAGATGCAGGCCTTGGCCGAGCGTCTCGATGCGCTCCTCGCCGGCGCCACCCTCCGACGGGCCGACCTGCTCGGATTCTCATCCCTCAAGACGTACGCGCCGTCCCCCTCGGACTTAAAGGGCCACCGGCTCGTCCACGTCACCCGGCGGGCCAAGTACCTCGTGTGGGAGTTCGACGACGGAAACCGGATCGTGCTCCACCTCTCCCAGGCCGGCCGCCTCGACGTCGAGGAGCCCCCCAAGAAGACCAAGCCCCGCGGCGCCGTGGCGCGCTTCGTCTTCGGCCAGGGCGACGCCGGGCTCGACGGCCCGGGCATCGGCCTCCTCGTGCGCGAGTACGGCACGCAGCGCAAAGCGTCGTGGTGGGTGCTCGCCCCGGGCGACGACGGTCCGCTGGCCGGCCTCGGGCCCGAGCCGGGCACCCCCGAGT
>DATDIE010000359.1:0-3277 GCA_036521235.1 Acidimicrobiales bacterium | reverse complement strand
CCAGGGGTTGTCGGCCAGCCGGTCGCTCGAGGGTTCGGCCATGATCTCGAGCTGGTGCACCGACGCGGCGCCCTGGCGGTGGGCCGTGCCCAGGCAGTCGGCCCCGGTGTCGCCGCCCCCGATGATCACGACCTGCTTGCCCTTGGCGTCGATGGGTGGCGCGCCGAGCGCTCCTTCTTGGACCAGGTTGGAGGGCTTCAGGTACTCGAGCGCCAGGTGCACGCCGTCGAGCGAACGACCCGGTACCGGCAGGTCGCGCGGGAGGGTGGCGCCTCCGGCCAGCACGACGGCGTCGAAGGCCGCCTGCACCTCGGCCGCGGGACGCACGGTGACGTCGGGGGCACAGGCGGTCCCGATGCCGCGCTCTTGTCCGGGCTCGAGACCGGCAGTCGTGCCGCCGGAACCGCCGACGCCGCCGGAACCGTCTGTGCCGGACGCTCCCGGTGACCCGCCCACCGAGGTCGAGCAGACGAAGGTCACGCCCTCCGCCTCCATCTGGGCCAGCCGCCGGTCGAGCACGGCCTTCTCCATCTTGAACTCGGGGATGCCGTAGCGCAGCAGTCCCCCGGCCTTCTCGGCCCGCTCGAACACCGTCACGAGGTGCCCGGCGCGCACGAGCTGTTGGGCCGCGGCCAGGCCGGCCGGGCCGGAGCCCACCACCGCCACGGACTTGCCGGTACGGATGCTCGGGAGCTGCGGGGTGACCCAGCCCTCGTCCCAGGCCCGCTCGACGATCTCGAATTCGATCCGTTCGATCGTCACGGGGTCTTCGTTGATCCCGAGCACGCAGGCCGCCTCGCACGGGGCCGGGCACAGGCGCCCGGTGAACTCGGGGAAGTTGTTGGTGGCGTGCAGGCGCTCCATGGCGCCCGGCCAGTCGTCCCGGTAGACGAGGTCGTTCCACTCCGGGATCAGGTTGCCGAGCGGGCAGCCCTCATGGCAGAAGGGGATGCCGCAGTCCATGCAGCGTGCGCCCTGCTCCTTGGTGGCCTCCTCGCCGAAGGGCTCGTAGACCTCCTTCCAGTCGCGGAGGCGGACCGAGACCGGGCGGCGGCGGGGCAGGCGCCGCGGGAATTCCATGAACCCCGTCTTCTTACCCATTTGCAGCCTCCATGACGGCCTGGTCGACCGGGCGACCCTCGGCCTCGGCCTGGCGCGTCACCTCCAGAATGCGGCGGTAGTCACGCGGCATCACCTTGACGAACTCGAGCACCTCGGCGTCCCAGTCCTGGAGCAGGCGGGCCGCAACGGCCGACGCGGTCTCGTAGCCGTGCCGCTCCACGAGGGCGCGCACGGTGGCGGCGTCGTCCGGGCTGAGTGGCTCCACATCGACCTTGTCGAGGTTGACCCGCTGCCCGAACGTCCGGCCGGGGTCGTAGACGTAGGCGATCCCGCCCGACATGCCCGCGGCGAAGTTGCGGCCGGTCGGCCCCAGTACCACGACGAGCCCGCCCGTCATGTACTCGCAGCCGTGGTCGCCCACGCCCTCGACGACGGCGGTGGCGCCCGAGTTGCGGACGCAGAAGCGCTCCCCCACCTGGCCGCGGACGAAGACCTCACCGGCGGTGGCGCCGTAGAGGATCACGTTGCCCGCAATGATCTGGTCCTCGGCGGCGAACGGCGAGCCTTCCGGTGGGCGCACGACCAGTCGCCCGCCCGAGAGCCCCTTGCCGAAGTAGTCGTTGGCGTCACCGTAGAGGCGCATCGTCACGCCGTTCGGCACGAACGCACCGAAGCTCTGCCCGGCCGAGCCGGTGAAGGTCAGCGAGATCGTGTCGTCGGGCAGCCCGGCCGCGCCGTAGCGCCGGCTGATCTCCGAGCCGAGCAGCGTCCCCACCGTGCGGTCCACGTTGGTGATGGGCAGAGCCAACGACACCGGCGTGGCGTCGTCCAGGGCCGGTGCGCACTCGCCCAGAAAGGCATGGTCGAGCGCCTTCTCCAGCCCGTGATCCTGTTCGACCCGTTGCCGGCGCCCCATGTCCGCGGGGACGTCGGGCTCGGCCAGCACCGTCGAGAGATCGAGGCCCGCCGCCTTCCAGTGGGTCACGGCCTCCTCGGTGTCGAGCAGGTCGACGCGGCCGATGGCCTCGTCCAGCGAGCGCAGGCCCAACGAAGCCAGCAGCTCGCGCACTTCCGCGGCGATGTACTCGAAGTAGGTCTCGACGAACTCCGGCTTGCCGTTGAACTTGGCCCGGAGTGCCGGGTTCTGCGTGGCGATGCCGACGGGGCAGGTGTCGAGATGGCAGACGCGCATCATGATGCAGCCCGAGACCACGAGCGGCGCCGATGCGAAGCCGTACTCCTCCGCACCGAGCAGCGCGCCGATGATCACGTCGCGTCCCGTCTTCATCTGCCCGTCCACCTGGACGACGATGCGGTCGCGCAGTCCGTTGGCCAGCAGCGTCTGCTGGGTCTCGGCCAGTCCGATCTCCCAGGGAATGCCAGCGTGCTTGAGCGACGTCAGCGGCGCGGCGCCCGTGCCGCCGTCGTGCCCGGAGATCAGGACCACGTCGGAGTGGGCCTTGGCCACCCCGGCGGCCACCGTGCCCACGCCGACCTCGGCCACCAGCTTCACGTGCACCCGGGCGCGCGGGTTGGACGACTTGAGGTCGTGGATGAGCTGGGCGATGTCCTCGATGGAGTAGATGTCGTGGTGCGGCGGCGGCGAGATCAGCCCCACCCCAGGAGTCGACGAACGGGTCCGCGCGATCCACGGGTGGACCTTGGCGCCGGGGAGCTGTCCGCCTTCGCCGGGCTTGGCGCCCTGGGAGATCTTGATCTGCAGGTCGTCGGCGTTGACCAGGTACTCCCCCGTCACGCCGAAGCGCCCCGAGGCCACCTGCTTGATGGCGCTCCGGCGGAGATCGCCGTTGGCGTCCGGCGTGAAGCGGTCGGCGTCCTCGCCGCCCTCGCCCGTGTTGGAGCGGCCGCCGAGGCGGTTCATGGCGATGGCCAGGGTCTGGTGCGCCTCGGCCGAGATGGAGCCGTAGGACATGGCGCCGGTGGAGAAGCGGGTCAGGATGGACGAGATCGGCTCCACCTCCTCGACCGGGAGGGGCCCGCCCGGGGCCGGCTTCAGCCGCAGCAGCCCCCGCAACGTCCCCAGCTTCGAGGCCTGGTCGTCGACGGCGGTGCTGTACTCCTTGAAGATGTCGTAGCGCTTCGCCCGGGGGGCGTGCTGCAGCTTGAAGACGGTCTTGGGGTTGAAGAGGTGGAACTCGCCCTCGCGGCGCCACTGGTACTCGCCGCCCACCTCGAGCTCGCGGTGGGCCCGCTC
>DATDIE010000358.1:0-13067 GCA_036521235.1 Acidimicrobiales bacterium | reverse complement strand
GAGGTAGAAGTCCTCTGTGGCTCCCAGCCCGTCGACAATGGGGGAGGCACCGCTGCCTACTCCTGAGATGAACATGGAGTTCGTGATGTCGATCTCACTCGCCTCGGTCAGTGGGATGTCGTAGCCGGCCGGGACGTTGATCTGATCGACGTTCGGAGCGTCGTTGTTGGCAGCTTCGATCGCTGCCCGCAGGCTGCAGTTCCCGTCGCCGTCGACACAGCTCGTCGAACCGGGGGTCGCCAAGTCGGTGTCGTTCTGGGTGTTCACCGTGAATGTCTGGTTGATCGAAGTGTGCGGGATCAGGTGCGGGGTCGAATTCACCGTCGGCGCCGTCTTTCCGAGGTTCGGACTGGCCGACGAGGGGTGCGACGGGGGCTTGGACGGCTGCGGTTGTTGACTCGTGCCGGACGCACCCGCAGACGCGGCGAACGACTCCGAACTCACCACAAATCCCGTAACGAGCGCCAACCCGCTGACGAGGCTGATGCCGATTGGTGCCAGCCGGCTTCTGCCGGATCGAAAGGACATGGAACGACGACGATTACGCATCTGTGAGGCCTCCCGGTTTCGCCAAAATTCGGCTCTCTGTCCCTGCCGGCTCCCCAACCGCCTTGCCAGGGTTCATCTACTGCCAGGTGTTTAGTAGCACCGACAGTGCATTCGAAACAAGCATTTGCGCCGGATATTTTCACTTTCCGTTCAAAAATCGCCCGGAATTCGGCGGAACGCGCGTTTCTCACGGCCGTGTCGGAAATACGCAGGCCGCTCCCAGGTTCCCGCGGAACGGATGCGCTTCAGCGCCCCTTCCATACCGGGTCGCGCTTCTCGATGAAGGCGGTCGCCCCCTCCTTCGCGTCCTCGCTCCCGAACACCTTGGGTTGCCACTCGGCCGCCAGCTCGCGCGCCTTCTCGAGGTCGGTCGACGCCGTCCGCACCATCTGCTTGGTCGCCTGCAGCGCCAGGGGCCCGTTGCGTGCGATGCGCTCGGCCAGCGCGATCGCCGCCTCGAGCACCTCAGTCGCCGGCACCACCTGATTGATCAGACCGAGCAACGCGGCGCGGCTCGCGTCGATCGGATCACCCGTCAACGTCAATTCCAGCGCCACCGCGAGCGGGATGCGCGTACTGATGAACACCCCGCCACCGGCGGCGAACAACCCGCGTTTGACCTCTGGCAGTCCGAAGGACGCCGACTCCGACGCCACGACCACGTCACATCCGAGCAGCAGCTCGAACCCGCCGGCCACCGCCGTCGCGTTGGCGGCCCCGACGATCGGCACGCCGATGTCGCCCTGGGTGAAGCGGACGAAGCCCTGCATACCCTCCGGCGACCCCCCGACGGAACCGCCCTCGGCGAAGGCCCGCAGGTCCATGCCGGCGCAAAAGGCCTTGTCACCGGTGCCGGTCAGCACCACAGCCCGCACATCAGGATCGTTCTCGGCCTCCACCATGCCGAGGCCGATCTCCGTGAGGAGCTCGGGATTGAGGGAGTTGCGCGCCTCGGGTCGGTTCAGCCGCAGGACGGAGACAGCGCCCCTGCGCTCCTTCACCAGGACGGGCTCTGCGTGAGTGTTCTCGTCGGGACTCATGCGCTACACCCTTCCCGCTTCATGGGAGCTGGACAAATCAATCCGCTGGCCCTGAGCCCAGGCAGACAAATCCCGGGCTATCGCGGGGATTCCTTCCGACTCCGCCGTGTCGCACGCAAACCGCGATCGACTAGGGAGTCGGCCGTGTCGATTTAGCGGGCAGTGTGGTTCGCGGTGCTCGCGTGCGCCTGAGCCTGTCCGCCGGCGTGAAGGGAACTCGATGCAGCAAAGAGCGGACCGCTCCACACCGCCACCGTCGCGGCGATGGCGCACAGGATCCCCGCCGCCACCGCCCTTCCCTTGTGCACGCGCATGGGACAACTATCGGCGCGAAATGTGAGGAAAGTGACAAAGCGACCTAAGAGTTCGCTGTGAATCTCGCTCTTCGAGGCGCCGGCGCGGAGCCCCCGGCCCAAATACCGCCCCGCCAACGGCCGTCGCTACCATGAAACATGATTTGCGAACAGGGGCCCTCACGATGACGGCCTTGGCTCCGGCCCCGGCCGACCCGGTTGCCGTCCCACCGGAGCGGCGGCCGGGATCTGTTCGCCGGACCTCGACGATGCTCATGTTCTGGCCGGAAGGGTTCGGCAACGAGCTGCACCTCAAGGGCCACGCCCGCGACCTGCTCACTCCCGCCAGCGGAGAGCCCACGGTCCTGGACGAGTCCGAGCTCACCGTGGCCACGGGCCGAGAGCGGAACGTCCTGCGCATCGAGAGCGACCCCGCCTACGAGGCGCTGCGACGCCTGGTCGGCTCTCGCGCCGGGGGCAACCTGCGCTCGGCCATCGCGCAAGAACTGCCCGAGCAGGTCGAGGCGGGCACGCCGCTCCACCTGCTCGTGGACGAAATCGCCGGTACGACGCTGATCTCGGGCTTCGCCTACTTCCGCTGGGCCGCCGTCGTCCCCGGCATGCGCGAGCGGCTCGGCAGCGGCCCGCAGAAGGACATGCGCGGCATCTGCTCGGGCTTCCGCGACGGCTCCAGCGCGCTGTTCCCCAACGGCACGCTGCGCGGCGTCAGTTCCAACACGCCGCTCGCCCCGTCGCTGTCCAACGCCGCCGATCCCCTCGGCTGGCACCGCCTCGACGACGGTCCCGAGATCGTCATGTGCCGGGCCCGGCGAATCGACGTGTGGGAGAAGGGCGACCGCCTGGAGTTCGATGCCATGTTCCGTGACACCTGCTCGGTTCCCGAAGGCCCTCCGGTCGTGCTGCACGAGTACCAGATGCTCGGCTCGGCCGATCGGGACACTGGGGTGCTGCAGACAGTGGAGGCGGTCCCGCGGGTGCTCCCGTATCCCGAGTGCCCGCTCGCCGCGCCGAACGCCCCCAGGATGAACGGCACCGACCTGCGCGCGCTGCGCAGTGAGGTGCTGGCCCAGCTGCGCTCCGTCGACTGTTGCACGCACCTCAACGACGGCCTGCGCTCGCTGGCCGAGGTCCCCATCCTGGCGGCCTCGTTGGACGGGTGACCGACCCGAAGGCGGTCTCGGCGCCGTCGAGGACCGGTCGCCCGCGCCGGTTCGAGTCCGAGGACGAGTTGCGCATCCTTCTCGACGCCGCCATGGAGGTCATGGGCCGCAACGGCTACGTCGACGTGTCGGTGGCCGACATCTTGGGCGAGGCGAACCTCTCGACGCGGTCGTTCTACCGCCACTTCGAGTCCAAGGACCAGCTCTTGTGCGCGCTCTACCGCCGCGAGGCGGAGAACGCCGCAGCGGAGCTCAACGCCAAGGTCGACGCGGCGCCGTCGCCGCGGGCGGCGCTCGACGCCTGGATCGACGAGATCCTGAGCCTGGGACAGCACCGGGCCAAGGCCGCCCGGGTGAGGGTGCTGGGCTCGCCCGGCGCGATGCGGGCGAGCGGCTACGCGGAAGAGACGCGCCATGCCTCCAAGCTGCTCATGGCACCACTCGAAGCGCTCCTGGCGGCTGGCGCCGCTGACGGGTCGTTCCCGCAGGCCGATCCGGCCGCGGACGCTTCGCTGATCCGTGCCGTCGTCTGGTCTGCCGCCGGGCTGACTCCCTCACGTGACTGGCCCGGTCCGCGCCACGAAATGGCGCGCCAGGTCCGGTCCTTCTGCGCCCGCGCCCTCGGCGTCGCCCCAGCGAACTAGACGTCGGCCGTTCCGCGTGGCTGCTCGGCCGGGGGCGCGCCGAAGGCCAGCTGGCTGATCCACTCCGTGGCGCGGGCGTAGCCGGCGCCCGCCAGCGTGGCGCCTTGGCTGAAGTCGAAGGGTGAGGGCGCCTCCGGGAACGGCGACGGCACGAAGTAGACGGCGCCGCCGCTTTGGGAAGCAAGGGTCTCGGCGCTCTCGAGCCGTGTGGCCTGCAGCTTTGAGGTGAGCAACGACACGCTGTTCATGGCGGCCGCCACGGCCCCTCGAGGCGGCTTCCGTCTCGGGGCCGTCGTCGTCAGGAACGCGAACACTTCGTCGGCGCCCAACTCGAGCGCCTCGATCGCCGGGCAACCGGCGGACAGCGAACCGTCGACCAACCAGCGACCGTCGCGACGTACGGGGGGAAAGATGCCCGGGATGGCCGCCGACGCCAGCAACGCGGACGCCACCTCGCCCTGTGTCATCAGCACGATCTCGCCGGACAGCGCGTCGGTGGCGACGGCGGCAAACGGGACGGTCGACTCCTCGATCCGTTCGATGCCCAGCCACTCGTGGATGATCGTCTTCAGCTTCTTGGTCGTCACCAGGTGGTCACGCAGTCCGATGAAGCCAGCGATGGCACGCGACAGATCGAACCGGAAGACTTCCTGACGGCGCAGGTCGCTCCATGCGGTCTCGAGCGCCTGGCATCCTTCGATCCCCGGATGCGTCGCGTAGAACGCTGCGTTGAGCGCGCCGATGGAGGACCCGGTCAAGAGGCCAGGCTCGATGCCCGCCTCGATGAGTGCCCGCATGCCCCCGGCCTGCATGGCACCCAAGTTGCCGCCCCCCGAGAGGGCGAATGCGACCGTCATTCCGCACCACCTCATCCGTTGTGCGCGAGAGAGAGGCTAGGCGACGCGCCCGCTCCTCCGCCCGGCCCGGTTCAGCGCCCGCGTTGTTCGGCGGCTCGCTCGGTGAGGGACCACAACGCCGGCTCGCCGTCCTCGACCTGGACCACGCCGTCGATCTCGAGCGCTCGCAGGTGGGAGACCGTCTCGCCGACCGCGGCGCGGCGCATGAAGCCGGCAATGTCGTCCCACGACCGCGACCACCGCATGTGCGAGGCGATGTCCCAGGCCGTGTGCGGACCTTCGGACAGGAGTGCGACGACCTCCTTGAAGCGGTCGCGGTGGTGCTGGCGCAGCTCCTCCAGACGGGTGTGCAGGTCGTCGAAGCGGTACTCGTGCGCCGGCAACACCTCACGGACCTCGTAGGGCTCGAGCTTGTCGAGCGACGCGAGGTAGTCGCCCAAAGGATTCGCACCCGCCTGGGGGTGGAAGGGGATGTTGGGCGTGATGCGCGGCAACACGTGGTCGCCCGACAGCATCAACTCCTGGCGCGCCTCGTAGAAGCACAGGTGCCCCGGCGAGTGGCCCGGCGTCCAGATCGCCGTGAGGTCCCAGCCAGGCACCTCGGGCTTCGCCCCGTCCTCGAGCAGCACGTCCGGCAGGACCGGGTCCACCAGGGACCGCACCGGCATCGCCGCGTTCTGCAAGGGCTCGAGCTCTTCGGCCGGCGCCCCCATCCGGCGGAGCGCTGCGGCCACGCGGTCGAGCAGGTCGTCGGGCTCGTCGTAGCGGTCGTGGATCAGTTCGGCGTCGGCAGGGTGCAAGGAGATCCACGCCCCAGAGGCCTCCCGAATACGCCCGGCCAATCCGTAGTGGTCGGGATGGATGTGCGTCACCAGGACGCCTTGCACGTCCGCCACGTCGCACCCCACCTCGCTCAAGCCGCTCTGCAAGGAGTTGAAGGCGTCGTCGGTGTTCCAACCAGCGTCGATGAGGTACGGGCCCTGGTCCGTCTCGAAGACGTAGACCAGCACGTAGCGGAGGGAGTTGTTGGGCAGCGGGACGGGGATGCTCCACAGTCCGGGCCGGACCTTCTCGACGCCCGGGAACGGATCATTGGCTGCCGCGGCGCCCCGGGCGCGTTGGGCATGCGGCGGTGCCGCGACGTGGCGGTGACCCGGATCCGACGGCGAACTCACGCGTTGATCGTAGAGGCTCGCTCGCAGAGTTCCCCTTCCCCGGGAGACACCGGCTGGATGTCAGCTCGAGGCAGCCTCGACGATGGCGGTTGCCGTCACGGAGAGCCAGATGCGCTCACCAGGGGTCCCAATAAACGGACGGTCTCGCTCATTAGTCCTCGAGGCGGTCGACGAGGCCCCACTCGAGAGCCGTTGCTGCGTCGATCACCGACCCCGTGAAGGCCAGGTAGGCGGTGCGCAGTCGCCCGATGCGACGGGGCAGGCTGACCGTCCCGCCAGCTCCGGGCACGAGGCCAAGGCCGATCTCGGGCAACGCGATCTGCGTGTCCGCCGCGGCCACCACCGTCGTGGTGAACGCCGCGAGCTCGATACCAGAGCCCATGGTCGCTCCGTGCACGTAGCTGACGGTCGGCTTTTCGAGTTGGGCGAGGAGACGGCCGACGCTTCGCTGCAGCCGCACCAGGTGCGCCGTCGCGGGGTCCGGGCGAGAGCCGAATTCGTCGAGGTCGCCGCCGGTGCAGAACGCTCGCCCTTCACCGCGCCACTCGACGCTGGTGATACCGGGATCGGCGGCGGCCAAGGTGAGTGCTTCGACGAGCTCGTCGCGCATCTGGGCGTCGAGCGCGTTGAGTCGTGCGGGCCGGGTCAGGGTGAGCAGGAGCGTGTCGTTGCGAAGCTCGGTCCGCAGGCGCGGTCCCTCGTCGCGCTCGGGGCGCGGCGGGTGGGCGGCGCGCCAGGCCGCGAACTCCGGTCCGGACTGGAGGACCGAGTAGGACGCCGACTCCGCGACGAGGCCCTCGGCGATCGATCGGCGCTCGGCACCTCGGAGCAGCAGCGCGAGCGCCGTCGCGGCCACCGGCGAGGCGGCCAGGTTCTCCTCGACGCGATCCAGCGTCGGGTCACCCACGGAGAGGGCGACGTCGCACAGCTCGAGCCAGCCCGGATCCACCGGGCCCTCCGTCACGCCGACGACGACGAAGGGAAGGCTGACCAGGCGCTCCGCGCTCACGCCTTGGGGTACGCCGAGACCACCGTGGAGAGAAACTCGGACCGGGACGCTGCGCTCGGGCGGGACGTCGCTGCGCAGCTCGGCCAGCAGTGCCTCGGCGCTCAAGAGTTCGAGAATCGCGAGACGTTACCCTGCCGCGATGGACGACTCCCGGGTCCGACGCTGGGCGGCCAGCGGCGCGATGGCGCTCACTGGGCCCCCCGAACAGCCGCTCGGCCCACCCGAGGGCCTCGTCGACGGCGTCGACGAGCTGGCGCGTCCCTTCCCAGATCTCGATGCGCCCGCCTTGCTGGGCGAGCGGGCGGCCCACATGGGCCTGTGGCGCCGGGGCACGACGAGCTGCGGCGGGAGCTGTCGGCTGTTGCGATCCAGCGAGGGATTCGTGGCCGTGTCGCTCGCGCGCGACGACGACTTCGAGGTCGTGCCGGCCTGGCTCGAACTCGACGCCGCCCCGCAGACGGCACCGGCGGCGTGGTCCGCGGTCGCCGATGCCGTGGCCCGCCGCGACACCGACGAGCTGTTGGCGCGTGCGGCTCTCTTGGGGCTGCCGGTGGCGCGGGTCGGTGAGGCGACCGGCAGGCCGGGTGTGGTCCGGGTCCCTCTGGGTGAAGCTCCGGCGCGTGAGCTCGCAGACCTCGTCGTCGTGGACCTCTCCGCCCTCTGGGCCGGGCCGCTGTGCGGCGACCTGCTGGCGTCCGCCGGCGCTTCGGTCATCAAGGTGGAGTCGACGAGCCGCCCGGACGGGGCGCGGCGCGGGCCGGCCGCCTTCTTCGATCTCTTGAACGGGCGCAAGCGGTCCGTTGCGCTGGACTTCCACAGCCGCGCTGGTGTTGCCGCGCTGCGCGCCCTCGTGGCGCGGGCCGACGTCGTGCTCGAGGCCAGCCGGCCACGGGCACTGGAGCAACTCGGCATCAGCGCTCAGCGTGAGGTGGCGGGCGGAGGGCCACAGATCTGGACCTCTATTACCGGGTACGGGCGTGCCGGCGACGGCAGGAAACGGGTCGCGTTCGGTGACGACGCCGCGGCGGGCGGCGGACTGGTCGTGTGGCACGCCGGTACGGCGATGTTCTGCGCCGACGCGGTCGCCGACCCGGTCACCGGGCTGGCGGCGGCTCGCACGTGCCTCGACGCGCTGGCCTCGGGCGGACGCTGGCTCCTCGACGTGTCCATGGCGGACGTGAGTGCGGCGCTGGCGGGTCCGACGTTGTCCGTCTCCGAAGCGGTGCCCGTCGAGCCGCCTCGGGCGCGACCAGTCGTGCGGACCGCGCCCGAGCTCGGCGCCGACACGGCGCAGGTGCTGGCCGAGCTCGACCTTCGAATGTGAGGTCGCCGCGGCCGTCTGCTTGAATCAACGGTCGAAACCATTTCACGGCGCGCCTCCGCACGCCCGCCCAGGGGAGGCATTCAGTTGGCAGACATCATGGAAGGGGTTCGCATCCTCGAGGTGGCCGAACAGACCTTCGTCCCGGCGGCGTCGGCCGTCCTCGCTGACTGGGGCGCGGACGTCATCAAGGTCGAGCATCCCGAGCGGGGCGACGCCATGCGGGGCCTGGCCGCCAGCGGCGTCATGCCCTCCATGGGCGCGGTGCACGTGCTGTTGGAGCACTCCAACCGGGGGAAGAAGAGCATCGGCATCGACATCGCGACCCCTCAGGGTCTCGACCTGATCTACCGGTTGGCGGCGACGTCCGACGTCTTTCTCACCAACAAGCTGCCGGCGGTGCGCAAGAAGCTGAAGATCGAGTGCGAAGACCTGCGCGCGCACAACCCCAACATCATCTACGTGGCCGGAACCGGCGGCGGCGAGCGCGGCCCCGAGGCCGATCGCGGCGGCTACGACTTCCTGAGCTACTGGTGCCGGGCGGGCAGCGCGATGGGCTCGACGCCGACCGACGTCGACTACCTGATCGGGCAGCCGGGCCCGGGCTACGGCGACTCCATCGGCGGCATGACGATCGCCGGTGGGATCCTGGGCGCGCTGTTCCACCGCGAGCGCACGGGTGAGGCGTTGACGGTGGACGTCTCCCTGCTCGGCGTCGGGATGTGGGCGATGAGCCCCGCCATCGCGCTGTCGTTGCAGCTGAACATGCCGTGGCGACCGGGGCCGAGCACTGGCGGCGGAGCGGCTCCCACCAACCCGCTCGTCGGCACGTACCAGACCGAGGACCACAAGTTCCTCGCCTTCACCTGCCTCCAGGGGTACAAGTACTGGCCCAGCGCGTGCACGGTGCTCGGACGCGAGGACCTCATCACCGACGAGCGGTTCGACTCGCACGAGCAGCTCGCCGCCAACGCGAGAGAGGCGCGCGACATCCTGGCGGAGATCTTCCGCTCAGCGCCCCTGAGCGTGTGGCGCGAACGCCTGGCCTCATTCGATGGGCAGTGGGCCTTCGCCCAGGACAGCCTCGAGTTGACCACCGATCCCCAGGTCGAGGCGAACGGCTATCTCGGCGAGACCGCCACCGCCGATGGCACCGAGTTCCAACTCGTGACCACACCGGTGCAGTTCGCCGGCGAACCGGCGCCCGTCAGGCGCGCGCCCGAGTTCAACGAGCAGTGCGACGAGATCCTGGCCGATATCGGCTGCTCCTCCGACGAGGTGATCGACCTCAAGGTCTCGGGCGTCGTCGCGTAGCGACGGCGGCGGCTGAACTCCTCCCCTCGGTACTGCAGCAATGAGCGATCCCCGGCTGAGCGCCGTCCTCTTCATCGAGTGCCAGCGGGGGGTGATCGGGGACCTCTCGATCCTCCCGGCCCTCGCCGAGGCCGCGCAGCCGGCGCGCCAGTCCATGGGACGCCTGGCCGGCGGAGCCCGTGCCGCGGGCGCGCGGGTCGTGCACCTCACCTACCTGCCGCTCGCCGGCGGCAACAGCGCCAGCCGGAAGGCGCCGCTCATGCGGAGGACCAGCTCCAACGCGGAGTGGGACGAGTCGCACCCCGCCATGGAGGTCATCCCCGAGATCGGCGTGGACGCCGCCGACCTGGTCTTGCCGCGGCACCAGGGGATCTCGCCCGTCTACCGCACCGAGGTGCTGAGCATCCTGCGCAACCTCGGCGTCGAGGAGGTCGTCGTGGCCGGGGTCTCGACCAACCTGGCCATTCCGCTCACCGTCGTGGGCGCGGCCGACGAGGACTTCGCCGTGACGGTGGCGACCGACGCGTCCGTCGGCACGCCGGCGTCGCACCACGCGTCGATGCTCAAGCACAGCCTCGCCTTCGTGGCGCGCCTCGCCACGGTCGACGAGCTGCTGGATGAGTGGGGCCGTTGAGCGGTCAGCCGCCGGGCCAGGCGATGGCCTTGGTCTCGAGGTACTGCTCGAAACCCTCGAGGCCACACTGGCGCCCGATCCCACTGTCCTTGTAACCGCCGTACGGCGAGTCAGCGCCGTACCAGAGCCCGCCGTTGACCCCGATGGAGCCGGTGCGGATGCGGCGCGCGATGGCGGTCGCCCGGTCCTCGGAGGCCGAGAACACGCCACCCGAAAGCCCGTACGAGCTCTCGTTGGCGATGCGGACGGCGTCGTCGTCGTCCTCGTAGGGGATGACCGCCAGCACGGGTCCGAAGATCTCCTCCTGGGCGATCGTCATGGAGTTGTCCACGTCGACGAAGAGCGTGGGCTCGACGAACCAACCCTTGGGCAGGTGCGCCGGGCGCCCGCCACCAACGACGAGCTTGGCCCCCTCCTCCTGCCCCTTCTCGATGTAGCCCAGGATCCGGTCGCGCTGGCGGGCGCTGATCACGGGCCCCATCAGGACGCCGTCGTCCTTGCCGGGGTCCCCGTACGGCACGCCGGCCATCGCCGCGCTGACCATCTCGACGCCTTCGTCGTAGCGCGAGCGGGGCAGCAGCATGCGCGTCTGCATGGCGCAGCCCTGACCGGCGTGGACGCAGACCATGGCGCCGCCCGGCACCACCGAGGCGAAGTCGGCGTCGTCGCAGACGATCATGGCCGACTTGCCGCCCAGCTCCAGGAACACGCGCTTCAGCGTGGCCGCGCCCTTCTCCATGATGCGCTTGCCGGTGGCGGTCGAGCCGGTGAACGAGATCAGGTCCACCTCGGGCGACAGCGTGAGCTCCTCGCCCACCAGGTGGTCCGACGACGTGACGACGTTGACGACGCCGGCCGGGATGTCGGTCTTCTCTGCGATGAGACGGCCGAGGCGGGTGGCGTTCCACGGCGTGTCGGGCGCCGGCTTGATGATCACCGTGTTGCCCGTCGCCAGGATCGGTCCCAGCTTGTTGAGCGTGACCTCGACGGGGTAGTTCCACGGGATGATGGCGCCCACGACCCCGAACGGCTCCTTGTAGACCGCCCGGCGGCTGGCCATGCCCATCATCTCGGAGTCGGGCAGCGTCCGTTCGAAGGGGAACTCGTCGATCATCCGGGCCGGCCACCCCAGGGCGTCGGTGAGCGGCCAATCGACCTGGGCGGCGAACGTCATCATCCGCGGCGAGCCCACCTCGGCGATGATCTCCTCGCGCAGCTCCTCGCGCTCGGACTCGAGTGCCGCCTGGAGTTGCTCGAGGCAGCGCTTGCGGAGTGCGCGGTTGGTCGACCAGTCCGTCTCGTCGAAGGCGGTGCGGGCGGCCGTGATGGCTCGCTTCATGTCCTCGGCATCCGCGTCGGCCACCTGGCCCAGCACCTCCTCGGTGGCGGGGTTGATGTTGTCGAAGCGCTTCCCCGAGGCGGCCTCGACGAGGTCGCCCCCGATCAGCATGCGGACTTCACCTGTACTGGACATGCGCCACCCCCTGGTGATCGACGGCTCTGTGCGAGGAGAGTACGAACCGGTCTTGCAAGCGGTCAAGGCCGCAGGCCGGGGCGGTGGCTGGTGGGCCCGCCGCCTCGGGGTCTGGCGCGTCCGGGGCGGCCGCCCGAACCAAATTCGAAATTTTGCCGCCGCGTGTCGATTCGGCGGGGGCTCGTTCGACGCTTCTGTCAGAGTGAGGCGATCGGCGCCCCACCGAGAAAGGAGCACCATCATGCGATTCTTCGGATACACCCTCGCCAGCGAGACCGACATGCCGAGCGCACCACCCCGTCCCGAGCTCTACGAGGAGATGGGCAAGTTCGTGCAGGAGGCCATCGCGGCCGGCGTGATCGTCGCCACCGGCGGCATCGCCCCGACGTCGGAAGGCGTGAAGATCAGCCTCAACGACGGCAAGTTCACCGTCGTCGACGGGCCGTTCGCCGAGGCGAAGGAGCTCGTCGGCGGGTGGGCGCTCATGGAGTGCCGGGACCTGGACGAGGCGGTCGAGTGGTCCAAGCGCTTCGTCAGCGTGCTCGGCGAGGGCGAGGTGCGGGTCCGGCCCGTCTCGGGGGCCGAATAGGCGCAGCTCGAGCCCCAGGCCAGGTGTCCTGACGTGGTGGTTGAATCGGTGGCGTGTCGGCCACCGATTCGACTGCCGCGGTGGAGGCGGTGTTCCGTATCGAGTTCCCCCGGGTCGTGGCGGCGTTGGCCCGGGCGAGCGGGGGCGACTTGGGGCTGGCCGAGGAGCTGGCGCAGGACGCACTCGTCGACGCGCTGCGCCAGTGGCCGACCGAGGGCACGCCGCGCAACCCGGGGGCGTGGCTCACCGCCGTGGGAAAGCGCAAAGCCGTGGATCGATTCCGGCGTGACCGAGTGCTGGCGGACAAGTACGCCGAGATGGGCCGTGGGTTGTCGGGGTCGACGACGTCCTCGGAAGAGACCGGAGCCTCCGGCTCCGGCTCCGACTTCGACTTCGACGACGAGATCGGCGACGACCGGCTCCGCCTGATCTTCGTGGCGTGCCACCCGGTCCTGGCGGTGCCCGCTCGGGTGGCGTTGACCCTGCGGTTGGTCGGCGGCCTCACCGTGCCCGAGATCGCCCGGGCGTATCTCGACTCGGAGGCCACCGTCGCGCAACGCATCGTGCGGGCCAAGAAGACGATCGCCAAGGCAGGCGTGCCGTTCGAGGTCCCGGGCGGGTCGGACCGCGCGGTGCGGCTGGACGCCGTGCTCGAGGTGATCTATCTCATCTACAACGAGGGCTACTCGGCCACCGCGGGCGAGGACTGGTTGCGGCCCGAGCTGTGCGGCGAGGCGCTGCGGCTGGGTCGCGTGCTGGCCTCCTTGGTGCCCGACGAGCCCGAGGTGCACGGGTTGGTCGCGCTGATGGAGTTCCAATCGTCTCGGCTGCGGGCGCGTACCGATTCGTCGGGCGCGCCGGTGTTGCTGTTCGACCAGGACCGTCGTTCCTGGGACGCGTTGCACATCAACCGGGGCGAGGCGGCGCTGGCGCGTGCTGAATCGCTGAGCGGGGCGGCGGGCGGGGCGGCGGGCGGGGCTGCGGGCG
>DATDIE010000357.1:0-6046 GCA_036521235.1 Acidimicrobiales bacterium | reverse complement strand
CACGTCGTTCTCGAGGATGTCGAGGTTGGGGACGGAGTCGGCGTGCGCGCCCTCGTCGAGGACGAGGTTGTGGTTCGTCTGCCGGGCGTCGCTGCGCACCGCTCCCCGGTGCACCCTGATGAGGCCGCTGTAGACGGAGCGTGACCGGCCCGCCACCGCGCCCTGGCACAACAGTTCGCTCGTGGTCTTCGGCGCCGCGTGGTCCTGCAGCGTCCGGATGTCGTGCACCTGTGCGCCATCGCCCAGATACGCCGAGAGGATCTCGCTGCGGGCGTCGCGGCCGTCGACCGTGACGTCGGTCCGGATGCGGTCGTAGGCGGCGCCGAGCCCCACGGTGAAGGTGCGGACCGACGAGTCTCCGCCCCCACACGCCGCCAGGCGGGCGATCGACCAGGCCGAGTCGGGCAGCACCTGGAGGGACACGTACGACACCGACGCGCCGTCACCGGCCGACAGCTCCGTGACCGGCACCACGAGGGAACGTGCGGCGCCGTCGGGACCCGCGAACACCTCGACCACCGAGACCGTCGCCCCCTCCCCGGCGCGGACAACCGTCCGCGGGAAGGCGGCCGCACCGGGCTCGCACCAGTGCACGACGAGCACGGGGGCATCGACCGTCGCCCCGGCCGCGACGTCGACGAAGACGGGGTCGACCATGAACGCGTCGTTCAGTCGCACCAGGGCGTCCCCGCCGCGCTGGACGGTGCCGAGCATGTCGGCGGACGCGCCCACGTCGTCGGCCGGCCCGAAGGACAGCGCCGTGGCGGCACCGTTGGCGGCGCCGGTCCACGTCGAGTCGACGGCGCGCCCGCCGTGCACCAGCACACTGGCGGCGGTGTGCCCCAGCGCGCCGCGCAGCGACTCGAGCAGCGCGCGCCCGGCCGCAGCGTCGCCGCCGGACGGCCCGTCGACGGCGGGGGCGAAGTCGTCGAGCGCCAACTGGTCGATAGGGGAATAGCGCCACACCTCCTCGGTCTCGGAGGGCAGTGGCGTCGACGAGAAAGCCTCGAAGCCGGCGGCTCGACGCTGGCGGAGCCAGTCGGGGCCGCCCAGGCTCGCGGAGCCCTCGGCGCTGAAGGTGGACAGGGTCAAACCTCTTTCGGTGCGAAAGGACGATGCGAATGCGGCCCATGCACTCTACTGGCCCATTACCAGGGTTATTACCAGGCGGTTAGCCTCTCGGGCCATGGGTGAAAACCAAGGAATCGCGGGGTTCGAGTCGCCGGTCCTGACCATCGAGCAGGACGAGGACATCGCCACGCTGTGGCTCGATCGCCCCGAGGCGCGCAACGCCATGGGCATGGACCTGTGGCGGGACCTGCCCCGGGCCATGGACGCCGTGAGCGACGAAAACTCCGTGCGGGTGGTCGTGATCGCGGCCAAGGGCCCGCACTTCTCGGTCGGCCTCGACCTCAAGGCGATGGGCAACCTGCTGGCCGGCGGAGGCGGAGGCGACGGAGGCGGTGGCGACGCACGCCCCGCTTCCATGGCGGCCCGGGCCCGCGGCGCCCGCACCGAGGTACACCGACTGCAGGACTCCATCACCGCCGTGGCGCACTGCCCCAAGCCGGTCATCGCGGCCGTGCACGGCTACTGCATCGGCGGCGGCGTCGACCTCATCGCCGCCTGCGACATCCGCCTGGCGTCGGCCGACGCCGTCTTCTCGGTGCGCGAGGCCAAGGTCGCCATCGTCGCCGACCTCGGCAGCCTGCAGCGGCTGCCGGCGATCATCAACGCCGGGCACCTGGCCGAGCTGGCCTTCACCGGCAAGGACATCACGGCCGAGCGTGCCAAGGAGATCGGCCTGGTCAACGACGTGGCGACCGACGCCGACGGCGTGTTGAAGGCGGCCCGCGCGCTGGCCGCGGAGATCGCGGCGAACTCGCCCATCGCGGTCCAAGGCACCAAGGCCGTCCTCGCCGCCAACGAGGGGCGCACCGTGGCCGACGGCCTCGACTACGTGGCCACGTGGAACGCCGGGATGCTCGCCTCCGACGACCTCGTCGAGGCGATAACTGCGTTCATGGAGAAGCGGACGCCCAAGTTCACAGGTCGCTAGGGCGAAGGCGAAGGCGCACGGCCCGCCGACGGCGCCTCAGCGCTTGCGGCGCCACCAGCGGTTGGCGGCGCGGTCCTTGCGGGCGTCCTCGGCCCGTACTTCGTCGAGCACGCCCGGCGCGACCTCGTTCACGATGTCCTCGGCCGACCCGAGCAACTCCGCCACGTCGCCCCCGGCGTCCTCGGGCTCGTCCTCGAGGGCCGGCTCCACCAAGGAGCCGTGCACCCAGCCCACGTCCGCCATCCGCGGGCGGTACGAGGGGCAGTTCTCGGGGCAGCGCCACGGCGCCTCGGGCGCCAGATCGAGACGGCAGAAGCGGGCGGCCTCGCCGGACGCGTAGGTACGGCTCTGGAAATTGACGCATTCCTCGCGCATCGGCACGGCTCTATGGTGCCATGCCGAGGCCGAGGTCGAGACGCGTGGAGGCCGGCCTCAGCCGACCGATCCCTCCATCTGCAGCTCGATCAGCCGGCTCCACTCCACCGCGTACTCCATGGGCAGCGTCCGGGTCACCGGCTCGATGAAGCCGTTCACGATCATGCTCATGGCCTGGGTCTCCGACAGGCCCCGGCTCATCAGGTAGAAGAGCTGGTCGTCGCCGACCTTGGACACGGTGGCCTCGTGGCCGATGCGGGCGCTGCGCTCGCCGACCTCCATGTAGGGCTTGGTCTCCGACGTCGACTCGTCGTCGAGCAGCAAGGCGTCGCAGCGCACGAACGACTTCGCCCCGTACGCCTCGGGGTCGACGTGTACCTTGCCCCGGTACGTGGTGATGCCGCCGTCCTTGGAGATCGACTTGGAGACGATGGTCGACGTCGTCTCGGGCGCGACGTGGTACATCTTGGCGCCGGCGTCCTGGTGCTGGCCCGCGCCGGCGTAGGCGACCGAGAGGACCTCTCCGCTCGCCTTGGGGCCCATGAGGTACACGGAGGGGTACTTCATCGTGAGGCGCGAGCCGATGTTGCCGTCGATCCACTCGACGTGCGCCTCGGCCTCGGCCCGGGCCCGCTTGGTCACGAGGTTGTAGACGTTCGACGACCAGTTCTGGATCGTCGTGTAGGTGATGCGCGAGCCCGGCAGCGCGACGAGCTCCACCACCGCCGAGTGCAGCGAGTCGGTCGAGTACACCGGGGCCGAGCAGCCCTCGATGTAGTGCACCTGCGCACCCTCGTCGGCGATGATGAGCGTCCGCTCGAACTGGCCCATGTTCTCCGCGTTGATCCGGAAGTACGCCTGCAGCGGCATGTCCACCTTCACGCCCGGCGGGACGTAGATGAACGAGCCGCCCGACCATACGGCCGAGTTCAACGCGGCGAACTTGTTGTCGTTGGGGGGGATGATCTTGCCGAACCACTTCTGGACGATCTCGGGGTACTCGCGCACCGCGGTGTCCATGTCGGTGAAGAGGATCCCCTGCGCCTCGAGGTCCTCGCGGTTGCGGTGGAAGACGACTTCGGACTCGTACTGCGCCGTCACGCCCGAGAGGTACTTGCGCTCCGCCTCGGGGATCCCGAGCTTCTCGTACGTGTTCTTGATGGCGTCGGGCAGGTCCTCCCACTTGTCCACCTGCCCGCCGGTCGGCTTGATGTAATAGAAGATGTCGTCGAAGTCGAGGTGCGGCATCTGCGTGGCGAACCACGGCGCCATCGGCTTGCGCTCGAAGTTCTTGAGGGCGCGCAGGCGGAACTTGCGCATCCACTCGGGCTCGTTCTTCATCTCCGACATCTCGCGCACGATGGCCTCGTTCAGGCCCTTCTTGGGCTTGAAGACGTAGTCCTCGGCGTCGCTCCATCCGAGCTGATAGCGACCGAGGTCTAGATCCGTTGTCGCCATGTGGCTCCTCGGTTCAGGGGAGAAGGGGAGAATTTCCCCTATCTAGATAGTAACAACTACCCCGGCCAGGCGAAACGCCCACATCAGGCGCCTCACGGCCGTGTGGCCAGCGGCATCAGCGTGGCAGGCTCGGAGGATCATGGCCAGCCCACCGTCCGCACCCCAGCGCCCCTACGTGATCACCGCCCACGGCGACGAGCGCCAGGACCCCTGGTTCTGGCTGCGCGACCGCGAGGACCCCGAGGTCCTGGCGTACCTGGAGGCCGAGAACGCCTACACCGACGCCGAGACGGCGCCGCTGGCCGACCTCCGCGAGGGCCTCTTCGAGGAGATGAAGGCCCGCATCAAGGAGACGGACATGTCGGTGCCGGCTCGCCGCGGCCCCTGGTGGTACTACTCGCGCACCGAGGAGGGGAAGAGCTACGCCATCCACTGCCGCCGGCCGGCGCGGGGGCGCGACGAGCTCCCGCCGGCGGGCGAGCCCGGCGACGAGGAACAGATCCTCCTCGACGAGAACCGGGAGGCCGAGGGATCCGAGTACTTCGCCGTCGGGGGCGCCGTGGTGAGCCACGATCACCGTTGGCTCGCCTGGTCCGCCGATCGCTCGGGCGACGAGAAGTACGAGCTGCGCTTCCGGCCCATCGACGCCGAGACGTCCCCCGACGCCGCGCCCGAGGCGGTGCCCGACACCAGCTACGGGCTCGCCTGGTCCGCCGGAGCGGACGTCGTCTTCTACGTCCGCATGGACGAGGCCCAGCGGCCCTATCAGCTGTGGCGTCACCGCCTGGGCACCGACCCCTCCGGCGACGAGTTGGTCTACGAGGAGGACGACCGCCGCTTCACGCTCGGGACCGGCACGACTCGCGACGCCGCGTTCATCCTGGTCGGCCTGCACAGCACGAACACCAGCGAGTGGCGGGCCATCCCCTCGGGCCAGCCGCTGGCCAACCCCGCGGTCGTCATGGCCCGGCGCGAGGGCGTCGAGTACGCCCTGGACCACCTGGCGCCCGCGGCCGGCGGCGTGGGCTGGTTCGTCGCCCTCACCAACGAGGACGCCCTTGACTTCCGGGTCATCGCGGCGCGCGACACCGAGCTCGGGTCGGGCGCGGCCGACGCGTGGCGCGAGGTGATCCCGCACCGGCCCGGCGTGCGCGTCGAGGACGTCGACGCGTTCGCGGGCGCGCTCGTGCTGAGCGAACGGGCCGAGGCCGAGACGAGGGTCCGGGTCCTGCCGCTCGCGGCGATCCACCACCGGGACGGGACGACCGACCCCTTCGGCGCCGATCCCCTGGCCGGCGGCTGGGTGGTCCCCTCGCCCGCCAGCCCCGCGACGACCTGGCTCAGCATCAACGCCGAGCCCGACGCACCGGTGCTGCGCATCGGGCGCACGACGATGGTCACGCCGTCGAGCGTCCTGCAGATCGGGCTCGAGGACCGCGTCGAGACGCTGCTCAAGCAGGAGCCCGTCCTGGGCGACTTCGACCCGGCCCGTTACGAGACGTATCGGGAATGGGCGCTCGCACCGGACGGGACCCGGGTCCCGATCTCGGTCGTCCAGCGCAAGGGACTGGACCTGCCGGCACCATGCGTCCTCTACGGGTACGGCGCCTACGAGATATCGATCGACCCGTCCTTCTCGCACCACCGCCTCTCGCTCCTCGACCGCGGCGTCGTCTTCGCCATCGCCCACGTGCGAGGCGGCGGCGAGATGGGGCGCGGCTGGTACGAGGACGGGCGGATGGAGCGCAAGGCCAACACGTTCTCCGACTTCATCGCCTGCGGCCGTCACCTCGTCGAGCGCGGCATCGCGGGCGCCGACACCCTCGCCGCCCGCGGCGCCTCGGCGGGCGGCCTCCTCATCGGCGCCGTGGCGAACGAGGCCCCCGACCTCTTCCGCGCCCTCGTCGCCCAGGTGCCGTTCGTCGACTGCGTCTCCACCATGCTCGACGACGAGCTCCCACTCACCGTCGGCGAGTGGGAGGAGTGGGGCAATCCCCTGGCCGACGAGTCCGCCTACTGGCGCATGCTCTCGTACTCCCCGTACGACAACGTCTCCGGCGCCACCCCCGAAGGCAAGGACCGCACCTATCCCGACCTCTTCGTCACGGCGGGCCTCACCGATCCCCGGGTCTCGTACTGGGAGCCCGCCAAGTG
>DATDIE010000356.1:0-10879 GCA_036521235.1 Acidimicrobiales bacterium | reverse complement strand
GGCGTTCAGCTCGACCCACCCGGCCTCCTCGAGCGCCGACTCGACGGCGACGGCGCGGGGGAAATCCATCTCGATCCCCGCCGCGTCCGCCACGCCCGCGAACACCTCCGGCGCCCGGTCGAGCAGGACGGAGGGCGCGATCGACGCGATCCCCTCGGCGATCACCGACTGGGGCGTCGGCAGGAGCACGATCGCCTCCTCGAGCAGGCCGCGCTCGCGCACCAGGCCCTGATCCTTCAGGCAGCGCTCGACATGGTGGCCCGGATAGGTCTCGTGGATGGCGAGCCGGACGAGGTCGATGAACGAGAGCGGGAGGTCGCCGTTGATCGAGATGCTGCTCCGCAGGTCGCCGACGTACGCGCAGTAGCCCATCCACGGGACGTCGTGGACGATCTCGAGGTCGACGCCCTCGCCGTCGGGGAGGTCGACCAGCTCGCGGGTGCACGCCCGGGCCGCCTCGATCGCGTCGGCCGCGACCTGCCCGACCCGCTCCGGGGCCACGAACGCCGACCGGCGGTGGGCGTCGTAGCGGTCGGCGAGCGTGCCCCCACCCGGGAGAAGATCCTCCAGCCGCTCGTGCACCTCGGCGAACACCGCCTCGTCGGTGCGCGGCGGCCGCAGCAGGTAGCAGGCCTCGACCTCGTCCGCATACGGCCGCGACTCGCCCACGAGCACCTCGGCGAAGCCCTGCAATCCCGTGACCTGGTCCCGCAGCCAGCCGTCGCCGAGCTCGCCCTGGAGCGCCTGCGCCGACGCGGCCAGCCGGGCCGGGTCGACAGGGTCGGCGGCGTTCACGGCGGCCGCCAGCTCGGGCGGGCCGAAGTAGGAGTCGACGATGTCGTCGGCGTGCCGGCCGAGCTCGAGCCCCAGCCGCAGGTACCGCTCCGCATGTGAGTCCGCGGGCATCGCCGCCACCTACCGGGGCGCGTAGATCGGGACGCCCTCGACCGTCGCCACCTTCCGGTAACGCTCGTCCAGGATCTTCTGCGTCCGGCCCGACGGATCCATCGACCCGGGCGAGTTGATCCCGACGACGAGCGCCGGCGGGTGCTTCCCGGAGAGCATCCGCCGCGCCTGCCCGAGAGCGCCCGGGATGGCCTGGATGTTGCGGAACCACATGTAGCGGAACGACGGGTCGCGGTTCGCCAGGTAGTAGAGGTCGGCGGCGGCCCACATGACGAAGATGCGCTGGCCCGGCCTGGTGTGCGAGCGGACGTAGCGCACGACGGCCGCATCGGTCTGCAGGTGGGGGTCGCCCGGGAAGACGGCGCGGGCCTGAGCGTCCGGCGAGTCGAACCAGAGCGGCACGGTGACGAAGACCGTGGCGGCGAGCGCGACGCCGACGACGGCCACATAGGCGACGTTGCGCCGGCGCAGCAGCTCGGCGCCGCCAATCCCGGCCAGCAGGGCGAGCGGCGGCACCATCTGCTGGTAGTAATGGTTGTGGAAGTTGCCGCCACCGATCACGGCGGCGCAGGCGAAGGCCAGCCAGAGCACGCCGAGCAGGGGCCACCGCCGCCAGCCGGCGACGGCGAGCAGCGCCAGCACGCCCAACCCACGCGCTGCCGGGCCCGCAGAGCTCCAGGCCTGGTCGATCCGGGCGTGGACCGAGCCGGTCAGGATCGAGTCGGCCTGGTCGCGGTAGGTGACCATCGCGTACCACCAGCCGTGGAAGCTCTGGGCGGTGACGGCAGCGACGACGACCGGCAGGAAGGCCGCCGCGACGAGCGCGGCCGCCGGGACGATCCCACCCCGCCGCCGCGTCCAGACCAGGTAGACCGCCGCGGCCGCTCCGGCGTCGAAGGCGGACTGCTTCACGAGCACGGCGCAGCCGGTCAGGAGCCCCGCCGCGACGAGCCAGCCCGGCGCCGCCCGCTCGAGATAGCGGACGAACGCGAGCAGCGAGGCGACCGCGAACAGCGAGGCGAGCAGCTCGCCGGACAATGTGAACGATTCAATGAACGGCGCCGCGCCGACGGTTGCCATCGCCAGACCGGCGATGGTTGCGGGTATCCTCCCCGCCAGCCTGGCGGTGACGACCATGGTCACAGCTACCACCAGCGCCCCCGCGACCGCCGCCAGCGCTCGTAACGCCTCCGCGGAGCCGCCATCCACATGGAGCATCGCCCGAAAGATGATCAGCAGTCCCTGCGGGCGGTCGACCCAGGCACCCTGGTACAGAACGGCGCCGTGACTCCAGAGGCGGGCGACCTCGGCGTACCCGCCCTCGTCCGCGGTCAGGGGGGTATGCAGGAAGGGCAGACGGGCGAGGACGGCGAGCAGCATGGCGGCGGCGACGGCGAGCGCTGGGGGCCACCCCGGCGCAACATCGACCGGCCCACCGCCGTGCTTGCGGCGGTCGCGTTCACCGTCGCCCTGCTCGCGCAGGTGCTCACCTTCGGCGTCTCGCTGACGCCGGACCGCTACGTCCTCGTGCTGCTGGCTCCCGCGCTCGTGCTCGGGAGGGGCCGCCGGTTCCTGCTCGATTTCGTTCCCTTCGTGGCGCTGATCGTGCTCTACGAGGAGTCTCGCGGAATCGCACACAGCCTGCACCCCAGTCCCTACTACCGGCCGCAGCTCGACGTCGAGAAGTTCCTGTTCTTCGGCCACGTGCCGACGGTCGTCCTGCAGGACTGGCTGTGGACGGGGAGCCTGCACTGGTACGACCAGTTCCTCTCGTTCATGACGCGAGTGCACTTCATCGTGCCGCCGACGCTGGCGTTCTGCCTGTGGCTGAAGCGGCGGGCGCTGTACTACCGCTTCGCCGCCACGCTGCTCGTCCTCTCGTTCGCCGGCGCGTTCACGTTCTGGCTCTACCCGGCGGCGCCGCCATGGGCGGCCTCGTTCAAGGGACTGATCCCGCCGCTGGCGAACCCCGCAGGAGCGCAGGCGGCGACATCGCCCCTGCCGACCGACTCCGGCCCGCTGTACCACCTCGTGTCCGACAACCCCTACGCCGCCATCCCCTCGCTGCACGAGGGCTATGCGATGCTCGTGTTCCTGACGGTCGTGATGCTGGCCTGGAACACCCGCTGGCGCTGGCCGGTCTTCGGCGTCGCCCTGCTCTACCCGATCATCCAGTCGATCGCGGTCGTCTATACCGCGAACCACTACGTGGTCGACCTGCTGATCGGCGGCCTCTACGCAGCCGCCGCAGTGTTCGGCGTGCGCCGGCTGTGGCGGCGGCTGGGGTGGCCGGAGTGAGCGACACGCTCGTCGCGGCCCCGGCCGTGCCCGACCCGGCGCCCGAGCGTGGCCTGCGCGGGCTGCTGGCCGCGATGCGCTACCCGCTGACGGTCTTCGCCGTCAGCCGCATCGGCGTGTACGGGCTCCTGGCGGCCGCCGGGTGGACGTCGCGGGTGCCGCACGAGTCCGGCCTCTCCTACCACGGCCTCTTCGCCCCGCTCGGGCAGTGGGACGCGGTCTGGTATCGCTGGATCGCCCAGCACGGCTACGACCCCGCCATCGGCCACGGCAACTCGGCCGCGTTCTTCCCGCTCTACCCGCTGTCATGGCGGGTCGTCGGCGTGCTGCCCGGGCCGATGACGCTCTGGGGCAGCCTGCTCTCGTCGGCCCTGTTCGCGGCCGCGCTGTGCCTGCTCTACGCCATCACCCAGCGCCGCTACGACGAGGACATGGCCCGGCGCACCGTGCTCTACCTGGCGATCTTCCCGCTCACGTTCGTGTTCGCGCTGCCCTACGCCGAGAGCCTCTTCCTGCTGCTCGCGCTCGGCGCCTTCATGCTCACATGGCACGGCCGCTGGTGGTCGGGCTCGGCCGTCGGCGCGCTGGCGGTGCTGGCCCGCCCGGTCGGGATCGCGCTCCTGCCGGCGCTGGCCTGGCGCCGCTACCGCAGCGAGGGGCTGCGCTTCAGGGCCTACCTGCCGCTGCTGCTCATGCCCGCGGCCGAGCTCGCGTTCTTCCTCTACCTGGGCTGGCGCACCGGCAACTTCATGGCCAACCCGGACGCCCAGGAGCGCGGCTGGGGCCGTGGCGTCTCGATCCTGCCGTGGGTGGTCGTGCACACGCTCTGGCACGACGTGATCGAGGGCGGCCACCTGCGCTTCCTGATCCACATCGGCTTCACGCTGCTCTGGTGCGGCCTCTTCTACAAGGCCTGGCGGATGCGGATGCCCGGCGAGTACCTGATCTTCGCCGCGCTCGCTGTGCTGCTGCCGACGAGCGGCGGCCTGCTCGTCTCGATGGGCCGATTCGGGATGGTGGCGTTCCCGCTCTTCTGGGCGCTCGCGGCGCTGGGCGAGGACGCCCGCGTCGACACATTCGTGAAAACGAGCTTCCCCCTGCTCCTGGGGGCGCTCGTCATGATCACCTACACGGCGCGCACCTTCACGCCCTGACAGCGGCGGCGGCCGGCGCCAGCAGGTAGTGCACCGCCAGGTTGGCGTGCTCGGCGAACGGGGCGACCGCCTCGCGGACGCGGGCCTCGGGCCAGATGTCGTCCTCCGAGAACCAGCGCGCGACCGCCTTGCGCACGCCCAGGTCGCCGGGAGCGAAGGCGTCGGGACGGCCGAGGCAGCGGGCCAGGAACCAGTCGACCGTCCAATCGCCGATCCCCGGCAGGGCCGTCAGGTGCTCGCGCACCCCGACGTCGTCGAGGCCGGTCAGATCGAGGTCGGCCGCGGCCAGCGCGGCGATCGAGCGCATCTTCGCCCGCGACAGGCCGAGGCCCGCGAGGTCTGCGCCGGCCACATCCGCCTGGCCGGGGAAGCGCCACACCTCGACGCCGTCGAACTCGTGGCGCTGCCCGTGCCGCTGGACGAACCGGCTGCGCATCGCGCACGCCGACTGGAGCGACACCTGCTGGGCGGTCACCGACGTCACGAGCGACTCGAACGGGTCGAACACGAGCGGCGGCCGGAAACCGGGCGCGCGAGCCGCGATCTCCGGCTGGGCGCGGGCGAAGGCGTCAAGGTCGAAGCCGGCGCCGAGGATGTGCAGTACCTCCGCCTCGTCGCGCGGGTTGGCCTTCCTGTCGGTCGAGACCCCGTCGGCGGAGACGCGGACGACGACGCCGGAGCGCAGCACCCGGTAGAGCGCGTCGTCGTGCCACACGCTCGCGGCGTCGCGGCCGAACGTCCGGAACCGGAAGGTCGAGCGGTGGAAGTCGTACGGCTCTGGGAGGGCGATCGGCACTCCCGGCACCCTAGTGCCCGCCACCGGTAGGGTTGGCTCCATGCCTGACAGATTGCTCTCCCTGCTCGGCCGCCTCGACGCGGCCACCGGTGTCTCCGGCGACGAGTCGGCGGTCGCCGACGTCATCGCCGACGAGCTCGCCGGCCATCACGACACCCACGACTCCGACCCGCTCGGGAACCAGTTCTTCACCCGCACCGGCACCGAAGGCGCGCCCACGGTGATGCTCTGCGCGCACATGGACGAGCTCGGCTTCATCGTCCAGCACGTCGAGGACGAGGGCTTCATCCGCATCGGCCCCGTCGGCTACCACGACGACCGCATGGTCATCGACCAGGACCTGCGCATCCACGGGCGCAAGGGCCCCGTCGACGGCGTCACCGGCGCGAAGCCGGCGCACGTCCTGCCGCCCGAGGAGGCGAAGAAGGCGATCCCGATGGAGGAGATGTTCGTCGACGTCGGCACCACCAGCCGGGCCGAGACCGAGGAGCTGGGCGTGCGCGTCGGCGACCTCGTCACCTTCGCCCGCCCGGCCGGATTGCTGAACGGGACGAAGGTGTTCACCGGCAAGGCGGTCGACGACCGCTCCGGCTGCGCCGTCATGATCGAGGCCATGCGCCGGCTCCCCGCCGACGCGACCGCGACCGTGTGCGCCACCGCAGCCGTGCAGGAGGAGCTCGGCATCCGCGGGGCCGGCCCGGCCGCCCTACGCGTGAAGCCCGACGTGGCCCTCGCCATCGACGTGACGCTGTGCGGCGACACGCCCGGGGTCGAGTTCTCACGCCTCCCGATCAAGCTCGGCGCCGGGCCGGCGATCAAGTACTTCGACTGGGCGCCGGCGGCGGGCTACGGCACCGCCGTGCCGCGACGGCTGACCGACCGGCTGGAGCGGGTCGCCGAGACCGCCGGGATCGCCTACCAGCGCGAGGTGTTGCTGGGCGGCGCGACCGACGCGTACGGCATCCAGCTGTCCGGGACGGGTGTGCTCACGGGCTGCATCTCGGTGCCGTCGCGCTACATCCACTCGGCGGTCGGCTGCGTGCACCTGGACGACGTCGACATGGCGGCCGACCTGATCGTCGCCTTCATCGCCGACATCGGGGCGAACGGCCTGCCTGAGTAACGACGCTACCGGTGCCGGGCACCGTGCCGGTGCCGGGCGCGCCCGTTCGCCCTTGAACGGCTGAGGCCCGGGGGTTGGCCCCGGGCCTCTCACCGACGTTGCGAGTGCCCCCTGTGGGGGGCGCGTGGGGGGAGCCTGCTCCCCCCACGTTCCTACATCATGTCGGGCATCCCGCCGCCGCCCATCGGAGCCTTGTCCTTCTCCGGGGCCTCGGCAACGACAGCCTCGGTGGTGAGGATGTTCTTGCCGATGGAAGCAGCGTTCTGCAGCGCAGAGCGCGTGACCATTGCGGGATCGATGATGCCCGCCTTGACCATGTCCACGACCTCGCCCGAGTCGACGTTGAGGCCGAAGCCGGCCTTGGCCGACCGCACCTCGTTGACGACGACCGAGCCCTCCAGGCCGGCGTTCTCGGCCAGCTGGCGGAGCGGCTCCTCGAGCGCGCGCACGACGATCGACGCACCGGTCTTCTCGTCGCCCTCGAGCTTCGAGGCGCCGACGGCCTTGATGGCGTGCAGCAGCGCCACGCCACCGCCCGGGACGATGCCCTCCTCGAGGGCGGCCCGGGTGGCCTGCAGCGCGTCCTCGACGCGGTGCTTCTTCTCCTTCATCTCGGTCTCGGTGGCAGCGCCGACCTTGACCACCGCGACGCCGCCGGCCAGCTTGGCCAGCCGCTCCTGCAGCTTCTCGCGGTCGAAGTCGGAGTCGGTGGACTCGATCTCGGCCTTGATCTGCTTGATCCGGCCCTTGATCGCGTCGCTGTCGCCGGCACCGTCGATGATGGTGGTCGCGTCCTTATCGACGACGACCTTGCGGGCCTTGCCGAGCTGGGCGAGCGTGGTGTTCTCGAGCTTGAGGCCCATGTCCTCGGTGATGACCTCGCCGCCGGTCAGGATGCCGATGTCCTCGAGCATCCGCTTGCGGCGGTCACCGAAGCCCGGCGCCTTGACGGCGACGGCGGTGAAGGTGCCGCGGAGCTTGTTGCCGACGACCGTCGCGAGCGACTCGCCCTCGACGTCCTCGGCCACGATCAAAAGCGGCCGGCCGTTCTGGATGACCTGCTCGAGGACGGGCAGGAGGTCCTTCACGGCGCCGATCTTCGAGTTGGCGATGAGGATGTACGGATCGTCCAGCACCGCCTCCATGCGCTCGGAGTCGGTGATCATGTACGGGGACAGGTAGCCCTTGTCGAACTGCATGCCCTCCGTGAACTCGAGCTCGAGGCCGAAGGTCTGGCCCTCCTCGACGTTCACGACGCCGTCCTTGCCGACCTTCTCGATCGCGTCGGCGATCACGTCGCCGATCTCGCGGTCGCGGGCCGAGATCGTGGCGACCCGGGCGATGTCCTCCTTGCCCGAGATCTCCTTCGACTGGCTCTTGATGTCCTTGACGACGGCCTCGACCGCGGCCTCGATGCCGCGCTTGAGCGCCATCGGGTTGGCGCCGGCCGAGACGTTCTTCAGGCCCTCACGGACGATCGCCTGGGCAAGCACGGTCGCCGTGGTGGTGCCGTCGCCGGCGACGTCGTTGGTCGCCGTGGCGACCTCGCGCACGAGCTGTGCGCCCTGGTTCTCGAAGACGTCCTCGACCTCGATCTCACGTGCGATCGTGACGCCGTCGTTCGTGATGGTGGGCGCGCCGAACTTCTTGTCCAGCACGACGTAGCGGCCCTTGGGGCCGAGCGTCACCTTGACCGCGTCAGCGAGGGTGTCGACACCCCGCTGAAGCGAGCGGCGCGCTTCCTCGTTGAACTTGAGCTCCTTATGTGCCATTCGAGTCCTTTCCTCCTACGCCTTTGCGGCGACCTTGCTGCTGACGACCTTGGCCAGGATGTCGGACTCGCGCAGGATGAGGTACTCGTCCCCCGACAGCTTGATCTCGGTACCGCCATACTTCGAAAAGATGATCTCGTCGTTCTTCTTCACGTCGAGCGCGACGAGCTTGCCGTCCTCGTAACGGCCGGGACCGACGGCGAGAACCTTGCCGCGCTGCGGCTTCTCCTTCGCCGTGTCAGGGAGGACGATCCCGCTGTAGGTGATCTCCTCCTCGTCCAGGACCTCGACGATCACACGATCGCCCAGAGGCTTCAGATCCATGCATCCCTCCTCGGAAATGTCTTGCCTACAAACCCTGGCACTCTCATGTTGTGAGTGCCAGGAGGCAGACTAGCAGCCGGAGCTCAGGCGTTCAACCGAGAAGGTTGGCACTCTCTCACCGAGAGTGCCAACGGACGCAGCGCCACGGCCACTGCGAGGGACAGCACGACGAGGACGACATAGGTGAGCCGGTCGGACGTCGCCTGGGCCAGCGCAGCGCCCGCCGCGGGCCCGATCAGGAAGCCGGCGCCCCAGGTCAGGTTGAGCAGTCCGAAGACGTTCGCGTGCGCCAGCCCGGCCCCGTCGGCGCCCTCCGCGCACAGCGGGAACCCGACCGCATACTGGCCGCTGATCGGCAGCGTCGCGGCCACGAAGAGCACCGCCAGAGCCAGGGCCGTGGGCGCCGCGGCGAGGCCGCCCACCACCGCCGCCATGAGCACCATCGACGCGACGGCGATCGGGACCCCGCCGAAGCGGTCGAAGATCCGGCCGACGCCGTAGTTGGTCGCGCTCGCCAGGACACCCGCCGTGGTCAGCACGACGGTGATCGCCACGGCCGAGTAGCCGTCCACGCCGAGGCGCAGAGGCACCAGCGTGTCGATCGTCCCGGAGACGACGGCGACGAGCAGCATCACCGAGAGCGCGGCCACCATCGTCCGGCTCCCGCCCACGGACCGCACGAGATCGCGGACGCCGACCGGCGCCGGGGCGGCCGGGCCGGCGGGCGCGCGGGCGACGACGAGCGTCAGGACGACCGTGGCAGAGCCGAGCAGCAGGAACGGTGTGCGCAGGCCGTAGGCGCCGCCGAGCACACCGCCGATCACCGGCCCGACGAGCGTGCCCACGGTCGCGAAGGACATCGCCGTCCCCAGCACCCGGCCCCGCACGTTGGGCTCGCTCGCCTCCGAGAGCCAGGCCATCCCCGCCGTCCATGAGACCGCGGACGAGAGTCCCTGACCGGCGCGCGCCGCCAGGAGCGCCCAGAACCCGCCGGCGAACGCACAGCCAAAGGTCGCCACGGCGAGCAGGGCGACGCCGAAGATCGTGAGGCCGCGGGATCCGACCCGCGCGGCGAGGTAGCCGACCGGGACGGATCCCACGAGGACGGCGCCGCTGTAGATGCCGACGACGAGGCCGACCTCGGTCTTCGACAGGTGCATGTCGCGCACGTACCCCGGGAGCAGGGGGACGATCGCGAACATGAGCAGGGCGTCGAGAAACACCACCCAGTAGAGCGCGCGCGGCTGCCGTCGCATCGGCCGACAGTAGCGCAGCGGCCCCGCGTGGACCGTCCCGGTTGACCCCGTCCGGGCCTGGTTATGATGCACCGGCCGTGAACGCCCTCAACTTCTACTCCCCGGTCGTCGCCGACCAGCTGCGCCACCGCCGCAAGACGGCGACGATCAGGCTTGGCGACAAGAGCGGGAAGTACAAGAAGGGGCAGGTCGTGTCGGTGCTCGTCGGGCAGCGCTTCGGCGTGCGCGAGAAGGTGTTCGACGCCGTGATCGACAAGGTCGAGGTGAAGCAGCTGCAGGAGGTCTCGCCGCGCGAGATCCAGCACGACAACCCGGAGATCCGGCACATCGACGAGTTCACCCACTTCCTCGGCCAGCTCTACAACCGCGAGGTGACCGAGGAGGCCACGGTCACCGTCATCCACTTCTCCGAGATCCGCGTCTAGCCCCGCCCGGCGTCAGCCGCGGTGATACCAGGGCGGCGCCTCGATGGCTGCGCGTAGCGCGTCGCGGCCCCCGCCCGTGACGGACGGCCCGTGGGCCACAAGGACGTGTTGGAACGGCTCGGCCAGGAGCGGCGCCACGGTCGGCGCGAACCGCTCGGCGTAGAAGGGCGAGGCGGCGCTCGTTCAGCGGCTCGTTGCACCACTTGTGCAGCCCGTCGCCGGTGCCGACGATGGCGTCGCCGAAGGCGAGGGCGGCGTGCGACTCCACCAGCACCGGCAGCTCGGCCCGGCGAGGACGGCCGATGTGGTACGCCCGGACGCCGGGCGGCGTCGCGCCCGGCGCGAGGTCGTGGAACGCCGAGCGGCCGGCCAGCCGGCGGCCGGCGCAACGTGGTCCCGATGGTGATGAGCACCGTCACCGGCCCCGAGACGACGCCGTCGAGCCGCTCCCAGAACCCCTCCTCGTCGTCGGGGGCGAGCGGGTCGATCAGGACGGTGCGCCCATCGCCCGGCAGGGCGAACGAGGCCACCCGGGCGCCGAAGATGCCGGGGTGCCACTCCGGATGCCGGGCGGTCCAGCTCCAGATCCCGTCGGCAATCTGCTCCACGCGTGGAGGATAGGTGCCTCGCAGCCGAGACCGGTGCCGGGCACCGGTCCGGAGCCCGCTCCTACTCCTCGTCGTCCCAGACGGCCATCGCGACGGGCACCGTGCCCGGCTTGATCGGCTCGTCGCGGACGGCGCGGCGGGCGCTGCGAAGCGCGGACCCAGCCCGCTCGACCAGCTCCTCGAACGACTCGGCGTGGGCCGGGCAGCTGGCGATACC
>DATDIE010000355.1:0-3215 GCA_036521235.1 Acidimicrobiales bacterium | reverse complement strand
TTCCCAAGGACCCGGCCGATGGAATCAGATATCAGGGGCATCGGGCGGTTTCAGGCTACCGACATCGCGCCCCGCTGCGGTGGACACCCCCCTACCAGCACGCCCATTGCCGACAGCCCACCCGGTCCGTCACGGCAACGCGCCCGACTCGAGCAGCGCGTCGAACCCCGACGCGTCGAGCGTCGGCACACCGAGCTCCTCGGCCTTCTTGGTCTTGCTCGCACCCGGCGCGTCGCCCACGACAAGGACGAAGGTCTTCTTCGACACGCTGCCGGGCGACTTGCCGCCCCGCGCCACGATCGCCTCCTCGGCCCCCTCCCGCGTGTAGCCCGGCACCGCACCCGTGACCACCACCGTCTTGCCCGCCAAGGTCTGCTCCAAGTCGTCGACCGCCCCGGCTCCGCCGCCCGCCGTCCCTGCGGCCCCAGGCTCCTCCGTGTTGACCCCGGCCGCCCGCAGCCGCTCGAGGACCGGGCCGTTCTGCGCCAAAAACTCGGCGACGCTCGCCGCGATGACACCACCCACACCGTCCACGGCGGCCAGTGCCTCACCCCCGGCCGCCTCGATCGCCTCGAGATTCCCGAAGGCCCGGGCCAGCGCCCGCGCCCCCGTCGGCCCCAGGTGCCGGATCCCCAGCGCCACCAACAACCGGCTCAGCGGCTGGGTCTTCGACGCCTCGATTGCCGCCACCAAGTTGCTCGCCGAGATCTGCGCAAAGCGCTCCAGCTGCACCAGCTGCTCGACGGTCAGGCCGTAGAGGTCAGGCGGGTCGTTGATCAAACCCGCCCCGACGAGTTGGAACACGCGCTCCTCGCCCAGACTCTCGATGTCCATCGCCCCCCGCGACGCGTAGTGCACGATCCGCTGCACCCGTTGCGACGGGCAGTCGATGTTCGTGCAGAACGTGTCGCTCTCTCCCGGCAGTCGCGTCAGCGGCTCGCCACACGACGGGCACTTCGACGGGAACTTCCACTTCGGCTTGCGCCGGGCCGGCACGCCCGGGCCCTCTTTGACCGGGCCCACGACCTCGGGGATCACGTCGCCCGCCTTGCGCACGATGACCAGGTCCCCGGGCCGCACGTCCTTCGCCGCGACCTGGTCCTCGTTGTGCAGGGTCGCCATACCGACGGTCGACCCACCGACGAATACAGGCTCGAGCCGGGCGAACGGCGTCGCCCGGCCGGTCCGTCCGATGGAGACCATGATGTCGAGCAGCCTCGTCGTGCGCTCCTCCGGCGGGAACTTGAACGCGATCGCCCACCGGGGTGCGCGTGACGTGAACCCGAGCAACGCCTGAGTGGCGAAGTCGTCCACCTTGGAAACGACGCCGTCGATCTCGTAGGCGAGCGAATGCCGTTCCGCCTCGAGCTCCAGGCACCGCGCCCCCACTGCGGCCATACCCTCCACCCGCCGGGCGTCGGGGCTCACCGGAAACCCGGCCTTGGCCAGTTGTGCCAGCGTCTCGGACTGCGTCTTTGCGGGCCACTTGCTCTTCGCCGACCCACCCTCGATGAAGCCGACCGCATAGGCCCAGAAGTGAAGCGGCCGCTTGGCGGTGACGGTCGGGTCTTTCTGCCGCAATGCGCCGGCGGCCGAGTTGCGCGGATTGACGAAGAGCCGTTCGCCGGCGTCGGCCTGGCGCTTGTTCATCGCCTCGAACTCGGCGACGGGCCTGTAGATCTCACCCCGCACCTCGAGCACGTCCGGATACGGGCCACCCGCCTTGGCCAGCTCGTGCGGCACGTCGCCGACGGTGGCGACATTGGCCGTGACGTCCTCGCCTGTGACGCCGTCACCGCGCGTGGCCGCCTGGACGAACTTCCTCTTCTCGTAGATCAACGTCATGGCCACGCCGTCGACCTTCGGCTCCGTCGAGAACGCGATCGATGCCAGGTCGAGGTCGGGCACGGCCCGTCGTAACCGTTCGGACCACGCACGCAGCTCCTCTTCCGAGAATGCATTGTCGAGGCTCATCATCGGCACCCGGTGTCGCACCTCTTGGAACAGCCCCGTCGGCGCGGCCGCGCCCACCATCTGCGTCGGCGAGTCGGGTGTGGCGAGGTCCGGGTGGTCCGATTCGAGCTGGCGCAACTCGACGATCAGAAGGTCGTACTCGGCGTCGGGGATCTCGGGCTCACCCAGCGCGTAGTACAGCTCGTTGTGGTGCTGGATCTGGGTCCGCAGCTCCTTCGCCCGTGCCGCCACCTCCCGCGGCGCCTTCCCGCTCTTCCCGTCCGAGCCGCGCCCCGCCATGTCAAGCAGCGATGCCCGCCCCGACCACTGCGTCGGGATCGTCGGCGTCGTAGAGGGCCACCGTCTGTCCGGGTGCTACCGGCCGCTGGGCCGCGTCGAAGCGGATCAGAAGCCCACCTCGCTCCTCGTCTGTGTCCACGGTGCATTGGATCGGCCGCCCGTGCGCGCTCACCTGCGCCACCGCCCGCGCACCGCGGCAAAGGGGTGCGTCCACCCACGTCACCGAATCTCCGGGCAGGAACACGGACGAACGCGCCACCACTTCCGCTCCGCCCACGGTGACGCGCCGCGCCGTTACGTCGACGTGCGTGACGTAGCGCCGCTTGCCGTCGCCGCCGTGGCCCATGCCGCGCCGCTGACCGACCGTCACCAGCTCTACCGCTTCGATGGTGCCCGCCGGGTTGCCGGCGGCGTCGACGACTTCGCCCGGGTGCAGATCCAGCCTGCCGGCGAGGAAGCCCTCCCGTCCCTCGGCGCTGCCGATGAAGCACACGTCCTGGCTGTCGGGCTTCATCGCGGTGCGCAGACCGAGTCGTCGCGCGTGCGTCCGCACCTCGCCCTTGGTCATCTCGCCGACCGGGAAGACGACACGCGCCAACTCGCCCTGGCCGAGCATGGACAGGACATAGGACTGGTCCTTGGCGGCGTCGACGCCCCGGCGCAGTGAAAGCGGACCGCCGCCGTGCGACTGGGCGACCCGAGCGTGGTGACCGGTGGCCAACCGGTCGAAACCGAGCCGGTCGGAGCGGTGCAGCAGCCGGTCGAACTTCATCGTCCGGTTGCACTCGATGCACGGGTTCGGCGTCCGCCCGGCCGCGTGCTCCCCGACATAGGGCGTCACGACGTGGCGATCGAAATCTTCGGTCAGGTTGAAGACGTGGTGGTCGATGCCCAACTGCTGGGCCACCCGCCGGGCGTCCTCCACGTCGGCGACGGAACAACAGCCGGAGTCCGACTCGCCG
>DATDIE010000354.1:0-18046 GCA_036521235.1 Acidimicrobiales bacterium | reverse complement strand
AGGCCGACGATCTGCGGTGCACGAAGAGCCGTGAACCGCAGCCAGCGGCGCCCTCAGTCGACGGTGTACCCGTCCATCCGCGCCAAAATGCGCAGCATCACCTCGTCCGCCCCGGCGCCGATCGAGTCGAGCCGGGTGTCGCGGAAGTAACGCGACGTCCAGTTCTCGTCCATGTAGCCCATGCCGCCGTGGAACTGCACGGCCCAGTCGGCGACCTCACGCTGCAGGCGCGAGCCGAGCAGCTTGCCGATGGTGGCGTAACGGGTCGCGTCCTCGCCGCGCTGCACCGCCTCGGCCGTCGTGCGCGCGTAGTGCTTCAGCACGTCGTGGCGGGCCGCCAGCTCCGCCAGCGTGAACTGTAGGAACTGGTTGGCCAGCAAAGGCGCCCCGAAGGCCTGGCGCTCTCGCAGATACGACTTGGTCCGTTCCAGCGCCAGCTCAATCGAGCCCACCTGCTTGTAGAACGTCGTGAGCCGCTCGGCCTGGAACTGCACCATCTGCTGCTGGAAGCCGCGGCCGATGTCGCCGATCGTGTTCTCGACCGGCACCCGCACGTCGGTGAAGGAGAGCTCGGCGGTGTCGCTCGACCACATGCCCAGCTTCTCGAGCTTGCGCGAGACGACCAGCCCGTCGAGGTCGGTCGGCACGACGATCAGCGACATGCCCCGGGCGTCCTCGGCCGACTCCGAGTTCGCGGTGCGCGCCAGCAGGCACAGCCAGTCGGCCTGGACGCCGTTGGTGATGAAGAGCTTCGAGCCGTTGATGACCCACTCGTCGCCGTCACGCACCGCCCGGGTGCGGATGCCGGCGACGTCGCTGCCGGCGTCGGGCTCGGTCACGGCGATGGACGTCACGACGTCGCCGCGGATCGCCGGCTCCAGGTAACGAGCCTTCAGGGCGTCACTCCCGTAGCGGTGCAGGGCCGGGGTCGACATGGACATCTGGACTGCGATCGCCATGGGGACGCCGCCGCAGCTGATGCGGCCGAGCTCCTCGGCCGCAATGAGCGTGAAGGAGTGGTCGGCGCCCATGCCGCCGTACGCCTCGTCGTACTCCAGCCCGAACAGCCCGACGGCGCCCAGCTTGGGGAAGAGCTCGTGGGCCGGGAACATCCGGGCCGCCTCCCACTCGTCGACGTGCGGCTCGATCTCTCGCTCGAACAGGTCCCGGAGCGTTTTGCGAAACAACTGATGCTCGTCGGACTCGGTCACCGACGAGGGACGATACCACCGGCGTTTTTCGCCTCCGCCCAGGCGGTCGCCCGAGCCCGACCCCACGCCGCTCGCACAATTCTCCGCCCGCCACGGCACGGCTTTCCCGGCCCGGGACGGACGCCCCCCTACACTGCATTGCCGTGACGAATCCGTTGGTTGGCGTGCAGCACTTCTTCGGCGTGCGCACCCTCACGCTCGATTCGCCCGAGAACCGCAACGCGCTCTCCGCCCGCCTCCTCGAAGAGCTCGACGCCGCGCTCCGCGACGCGACACGCGACCCCGAGGTGCGCGCCGTCGTCCTCACCGGCGAGGGCACCGTGTTCTGCTCGGGCGCCGACCTCTCCGAGCGGGGCAGCCCCGCCACCAGCCGCATGCCCGACATCCTCACGACGATCGTCGAGAGCCCGATACCGGTCATCGCCCGGGTCAACGGCCACGCGCGGGCCGGTGGCATCGGCCTGGTCGCGGCGTGCGACATGGCCGTGGCGCCCGAGTCGGCGACGTTCGCCTTCACCGAGGTGCGCGTCGGCGTGGCGCCGGCGATGATCATGGTGCCGGCGCTGCGCGTCATGGACCGCCGCTTCCTCGCCCGCGTGACCCTCACGGGTGAGCGTTTCGGCGCGCCGGAGGCGATGGCGGCCGGCCTCCTCAGCGCGGTCACGGCCGACGGGTTCGCGCTCGACGACTGGGTGGCCGACGAGACGACGGCCATCCGCCAAGGCGCGCCCGGCGCGATCCGCGCCACCAAGGGCCTCCTGCGCAACCTCCCCACCCTCGACTGGCACGACGCCCTGACGGCGGCGGCGCAACTCTCCGCTGACCTGTTCGGCGGCGCGGAGGCCGCCGAGGGCATGGACGCCTTCCTGGAGAAGCGGCGGCCCTCGTGGGACACGACCGAGTAACGGCCACCACGTGAGCACGCGATGAGCACGGCCCTGCGCACGCTGCTGACGACGTCCGACACCGAGTACCGCGCCAACGCCGACGCCATGCGCGCGCTCAGCGACGAGGTGCGCCTGCTGCACGACAGTGTCCTCGCCGGCGGCGGGGCGCAGTACGTCGAACGGCACCGGGCCCGCGGCAAGATGATGGTGCGCGAGCGCCTCGAGGCCCTCATCGACCCGGGCACGCCCGTGCTCGAGCTCAGCCCGCTCGCCGGCTTGCACACCGACGATCCCGTCGGCGGCGGGGTGGTCGTTGCGCTCGCCGAGGTGGCGCACACGCAGTGCCTCGTCGTGGCGAACGACCCAACCGTGCGCGGCGGCACCACGAGCCCCACCACGATCCGCAAGCTCCTGCGCGCCATGGACGTCGCCGAGGAGAACCGCCTCCCGCTTCTGCTCCTCGTCGAGTCCGGAGGGGCGGACCTGCCCCGCCAGGCCGACGTGTTCGTGCCGGGGGGCGAGCAGTTCCGCCGCCTGACGCAGCTCTCGGCGCTGGGCATCCCGACGATCTGTGTCGTGTTCGGCTCCTCGACGGCCGGGGGCGCCTACCTGCCGGGCATGAGCGACTACACGGTCATGGTCGAGGGCCGCGCCCGCGTCTTCCTCGGGGGCCCGCCGCTGGTGAAGATGGCCATCGGCGAGGACGCCGACGAGGAGGAGCTCGGCGGCGCGGTAATGCACGCCCGGACGTCGGGCCTGGCCGACTACCTCGCCCGCGACGAGGAGGACGCGCTGCGCATCGCCCGCGGGATCGTGGCCCACCTGCACTGGCAGCGCCTCGGCCCCGGTCCCAGCGAGTCGGCGGACGAGCCGCTCCATCCGGCCGCCGAGCTGCTGGGCATCGCCTCGGTCGACGTGCGCGTGCCCTTCGACGTGCGCGAGATCCTGGCCCGCGTCGTCGACGGCTCGCGCTTCGAGGAGTTCAAGGAGTTGTACGGCACCCAGCTGGTCTGTGGCTGGGCGTCCATCGGGGGCTACCCGATCGGGGTCCTGGCGAACAACGGCATCTTGTTCTCGGAGGAGGCGCAGAAGGGGGCGCAGTTCATCGCGCTGTGCAACCGCACCGACACGCCCATCCTCTTCGTGCAGAACATCACCGGCTTCATGGTGGGCACGCGGTACGAGCAGGGCGGGATCATCAAGGACGGGGCCAAGCTGATCAACGCGGTGTCCAACTCCACCGTGCCGCACCTCACGCTGATGGTCGGCGCCAGCTACGGCGCCGGGAACTACGCCATGGCGGGACGGGCCTACGACCCACGCTTCATCTTCACGTGGCCGAACCACCGGATCGCCGTGATGGGCCCCAAACAGCTCGCCGGGGTGCTCTCCATCGTGCGCCGCAACGCCGCGCTGGCGGCGGGCCGGCCCTTCGACGAGGAGGCCGACGAGGAGCTACGCCGGGCGACCGAGGAGCAGATCGAGGAAGAGTCCACCGCGCAGTACGCCACGGGCCGGCTGTGGGACGACGGGATCATCGACCCCCGCGACACGCGGACCGTGTTGGCCATAGCGCTGACGGCGGTGCACTCCGCGCCGGTCAAGGGCACCGCCGTCTTCGGGGTGGTGCGGCACTGATGGCGATCGAGCGCATCCTCGTGGCGAACCGGGGCGAGATCGCACGCCGCATCATCCGCGGCGCCCACGACGCCGGGTGCGAGGCCGTCGCGGTGTACGCCGCCGACGACGCCGCGAGCCCCTACGTCGGGGAGGCGGACGCCGCCGTGCTCCTCCCCGGTGCGTCGTTGCGCGAGACGTATCTCGACCCCGAGGCACTGGTCGGCGCGGCCCGCACGTCGGGCGCCGACGCCCTCCATCCGGGCTACGGCTTCCTCTCGGAGAACCCGGCGCTGCCCGAAGCGTGCGCCCGGGCGGGCGTCGTGTGGATCGGGCCGCCGCCCGAGGCCATGCGCGTGATGGGGCACAAGTCCCGGGCAAAGGAGGTCGTCGCCGCGGCCGGCGTGCCGGTGCTGCCGAGCGCGGTCGTGCCGGCGGGCGCCGGCGAGAAGGAGCTGGGCAAGTTGGCGGCGGGCGTCGGGTACCCGCTGCTGGTGAAGGCGTCGGCCGGTGGCGGCGGGCGGGGGATGCGCCTGGTCGAGGCGCCCGGCGAGCTGGCGGAGGCGGTGGCGGCGGCGCAGCGGGAGGCCGCGGCGGCGTTCGGCTCCGACGAGGTCTTCGTGGAGCGGTATCTGTCCGACCCCCGGCACGTCGAGGTGCAGATCATCGGGGACAGCGAAGGGAACGTGCTGCACCTCTTCGATCGGGAGTGCTCGGTGCAGCGGCGGCACCAGAAGGTCGTCGAGGAGGCGCCCGCCGTGTTCGTGGCCGCCGGGACGAGGCGGGCGATGTGGGAGGCGGCGGTCGCCGCGGCGAGGGCGGTCGACTACGTCGGCGTGGGGACCGTCGAGTATCTCGTCGACGGGAGCGGGTTCTGGTTCTTGGAGATGAACACGCGGCTGCAGGTCGAGCACGGCGTGACCGAGCTCGTGACGGGGCTCGACCTCGTGGGGCTGCAGATCGGGGTGGCGGCGGGGCGGCCGCTGCCGTTCGGGCAGGAGGCGGTGATGACGGCGGGGCACGCGGTCGAGGTGCGGCTGTGCGCCGAGAGCCCGCGGGAGGGGTACCGGCCGACGCCGGGGACCGCCGGTTGGGTGCGGTGGCCGGAGGGGGCGGGGGTGCGGGTCGATGCGGGGATCGAGTCGGGCAGCGTGGTGAGCCCGGCGTACGACTCGTTGGTGGCGAAGCTGCTGGCGTGGGGCGAGGACCGGGCGGGCGCGGTCGGGCGGCTGGGGCGGGCGGTGCGCGGGGTGGAGCTGGATGGGATCGAGACGAACCGGGAGCTGTTGGGGGCGGTGCTCGACGACGGGGCGTTCGGGGCCGGGGCGATCGACATCCACTATCTCGAGGCGCGTCCTGACTTGCGCGACGCCGCCTTGAGCGACGACGTGCGCGAGCGGCACGCCGCGGCGGTGGGGTTCGCGTTGTTGGAGGCGCGCGCGGCGCGGAGCTTGGTGCCGGTTGCGGCGGCGGCGGGCTGGCGCAACGTCGGGCGGGCGCTGCACGCGGACGAGTTGCGCGACGGGGCGGGGCCCGTGTGGGTGCGGGTGGCGACGGTGGACGGGCCGGCGGAGGTGCGGGTCGGTGAGAGTGACGGCGTCGGTGACGGCGACGGGTGGCGCGTCGTGGGGACGGCGTCGACGCGGGACGGCGTGGTCGACCTCGTCGGCGAGGACGGGCTGCGGCGCCGCTACCGGGTGCGAGTGGGCGCGCACGCGGCGTTCGTCAACGGGCCCGAGGGCCAGTCGAGCTTTGTGCGGCGCGCCGAGGACGACGCGGCCGAGCGCGGCGGCGTGGCCGGCGAGTGCCGGGCGCCGCTGCCCGGGGCCGTGACCAAGGTGCTCGTGAGCGTGGGCGACGTCGTGAGCGAGGGCGACGGGCTCGTCGTGCTCGAGGCCATGAAGATGGAGCACACCCTGCGCGCCCACGGGGCGGGGACCGTGCGGGCGGTGCACGGCGCACCGGGGCAGCAGGTCGACGCCGGCGAGCTGCTCGTGGAGGTGGAGCCGGCGTGAGCGGGAGCGACGTGCTGCGCGTCGCCAACTGCAGCGGCTTCTTCGGTGACCGCTTGTCGGCGGCGCGGGAGATGGTCGAGGGCGGCCCGATCGACGTGTTGACGGGGGATTGGCTGGCCGAGCTGACGATGTACATCTTGCACAAGACGCGCCAGCGCAGCGGCGGGTACGCGCGGACGTTCCTGCGCGAGCTCGAGGACGTGCTGCCGACGTGCATCGAGCGCGGGATCACCGTCGTGGCCAACGCGGGCGGGCTCGACCCCGAGGGGTTGGCGGCGGCGGTGCGGGAGCTGGCGCAGCGCCAGGGGGTGTCGGTGAAGGTGGCGTCGGTGTCGGGCGACGACATCACGGCGCGCCTGGCGTCGCTGCGGGCCGAGGGGGAGGGGTTCGTGAACCTCGACACGGGTGAGGCGCTCCCCGAGGGCGCCCAGGTGGTGACGGCCAACGCGTACCTGCCGGCCCGTCCGATCGCTGACGCCCTGGCGGCGGGCGCCCAGGTGGTCGTCACCGGGCGGGTGACCGACGCGGCGCTGGTGGTCGGGCCGGCGCTTGCGGCGTTCGGGTGGGGCGACGAGGACCTCGACCAAATCGCCGGGGCCGTGGTGGCGGGCCACGTGATCGAGTGCGGGGCGCAGTGCTGCGGCGGGAACTACGCGTTCTTCGAGGAGATCCCCGGGCGGGCGCGGATCGGCTTCCCGATCGCCGAGCTGCACCCCGACGGCTCGTCGGTCATCACCAAGCACCCGGGCACGGGCGGCGCCGTGACGGTCGGCACCGTGACGGCGCAGCTGCTCTACGAGATCGGGAGCCCGCGGTACCTGAGCCCGGACGCGGTGGCGCGCTTCGACACGATCGAGCTGGCGCAGGACGGCGCGGACCGGGTGCGCATCTCCGGCGTGCGCGGCGAGGCGCCGCCGCCGACGCTCAAGGTGACGGCGAACCTGGACGCGGGCTGGCGCAACTCGATGACGCTCGCGCTGACGGGCGCGTCGGTCGTGGAGAAGGCGCGCTTCGCGGCGGACGCCGTGTGGGCGGGGATCCCGGGCGGCCGCGGCGCGTTCGCCGAGACGGCCGAGGACCTGAGCGGCGACCTGACCGGCGGGGGCATGGCGTACCTGCGCCTGGCGGTGCGCGGCGACGACGAGGCCGCGGTGGGGCGCGCCTTCTCCGGCGCCGTCGTCGAGACGAGCCTGTCGAGCTATCCAGGGACGTTCTTCACGTCCGCGCCCTCGAGTGCCCAGGGCGTGGCGCGCTACTGGCCCACGACCGTGGCGGCGTCGGCGGTTTTGCCGTACGTCGAGTGCGAGGGGACGGTGGTCCCGGCGGCGGCGCGTCGCCCGGGGTCGAGACCGGCGTCCGAGTCGCAGCCGCAGCCCCTGCCCTTGCTCGAGGCCGACGGCGAGCGCACGGCGGCGGGCGCCGTGCCGGCGGGCGAACTGGTCCGGGTCCCCCTCGGCGTGCTGCTCGGCGCCCGTTCGGGCGACAAGGGCGGCGACGCCAACGTTGGCGTGTGGGCGGACGAGGACGACGTCGCCAAGTGGCTGCAGGCGGACTTCACGACGGACGCCTTCCGCGCGCTGCTGCCCGAGCTGGCCCCGTTCGACGTGGACCGGTACCCGTTGGCGAACCTGCGCGCCGTCAACTTCGTCGTGCACGGGATCCTCGGGTGGGGCGTGGCGTCGAACCTGCGGCTCGACACGCAGGCCAAGGGGCTCGGCGAGCTCCTGCGGTCGCGCTTCGTCGAGGTGCCCGCCGCACTCGTGGCGTCGGGCCGGCCGGCGGGGCGCCTGAGCGAGCGGGGCGCCTGAGCAAAACCCCAGGCCGCCCTGGGTGGATCTGGCAGGATGACCGGCGTGGAGGCAGCCCGCTTGATCGGCCTCGTCGCGGGCATCCTCATCGTGCTCGCCACGGCGTGGAACGTCTTCACCGCGCTCGTGCTGCCGCGCGTCACGTCGTCGCGCATCACGGCGGGCGTCGCCAAGGTGATCGGCGGCACGGCGCGGAGCATCTCCCCGCGCCTACCGACCTACGAGCTGCGCGACCGGGTGCTCTCCTTCGTTGGCCCGGCGTCCATGGTGTCGCTCTTCGGCTTGTGGCTCCTGCTCTTGGTGGTCGGCTTCTCGTTGATCATCTGGTGGAACGCCGGCATCGATTACGGCTCGGCGCTCGGGATCGCCGGCTCCTCGGTCTTCACCCTGGGCATCGCCAGCGCCGCCGGGGCCGGTCCCCACACGCTCGAGATCCTGGCCGCCGGCGTCGGGCTGCTGGTCATCGCGCTCGAGATCGCGTACCTCCCGGCGCTGTACAACGCCTTTGCCGCCCGGGAGACCGAGGTGACGTTGCTCGACGCACGCGGGGGCTCGCCGGCCTGGGGCCCCGAGATCCTGGCGCGCGCCTACTGGCTCGACACGATGGACGAGCTGCCGGAGCTCTACAGCGACTGGGAGCGCTGGGCGGCCGCGGTCTCCGAGAGCCACTCGAACTATCCCGGCCTCATCTTCTTCCGCTCACCCGTATCGCGGCGCAGCTGGCTGGTCAGCCTCGTGGCCATGATGGACTCCGCCGCGCTGTATCACGCGGTGAGCCCCGACCAGACGCCGCGCCAGGCCCGCCTGTGCCTCTCAATGGGCATCCGGTGCATGCGCGCGGTGGCCCGCGCCCTCAAGATCCCGTTCGAAGACGACCCGTTGCCGACGACGGAGCTCCGCCTGACGCGGGCGGACTTCGACGACGGGCTGCGCCGTCTGATCGAGGTGAAGTTCCCGATGGAGCGCGACGCCGACGAGGCGTGGCGCAACTTCGTGGGCTGGCGCGTGAACTACGAGGCCATCGTCGACGAGCTGACCCGCCTGATCCTCCCCCCGCCTGCGCCGTGGTTCGTCGTCCGGCCCGAGCTCGGCGACGCCACGTGGCCGGTCATCAAAAACCGCACGCCTGAGCACCCCGAGGGGACGCTTCAGTTCGGCAAGAGCAAGACCTTCAACACGCCGTCGCGCCGGGAGTCGAACAGGTCGTAGGCCTCGGCGACGCGGCTCAGCTCCATCCGGTGCGTGAACGTGTCGGCCACGCGAAGGCGCCCGGACTGGAGCAGCGGGACGAGCGACGACCAGGTCCCCGGTATGGGCGCGAAGACCGCCCGCACCGTGAGGCTCTTCAAGAGGACCAGCGCCATCGGGAAGGGCATCGCCATCGAGAGGTTCACCCCGACGATGGAGACCGTCCCGCCGCTGCGGGCCGACGACACGGCGTCGGCGATGGTGGCGTCGGCGCCGACCGCCTCGATGACCGAGTCTGCGCCGCGGCCGCCAGTCGCCTCCATGATCTGGAGGGAGCCCGGAACGCTGCTTGCATCGATCGGCTCCGCCCCGAGCCGCGCGGCCCGGGCCAGTCGTTCGGGCACCTGGTCGACGGCGAGGATGCGCGCCGGACCGAAAAGGGCGGCGCACTGCAGTGCCATGATGCCGACCGGCCCGAGGCCGATCACGGCCACGGTGGCGCCCGGTGTGATGTCCGCCCGCAGCGCGCCGAGATAGCCGGTTGGGAGGATGTCGGTCAGCAGCACCGCCTCCTCGTCGGCGATGCCGTCGGGGATGCGCAGCGCGAACTGATCGGCGAACGGCACCGCCATCGCCTCGGCCTGGCCCCCCGGCAGGTCGGGGATCGTGCCGAAGGCGGCCGTCTTGTCGGCCAGGCACACGTTGGGCTGGCCCGCCAGGCACGGCCCGCATACGCCGCATCCGATCACGCCCGAGACGAGCACGCGATCGCCGCGCGCGACGTTGCGCACCTGCGGGCCGACGTCGGCCACGGTCCCGATGGCCTCGTGGCCCAAGCGGATGCCACTGCCGGTCGGCGCGTCGTGGAACAGGTGAAGGTCGGACCCGCAGATGGCGGTGCGCTCCACCGTGACGACGATGCCCTCGGGACCGGGCAACACCGGGTCCGGCACCGTCTCCAAGCTCACGTCGCGTGGTCCGTTCAGCACGGTGGCTCGCATGCCGGAACGCTACCGCGCAGGAGTAGGATGTTCTGGGCCAAAAATCGGATCCGGCCCGGTCCCGAGCGACCATTCTCACGAACATGTCGACGCACTCCCACCCCTCCACCATCGACCTCCCCGAGGTCGCGGACGCCGACATCGACGCGTTCTTCGCCTACGAGGATCTCTGGGCGGTGATCGTGTGGAACGACGACGTGACGACGTTCCAGACGGTGATCCAGGCGTTCGTCGAGATCTTCGGCCACACGGTCGAGCGGGCGGACCAACTGGCGTGGACGATCCACCGCACCGGCAAGGCCGTGGCCGCCGTCCGGCCCAAGGACGAGGCGGAGGCGGCCGTGCATGCGCTGCATCAGCGCAAGATCCAGGCCACGATGGCCCGGGCCTGACGCCGGGCCCCGTCCGCACCGACCGCTAGCTCGTCGCCAAGCGCGCCTGCAGGCGCCCCTTCACCTCGGGCCATTCCTCCGCCACGATGGAGAAGCGCGCCGAGGTGCGTACGGTGTCGTCGGCGCCGGGCCGGTCGCCGCGCAGGATCCCGTCGAGCTTCCCGCCGATGCGCTCGATGGCGGCCCAGGACCGCTTGTTGCGCACGTCGGTCTGCAGCGCCACCCGGTGCACCTCCCACACCTCGAAGGCGTGCGTCATCATCAGCAGCTTCGCCTGGGTGTTGACCGGCGTCCGCTGGGCCGACGCAGCCAGGAACGTGAACCCGATGTCGACGACGTCGGGGACGCCCGTGCGCTGGTGGCGGGCGCCGGGGGGCCAGTCCCAGAAGGAGACGGAGCAGAAGCGGGTCGAGCCGACGACCCGGTCCGGCTCGCTGGGGCCCTGCCCTCGCCGCACGGTGGCGAAGGCGACCTGGTCACCGTGGGCCACGTGCGCGAGCGCGTCGCGCACGTGTGCCAGCGTGTGCTCGGTCCCGTCGGGCACGTAGGTCCACTGGTAGTTGCTGCGGTCCTCGGCCACCGCCGCCACCAGGCCCGGCACGTGGGACTCGGCGAGTGGCTCGAGCCGCACGTAGGCGCCCTCGAGCGTGAAGGGCGCAAGCACGCTCATTCGGCCGGTCCCGGCGCGCGTTGCTCAGGCGTGGACGGCGGGCAGCGGCACGTCCTCGGGCGGCTGCGGGCCGGCGGCGCCCTGGGGCGGGGCACCCGGGATGATGAAGTCGCGCTGGCGCACAAGCGTCAGGCCGGCGACCGCCCCCACGAAGGCCACGATGGCGCCGATGAGCATCAGGTGGTTGATCGTGGTCGAGAAGCCCTGGTGATAGGCGCTCAGCAGCGCGTTCCGCGGCCCGGCCGCCGGGATCTGCTGCGCGGTGGCGCGCACGCCGCCCCCCGAGAGCGCCGCGCCCAGCTGGGAGCCGCCACGGTGGATGACGGCCACACCGTCCGCCGTCTTGTTCAGCGCCGAGGTGGTGTGGGCGATGATCTGGGACTGGAACACGGCGCCGAGGACTGCGATGCCGGTCGCGATCCCTACCTGGCGGAACGTGTTGTTGGCGCCCGACGCCATGCCGCTGCGCTGGGGCTGGACCACAGAGATGGCGCCGCTGGCGAGGACCGGGTTGACGCCGCCGATCCCGATGCCGCAGAGGATGAACCCGGGGAGCAGGACCGTCCAGGCTGACGTCGGGGTGGTGTGTGACATGAGGAACATGCCGACCGCGATGAAGAGCATGCCGACTGCCAGGAGGTAGCGCGACTGCACCCGCACCGTCAGGCGTCCTGCGAACGGCGCAACGATGAACGCGAGGAGCGTGAGCGGGAGGAACCGGATGCCGGCGGGCAGCGGGGCGTACCCGAGGTCGTCCTGGATGTACAGCGTCAGGTACAAGAACATGGCGAAGATCGACGCCGCGATCGTGAACGCCACGATGGAGACGCCGACGAAGGCCGGGATCTTGAACAGGCCGAGGTCGAGCATCGGCTCGCTGGTGAGCTTTTCGTTGAAGAAGAACGCCACCATGAGGACGGCCGAGGCGACGAGCAGCGTGACGATGGTCACGCTGCCCCAGCCGAGGTCGTTGCCGCGCACCAGCGCGAACACCAACGTGAAGAGGCTGGCCGAGAACGTCACGAATCCGACCCAGTCGACCCGGCGGGCGCGCGGGTCCTTGGAACGGGCGATCTGCGTGAACGTGATGAAGATGGCGAGGACGCCGATCGGGACGTTGATGAAGAAGATCCAGCGCCAGCCCCACGCGCTCGTGATGGCGCCGCCGACGAGCGGACCGATGGCAACGGCGCCGCCGATGACGGCGCCGTAGATGCCGAAGGCGGTGCCGCGGTCGCGTCCTTGGAACGCGTTGGCGATCAGCGCCAGTGAGGTGGCGAACATGATGGCGCCGCCGACACCCTGGAAGGCGCGGCAGAGGTTCAACATCAGGGGCGAGGTGGACAGGCCGCAGAGCAACGACGCCAGCGAGAAGATGCCGAGCCCGGCGGCGAAGACCTCACGCCGCCCGTAGATGTCGCCGATGACACCGGCGGTCAACAAGAACGCGGCGAGGGTCAGCGAGTAGGCGTCGACGACCCACTGGAGATCGGAGAAGCTCGAGTTGAGCGAGCGCTGGATGTCGGGCAGCGCCACGTTCACGACGGTGATGTCGAGGAGGAGCATGAACGTCGCCGTGCAGACGGCGATCAGCGTCCACCATTTGCGGTCGAGAGCAGCCATTGGCGGAGTGTACCGAGGTGTTGTTCCTGCTCGTACAATGTGACGTGATCGTGTCGTGATCGTCGGATCCAACCTCAGCGTCGAGATCGGCGACCGTACCCTCCTCTCCGACGCATCCTTCGTGGTGGGGGAGGGGGAGAAGGTCGGCCTGGTGGGCCGCAACGGGACCGGGAAGTCGTCCTTCATCTCGGTGCTGGTGGACGAGCCCGGCCCGCAGCTGCGCCACCGGGGCAACGTGCGGCTGCTCGGCTCGTTCGGCTACCTGCCCCAGGCTCCCGTGCCCGGCGGGTTGGGGCTCGAGCCCACCGGCTTCTCCCACATCCTCTCGGCCCGCGGCCTCGACGTGCTCGACGACGCCCTCGGCGGGGCGCGCCTGGCCATGGGCGAGGACCCGTCGGAGGCGAACATCGAGTTGTTCACGGACCTGCAGGACAAGTTCCAGTCGAGCGGCGGCTACGAGGCGGAGTCGGTGATGGCGCGCCTGGCCGACGGGCTCGGGCTCCGCCAGGAGCTGCTGCTCGAGGACATCGACGAGCTGTCGGGTGGGCAGCGTCGGCGCGTCGACCTGGTCCGGGTCCTGTTCCAAGAGCCCGAGCTGATGATCCTCGACGAGCCGACGAACCACCTCGACCGCTCGGCCAAGCGCTGGCTGCTCGACGAGCTGGCGCGGTTCGGTGGCGCCCTCCTCGTCGTGAGCCACGACCTCAAGCTGCTCGACCACGCCATCACAAAGGTGCTGCACATCTCGAACCAGCGCCTGACCGAGTGGAAGGGCAACTACTCGAAGTTCCAGGCGCAGCACGAGGCGGACCAGTCCCAGCGCGAGCGCGCGTCCGAGCTCGAGGTGCGAGAGATCAAACGGCTCAGCGCGCTGGCCGACTCCATGCGGAAGAGCACCGAGACCCGGGCTCGCAAGGCCAAGGCGCTCGACCGGCGCGTCGAGCGGATGGAGTCCACCCGCACGCAGGTCGACAAGCGCGAGAAGGCGAGCAGGTTCAAGCTGCCCGTTCCCGCCCGTTCGGGGGCCGTCCCGCTCGAGGTGGCGAAGCTCGGCGTGCGCTACGGCAGCAACGAGGTGCTCTCGAACGTGACCTTCCACGCCGGCCGGGGCGACCACATCGTGATCATCGGGCGCAACGGCGCCGGCAAGTCCTCCCTGCTGCGGTGCCTGGCCGGCGTCCAGGACCCCTCCAACGGGGTGGTGGAGGTGGGGACGAACGTCGTGCTCGGCTACTTCGCGCAGGAACACGAGCAGATCGACCCGGACTTGTCCTCGCTCGCCAATGTCAGCGACGTCGTCCTGAAGCAGGAGCGGGAGCGGCGCGCCCTGCTCGGCTCGTTCGGCCTGCCGTCGAAGGCGGCGGACCAGCTGCCGGCGACGCTCTCGGGCGGCGAGCGGGCCAAGCTCGGCCTGGCCATGTTGTCGGCGGGGGAGTCGAACGTGCTGCTGCTGGACGAGCCGACCAACAACCTCGACCCTTCGTCGATCACGGCGGTCGGCGCGATGTTGGGCGACTGGCCCGGCACGATCATCGCAGTGAGCCACGAGCGTGGCTTCGTCGAGGCGCTGCGTCCGACCTATTGCCTGCGCCTGCCCGAGGAGCGTTTCACGCACTGGCGTGAGGAGTATCTCGACGACGTGGAGATGCGGTAGCTCGCTGGGTCCCTTCGGGGGAACCCGGGTCTGCCCCAGTCCCGGCTAAAAAAGAGCCCCGCGAAAGTGTTCAAATCGCATAGGCATACCGGCTCTCGGTTCGTGCCAGAAATTCCACTCTGGCCTCACAATTCGACCGGATTCCACTCTGGGCTCAATTTCTGGTCCCAAAGGTTGAGGCGACCCGCGTAGGCAACATGCAAACTTGCGCGGGGGAGGCTTTGGAAGCGAACCGCTCAACCCACCGCCGGACGAACGCCGCCGGGTCCTCCCGCTAAATGACCCCCAACGGGTGATCATTTTGCGGTCGGGGCCGCCCCGCCCCAACCGCAAAACCAACGACGACAACCCCTCTACGACATCCAGATCTGCGTCGGCCAGAGCACGCCCTCGTCGAAGGCGACGGCCTTGGACCCCTGCAACGTCGTGGGGTTCGCGAAGTTCTGCACCTTGGGGTTGGCGATGACGGCCCACGTGTCGCGCGCCAGCCAGAGGTACGGGATGTCCTGGGCCAGATACTGGTTGACCTGTTGGTACGACTTGGTGCGCGCCGTCTTGTTGCTCGTCGTCCGCCCCGCGATCAGCGAGTTCTGGATACGGGGGTCCACGTTGCGCGCCATGTTCAGCGCCAGCGAGCCCGAGGCGAGCTGCGATGTGAACCAGACGTAGTTGAGGTCGGGGTCGACCGCACCGAACTGGCGCCACAGCGTGGCCTGGTAGGTGCCGGCCAGCGCGTTGTTGATGATCGTCGCCTGGGCGATGATGTTGATGCTGACGTGCATGCCGGCGGTCTGCCAGGCCTGCTGGAGGAACTGGGCCGCCGCCAGCGTCTGGGGGTCGCTCGTCGAGTTGAGGCTGAAGCTGATCGTCTTCCCCGTCTCCTGCTGGGCCTTCTTGATCAGCGACGCCGCACCCGAGGGGTCGTACTTCGGATAGGCCGTCCCCGTGTAGTACGGGCTCCCCGGGATGAACAAGCCGTGCATCGGCGTGTTCACACCCTTGTCGATCACCTTGACGTAGAGGGACTGGTTGATGGCCTTGGCCATCGCGGTCCGGACGTCGTGGTTGTTCAACGGCGCCGACGTCGTGTTGAGCATGACGCACTGCACGGTCGGCTGGCCGAGCACCTGGCCGCTGTTGTCGTAGTACGAGTACTTCTTGTTGCCGCGGAACTGCAGCAGGCCGTCGGGGTCGTTCGTGTGGATCATGTCGACCGTGCCGGTCTCGAGCGCGTCGGCGCGCGACTGCGCGTTGATGATCGGCTTGTAGGTGATCTGGTCCAAGTACGGGTAGCCCTTGCGCCAGTACTTGGTGTTCCGGGTCACCGTCATGTGACTGTTCGGGATCCACTCCTTGAAGACGAACGGGCCGGTCCCGACCGGATTCGAGGTGCCGCCGTTCGGCGCCGCCAGCATGGAGGGCGCGGCCACGTAGCCGGTCTGCGCCTGGGCCAGGTAGTAAGGGAACGGCGCCCACGAGTTCTTCATGGTGATCGTGACCGACATCGGCCCGCTCACCGTCGCCCCCTGGATATTGGTGGCGAAGGCAGGCCCCGTCAGGATCGACGTCGCCTGCGCCTCGATGTTCTTGTACAGCGCCTCGCCGTTGAGCGGCGTGCCGTCGTGGAAGGTGATGCCGTTGCGCATCGTGATCGTGAAGGACGTGAAGTCCGCGTTCGACGTGATCGACTCGGCCAGGAACGGCTGGACCTGACCGGTCGACGTCACGATGGCGATCGGGTCGAAGACCGAGCGGCCGTAGAGGAAGCCCCCCTCGTCCCAGCGGGCGGTCGAGGGGTTGAAGCCGCTCTCCTCGGTGTCGATGCCCATGGTCAGCGAGCCGCCCATCTTCGGCCGGGCGGTGCTGATGCCGTTGCGACCGGGGCCGTTGGTGGTGTTCGCACCAGCGAGGCCGTCGGGGAACAACCCCGCCGCGGCCGCCCCGGCACCCAGTGCCAGCCCGCCAGCCAGGAACGCCCGCCGATCAAACGACTGCGCCATCGCAACCCCCCAAGGTCTCGGTGTTCATCTCGTTACGTCTCTCGGCGCCCCCTCGGACGCCGTGGGTCGGCAGGTTACAACTCTGTGACTGATTTGGGGTGGCGGCACTCAGCCGGCTGACAGCAGCCGTCTCAGGTTGGCAGAAATGCCCGTGCCAATGGCAACCTGAGAACGGAGACCGCCGTACCCCCTGTAGACCTCGAGACCCCGAGACCTCGAGACCCCGAGACCCGAGAGACCCTGAGACCCCGAGAAGCCCTGAGACCCGACCCGTGAGGAGTGCTCGAAAATGACGATCGCAGTCGGCGACCGCATCCCCGACGTGAAGGTGTTCACGTTCAACGAAAAGGGCCCGGAGGCGACGACGTCCGTGGACGTCCTCGGCCAGGGCAAGGTCGTGCTCTTCGGCGTGCCCGGCGCCTTCACCCCGACGTGCTCGGACCACCACCTGCCGGGCTTCGTCCTGCGGGCCGACGAGCTGCGGGCCAAGGGCGCCGAGAAGGTCGTCTGCGTCTCGGTGAACGACCCCTTCGTGATGGGTGCCTGGGGACAGGACCAGAACGTCGGCGACGCCGTCGTGATGCTGGCGGACGGCAACGGGGAGCTGGCCGAGGCGATGGGCCTGACGATGGACGGCAGCGGCTTCGGCCTCGGGCAGCGCATCCAGCGCTTCGCCGCCATCCTCGACGACGGCGTGGTCGAGTGGATCGCCGTCGAGCCCGGGCCCGGCCTCAAGGTCAGCTCGGTCGAAGAGGTTCTCGCCGCGCTCTGATCGAGCGCGGGCGGCGCCCCCCGCGCACAATCCGTTCAGCGCCCCCACGGCGTCCCAACGCGCGCAAATTCAGCGCACTCACAGCCCGCCGCGCACAACTGCCGCGAAGACACCCCTAATTGGCTGAGTCAAAAGGCCCAAATTGCGCCGCAGTAGTCCAAAAGGACCTGGATGCCCGGCGCCCCCTTCCGTACCCTGACGTGACACATCGCTTGCACAACCAACACAAGCCATACAACGCTCACGACGGGCGGCGGTGCACGAAACCGAGGGGGAACGGACGATGGCGCTCACGAAATTGCGCGGCTCGCGGGCAGCCGCGCTCATGGGAGGGATGGTGGCGCTGTTGGCGACGACGGCGCTCATGGTGGTGCCGGCAGCCGGGCCCACGAGTGCGGCGGCGGCCACCACCAGGTCGACCACCAAGGGCGCCACGATCCAGGCCCCGAACTGCCAGGGCACCACGCCGCTCGGCATGAGCGGGAACTGGACGTGCTCGTTCGACGACGAATTCAACGGCACGTCGCTCAACACCAGCCTGTGGCAGCCGCAGCTCACCGCGACGAGCCTCTACGTCGCCGGCGACGACTGCTACGTGAACAACCCGAACACCATCTCGGAGTCCGGCGGCAACCTCAACCTGTCGGTCGTCAAGGTGCCGGCGGGGACGCAGTGCGTCGGCACGTACTACGAGCCGCCCTACCAGGCGGGCATGGTCACGACCCGCTCGCTGTTCACCCAGACCTATGGCGCCTACGAGGTGAACGCGAAGCTGCCGTCGGCCACGATCCAGGGGCTCCAAGAGACGTTCTGGCTCTACCCCCAGAACCTCACGTACGGCGCGTGGCCCGCCTCAGGTGAGATCGACTTTGCCGAGTTCTACAGCCTGTACCCCGGGGACGTCGTCCCCTTCGTCCACTACAACTACACGTACAGCGATCCCCACGCGTACGCGGTGTGCAACATCAACCAATCGCAGTTCAACACGTACGGGCTCCAATGGACCTCCACCACGCTCACCTTTTACGTGAACGGCACCGCCTGCGGCTCCGACACCTGGCTCCACGGGACGGCACCGTTCAACCAGCCGTTCTTCATCGCGCTGACCCAGGCGCTCGGCGTCAACAGCGATGCCTTGACCTCCGCCACGCCGTTCCCGGACACGACGCAGATCAACTGGGTCCGGGCCTGGACGGCGGCCTCCTAAC
>DATDIE010000353.1:0-9977 GCA_036521235.1 Acidimicrobiales bacterium | reverse complement strand
CCGAACCGGGCGCCCGGTCCGGAGCACCCCTGTCGCCCCGTACCATGGCGCCCCATGAACAGGGTCCTTTCGGGCATTGCGCCGTCGGGCAGCTTCACCTTGGGGAACTACCTCGGGGCCCTGCGCCACTGGGTGACCTTCCAGGAGGGCTTCGACGCCTACTACATGGTCGTCGACCTGCACGCGCTGACCACCGAGATCGACCCGGCCGAGCTGCGGGCCAACACGCTCGACGCCGCCCTCAACCTGCTCGCCGTCGGCCTCGACCCTGAGGTTTCCACGCTGTTCGTCCAGAGCCACGTGCCCGAGCACACCCGGCTCACCTGGCTGCTCGAGTGCACGACCGCCATGGGCGAGCTCCGCCGCATGACCCAGTTCAAGGACAAGTCCGGTCGGGCCCAGGAAGCGTCCCGGGTCGGGCTCTTCACGTACCCGTGCCTGATGGCGGCGGACATCCTGCTCTACGAGGCCGACGAGGTGCCCGTCGGCGACGACCAGCGCCAGCACCTGGAGCTGGCGCGCGAGCTGGCCACCCGCTTCAACAACCGGTACGGCGAAACGTTCGTCGTGCCCAGAGCGGCCATCCCGGGCACCGCGGCACGGGTGATGGACCTCCAGCACCCCGAGCGCAAGATGTCCAAGTCGGTCGAATCGCCGCTCGGCACGATCGGCCTGCTCGACTCGGACGACGACATCACGCGTAAGGTCCGCAAGGCCGTCACCGACACCGACGGCGAGGTGCGTTTCGACCCCGAGAAGAAGCCGGGTCTGGCGAACCTGCTCGAGATCCTGGCGGCGGCCACCAACCGCACCCCCCAGGGCGTGGCGGCGGAGTACACGCGCTACGGCGACCTCAAGAACGACGTCGCCACCGCGCTGGTCGAGTTGCTCCGACCCATCCGGGAGCGGCGCCTGGCGCTCGAGGGTGACCTTGGCCATGTCAAGGCGGTCTTGGCGCGCGGGGCGGCCCGGGCCCACGAGGTGGCGGCGACGACGTACGCGCGCGCCGCGGACGCCATGGGGTTGCTGCCGCCGTCGGAAGGCTGACGAAGAACCCTCCATCGAACGACGCCGCGACTAGGTGATGCTGATTCCCAGCACGCTGGCCCACCATTTGTAGACCTCGCCGAACAGCCAGGTAAGCGGGCCTGTGTGACCGTTTTGGTCGATGACAAAATTGAGAACGACGATGGCGAGGAGGATCGGCATCGTGTACTGCCGGTAACGCAGGTACGTCGGCCACCAACTTCTCGGCAACAACCGCTCGAAGAGGACGGACCCGTCAAGTGGCGGTATCGGAATCATGTTGAACACGAAGAGTCCGACGTTGACAAGGCTGGCCCAGAAGAGAATCTGCTCCGACGCTGACCAGCTTGAGATCGTGACCGAGGTCGGCACATGTGACCGAGCGAAGTGCACAAAGAGGACACCAAAGATCGCGGCCAACAGTAGGTTGACGAATGGACCCGCGAGAGATACGACAACCCCTTCGTTCCGGGGGCTACGCAGGCGTCCCACGTTCACGGGTACGGGCTTCGCCCAGCCGAAAACGCCTGCTCCACTCAATGAAAGGAGGGCCGGCACGATCAACGTCCCGACCGGGTCGACGTGCACGATCGGGTTCAGGGTCAGGCGCCCCGCACGCTTGGCGGTGTCGTCGCCAAAGAGGTTGGCGACGTACCCGTGGGAGATCTCGTGCAAGATGATTGACGGCACGACGCAGCAGAAGACGACGATGTCGGTCTCACTGATGTTGTGATGCGCAACCAGTGCGATGAGCAATACCGCCCCCGCGATGACCCACAGGGCGCGCTTCGTCCGCTGGTCCATTGGCCGCCTCCCCGAGGAGGCTCCCGGTTGGGGCACCTAGTGCTTGGCGGCGTCGGCAATGCAGAGGCGGGCTGCCGGCATGGCCTCGAGACGCGCCGGGCCGATCGGCTTGCCACAGACCTCACAGAGGCCGTAGTTGCCCTCCTGCAGGCGCTCCAGGGCCGCCTCGACCTCGTCGAGGGACTCCCGTAGCTCCGTCGCCAGCCGCTCTGCCTCGCCCCGCTCCGCGGTCACCTGGCTGGAGTCCGCGAAATTGGAGTCGTAGCTGAGGCCACTCCCCTGGTCCGCAAAGCCCAGTTCCTTCAACTGGGCTTGCAGGCCGGCACGCTCGTTCCGCAGGAGCTCCGCGAAATCGACGTCAGCACTTTCGGCCGTCGGGGCCTCGTTCGGCATGGGTTCATGCTACGCGGTCCCTCCCCCCCTTTGTTCCCGCCGCTGAGCCTGGTCGGGCGCCCGCCCGGGGGTGGGCGCCCTCGTAGGCCCGGCGCAGGTGTTCGGGCGAAACCTTGGTGTAACGCTGGGTCGTGGCGATGGAGGCATGGCCCAGGAGTTCCTGGACGACCCGGACGTCTGCGCCCCGCCCGAGCATGTGGGTGGCACAGGAGTGGCGCAGCACGTGGGGGCTCACCTTCTCCTCCAGGCCCACCCGGGCGGCGTACTTCTTCACCACGCCGAACGCGCCCACCCGGGTGAGCCGTCCGCCCCGGACGTTGAGGAACACCGCCTCGGCGTCGCTGCGGTGCCGCCACTTCTTCGGCTCCAGCAACGGCCGGCCCTCCCCCGAGAGCCAGTCCGCCAGCGCCACGCGGGCCAGCTGCCCCAGGGGCACCACACGCTCCTTGTCGCCCTTGCCGAGCACGCGCACCAGCGGCAACCCGTCGGCCTCCAACGCGTCCGCCACGTCACCGAGGTTGAGCCCGACCACCTCGCTGACCCGGGCACCCGTCCCGTAGAGCACCTCGAGCAGCGCTCGGTCGCGCAACACGGCCGGGCCGGTCCCCACTACCGCACCGAGGAGCCGCCCGGTCTCCTCCTCGCTCAGCGCCTTGGGCAACAGGTCGGAAACCGACACCGACGGCAGGTCCACCGCGGGGTCGTCGTCGCGCCGGCCCTCTTCGACCAGGAAGCGGTAGAAGCCGCGGATGCTCGACTGCGCCCGCGCCACCGAGGCCTTGCTGTGCGAACCACGCAGGGACGCCAGGTAGTCGGCCACGTCCCCCTGTGTCGCGAGGCCGACGTCCGCCACGCCCTTCTCTTCGATCGCGTCGCCGAACGCCGTCAGGTCGCGTCTGTACGCGGCCAGCGTGCGTGGCGAGCGCCCGCGCTCGACTTCCAGCCACGAGAAGTACTCCTCGGCGGCGTGCGGCAGGGCGCTCACGGGAGGCGTCCGGACGTGGCCAGGCGGTCGCGCGCCATGAGGAGCCCGAGCACCGTCGTCTCGTCTTTCAGCGTCCCGTCCGCAATCAGGTCGTCGAGGTCCGCCAGCGCGATGCGCTCGACGGTCATGAACCCCTCCTCGACGCCCTGGGGGCTGCTCTCGACGACCGTCAGCCCGGTCGCCAGGAAGATCGACGTGTACTGGTCGCTGACACCGGGCGTGTTCCACGTGCCGACGAGCCGCTCCCAGTGCGCCGCTTCGAGCCCGGCTTCCTCTCTCAGCTCGCGTCGCGCGGTGGTCTCCTCGGGCTCGCCGGCCACGTCGCGGGTGCCGGCGGGGATCTCTAGCACCATGTCGTCGACCGCGGCCCGGTACTGGCGCACGAGCGTCGCCGTGCCGTCGTCGTGGACGGGGACGACGGTCACCGCGCCGGGATGGCGGACCACGAAGCGCTCGAAGGGGTGGCCGTCGGGATCGAGTACGTGGAACCGGTCCACCGTGAACAGCCGCGCCCGCAGGAGCTCTTCTTCCGACACGCGGCGGAAGCCCGAGCCTGGCACCGGTCTAGGTGACGGCGTCGAGGTCCAGCAGGTGCGGCTCGCGGCCGTCCGCCCGCTCCAGCGCCGCCGCCACGAGCTCGCGGAACAGCGGGTGGGCGCGGTCGGGTCGGCTCTTGAACTCGGGGTGGGCCTGGGTGGCCACCCAATAGGGGTGATCCTCCAGCTCGACGAACTCCACGAGCCGGCCGTCGGGCGAGCTGCCCGAGCACACGAGCCCGACCGCCTCGAGCCGCGACTTGTACTTGTTGTTGAATTCGAAACGGTGCCGGTGCCGCTCGGTCACGCCGAGGGTGCCGTACGCCTCGGCCACCTTTGACCCCGGCAGCAGCACGGCCTGGTACGACCCCAGCCGCATGGTGCCGCCCTTGTCAGTCACCTCGGTCTGGTCGGGCATCAGGTCGATGACGGTGTGCGGCGACATGCTGTCGAACTCACGCGAGTTGGCGTCGTCGAGCCCGGCCAGGTCGCGGGCGACGGAGATCACCATGACGTGGAGGCCCAGGCAGAGCCCGAGGCAGGGGATGCCGTGCTCGCGGGTGTAGCTCGCGGCGGCGACCATCCCCTCGATCCCCCGCTCGCCGAAGCCGCCCGGGATCACGATGGCGTCGAGGCCGCGCAGCCGGTCGGTGGCCAGGAGGTCGGGCACCAGCTCGGCGTCGATCCAGTCGAGCTCGAGGTCGGCGCCGTGATGGAAGCCGGCGTGACGCAGCGCCTCGACGACCGACATGTACGCGTCGGGCATGTTGACGTACTTGCCGACGATCCCGATCTTCACCCGCCTCGTCAGGCCCTCGACGCGCGCGACGAGCGACTCCCACTCCGAGATGTCGATGTGGTGTTGCGCCTCGTCGATGCCGAGCGTGCGGCACACGTAGGCGTCGAGACCTTGCTCGTGCAACACCAGCGGGATCTCGTAGATGCTCGGCGCGTCGACTGCGGAGACCACCGCGTCGATTGGGACGTCACACTGCAGGGAGATCTTGCGCTTGAGGCTCTCGCTGATCGGCTTGTCGCTCCGACACACGATGACGTCGGGCTGGATGCCTCGGCTGCGCAGCTCGGTGACCGAGTGCTGCGTGGGCTTCGTCTTCTGCTCGCCGGACACGAGGTACGGCACCAGGGTCAGGTGGACGTAGCAGACGTTGTCGCGGCCGATATCCCGGCGGAACTGCCGGATCGCCTCGATGAAGGGCACGATCTCGATGTCACCGACCGTCCCGCCAATCTCCACGATCACGACGTCGATGTCTTCGTCAGCCAGGCGGTGGATGCGGTCCTTGATCTCGTCGGTCACGTGCGGGATGACCTGCACCGTGCGCCCGAGGAAGTCGCCCCGTCGTTCCTTCGCTATGACCGAGCTGTAGATCCCGCCGGTCGTCGTGTTGGAGCGCTTGGAGAGACTCTCGTCGATGAAGCGCTCGTAGTGCCCGAGGTCGAGGTCGGTCTCGCCGCCGTCCTCCGTGACGAACACCTCGCCGTGCTCGCCGGGGTTCATCGTGCCCGGGTCGACGTTGATGTACGGGTCGAGCTTGCACATCGTCACGCGGAGGCCCCGGCACTTTAGGAGACGGCCGAGCGAGGAGGCGGTGAGACCCTTCCCGAGCGAGCTCGAGACACCGCCGGTGACAAAGATGAACTTGCTCACGCCGCCTTAGGGGCGCCGAGCATCGCCTCACATGATCGGTGCGCTCGACCACGATAATCGACGGCCGCCCGAGCTGTCGCGGACCCTTCGCCCCGAATCCCGCTTGTATACGCCCGACGCCGCATCCTTATAACGCTCACGTTCTGAATTCGGCTCAGATATAAGTCAGCACCCCGGGTACACCCAGAATTCCACGCAGGGGTCGGAGCGGGGGCCTAATCCAGCCAGAACGCCTTCATCCGTCTGTCCACACGCAGGGCTTGATACTCGGGCAGGTCCTCGAGGACGGGTCGCAGGTCGTTGCGGATCTGCGCCCGGTACACCACCTCCACGCGCCGATCGAGCTCCTCGTGGGTCAGCTGTCCCTTGGCGAAGGCCCGCTGCAGGACTCCGATCGCCCGCTCACGTCCAGCGTCGCCGACTCGCGTGCGCGCCCGCCCCGACAATCCGCTTTTCTCGGGCGGCACCGCGCTGGACGCCTCTTCCGTCACGAGCGCCGACCCTAGGCCCGAGCGCCTTCCCCGACCCCGAGCAGCTCGCGGGCGTGGGCCCGGGCAGCGTCGCTCCCGGGGTGCCCGGAGAGCATGCGTGACAGTTCGGTGACACGCTCCTCTCCCACCACCGCCGTCGCCACGGTCACGGTGCGCCCATGGGACTCTCCCTTGACCACGCTGATCTGCGCGTCGGCTCTCGAGGCAACCTGCGCCAGGTGCGTCACGACGAGCACCTGGCGTTCGGCCCCGACCTCGTGCAGGGCCTCGCCCAGTGCCAGCGCGGCCGCTCCCCCCACACCGGCGTCGACCTCGTCGAAGACCATCGTCGGTGGCCCGCCCAGCTCGACGAGCCGGATGGCCAGCATCGCCCGGGCCAACTCCCCACCGGAAGCGGCCCGGGCCAACGGCTGGACCCGCTCCCCGACGTTGGCACCCAGGAGCAGCTCGACCGGCTCTCCTGGACCTTCCGGGGCCACACGGACCTCCAGGCGCGCTCCCGCCATCGCCAGGTCACCGAGATGCTCCTCGACCTGTCGCCCGAAATCGCCGGCCGCCTCAGCGCGCACCGCCCGCACGGCTGCCTCGGCCTCGGCCAGCTCCTTCTCCACCTCCGCCCGCCGGGCCGACAACCGCGCCGCTAGCCCCTCCGCGTCCTCCAGCACCGACAGCCGCGCCGCCGCCTCCGTCGCGTACGCCATCACCGCCGCCAGGTCCTCGCCGTATTTGCGCCGCAGCTCGCCCAGCATCCGCCGACGCTCCTGGACTTCGGTGAGCCGAGCCGGGTCGTCCTCCCATCCGTCGACCGTGTCGCGTAGCGCGCGGGCCACGTCGGAGAGCTCGACCGCCGCGCCCGTCACCCGCGCCCGCAACTCCTCGAACGCCTCACGGTTTCCCAGCGCAGATGCTGCGGCACCCAGCTCCTCGAGCACACCGCCTTCGCCGCTAGCCGGGTCGAGTGCCTCCGCCGCCGAAAACGCGGCCTCGCGGTACGACGCCGCGTCCCCCAACCGTTCTTCCTCCGTACGGAGGGCCGCCTCTTCGTCAGGGTCTTCTAACCGAGCGACCTCGATCTCGCGCACTTGATACCGGATGACGTCGGCCTCCCGGGCGCGCTGTTGCTCGTCACCACCCAAGGCCCCGAGCGCGCTGTCGATCTCACGGAGCTCCGCCTGCAACGCTCGCACCGCAGCGAGGTCCGTGCCGGCAAACGCGTCGAGCACGTTGCGCTGCGCCCCCGCAGTCACTAACGCGCGGTGCTCGTGTTGCCCGTGGATCTCCACCAGCTGCGCCGCCGCCTCGGCGAGCGCGGCGACCGGCGCCATCCGTCCGTCGACCCATGCCTTGGAGCGCCCCTCCGCCGGCACCGAACGAGCGAGGATGATTTCGCGCTCGTGTCCCCCATCGGTCTCGTCGTCGTCCAGGCCACTCCCGCCGGTCACCATGAAGCGCGCCTCCACCAACGCCTCGGAGGCGCCCGCCCGCACCATGCCGGGGTTGGCCCGCCCGCCGAGCACGAGCTGGAGCGCCTCCACGACGAGCGTCTTGCCGGCGCCGGTCTCACCGGTCAGCGCGGTCATGCCGGCACCGAACGACAGTGTCAAGTCCTCGATGACGCCGAGGTCTCGCACGCGTAGGTCGGTCAGCACGTCCCGAGCCCTACCCGACCCCCGGCCGGTCCCGACACACCAGCCACGCCACCCACGCCGAGCGGATCACGCCTGGCGGTCCGCCAGCAATCGGAAGCGCAAGATCGTGCCGAACGTGTGCGGTTCGTTGCGGACGACGCGCACCGGGTGGGACGCCACGCGGCACGTGATGACCGCGCCGGGCTCCAGTCGTCCCACCTCGAGTCCGTCGATGACCAAGACGCCGTTGCGGTCCGGAGCGACCTCGACCGACACCTCCTGCTCGTCCGCCAGCACCAGGCTGCGGTCGAGGGAGAAGTGCGGTGCCACCGGGGTCACCACCATGGCCCGCAGCGTCGGGGCGAGAATGGGCCCGCCCGCCGAGAGGTTGTACGCCGTGGAGCCGGTGGGCGTCGCGATGATCAACCCGTCGGCCGAGTACGTCAGCGCCTTCTCTCCGTCGATCGTCGTGGCCAGGCGCACCGTGTGCCCGAAGTCGATCTTCTCGATGACCACCTCGTTCAGCGCCAGCATCGTGGACGTGACGACGTCATCGCCCATTGAACGGTCCGAGATCGTCACTTCCAGCGCGCACCGGGTCTCGATCGACGCCCTGCCCTCAAGCACCTTGCGCAGTGCCCCGCGCACCTGGTCGGGCCCGAGGTCTGGGAGGTAGCCCAGCCGCCCGAAGTTCACGCCGAGCACCGGAACATCCGCCGTCGCCGCCAGCCGCACGACCCGCAGGAACGTCCCATCGCCGCCGAGGCTCACCGCGACGTCGGTGCCGGTGAGGTCCACCGCACTCAGGTCGACCTCCACCCCCGCCTCGGTCACCCGATCCGGCCCGCTGAAGCGCAAGATCCGTGCCTTGTCCCCGCGCTCGCCCAGCCACTCGGCGGTGTCGGTGGCCAGATCGAACGCGTCGGCGCGCTCGGGGTGCACGAGGAAGGTGATGGTCGCCATCGTCGAAGTGGAGGTCAGCCCGCCGGGTCCGCCGCGCCGAGACGGTTTTCCGCCTCGGACACGGCTCCGGCAATCAACGACGCTACCGACCCCGACGACGAGGCGATGCTGCCCGGCCCGGCGCCCCCGCCCTTGCGCGCGTGCAGCAGGAACTCGACGTTGCCGGACGCGCCGGTCACCGGAGATGGCATCGCTCCCATGATGCCGGTTCCGGCCGAGACGAGCGCGGACGCCACGCCCTCCACGGCTCCAGACCACAACGCGGGGTCCCGCACCACACCTTTGCCGCGGGAGACGGCGGCGCGGCCCACTTCAAACTGTGGCTTGACCAGCAGGACCAGGTCCGCCCCGGGCGCCGCTACGTCCCCGGACAACGCCGGCGCCACGGTCCGCAGCGAGATGAACGAGAGGTCCGCCACCACGACTGGGCACGGGGAGAATGCGGCATCGACCGCTCGCAAGGTCGAGGCGGTCAGCTCGCGGACGTTCGTCCGTTCGAGGACGCACACCCGGTCGTCGGCCCGCAGGGAGGAGTCGATCTGGCCGTGCCCCACGTCAACGGCGTAGACGCGGAGGGCGCCCCGCTGGAGCAGGCAGTCGGTGAAGCCTCCCGTCGAGGCCCCGGCGTCGAGCGCACGCAGACCCGAGACCGAGACGTCGAAGCGGTCCAGGGCCGCCGCCAACTTGACGCCGCCGCGGCTGACGTAGGGCGACCGCGGGCCCAACACGACGATCGGCTCGCCTGCGGCGACCAGACGGGCCGGCTTGTCGGCCGACGCACCGGCCACGAGAACGGAGCCCGCCTCGATGAGGGCGCGGGCTTCTTGGCGGGAGGGGGCGAGATGCCGGCGGACCAGCTCGGTGTCGAGCCGGCGGCGGCCGCCCCCGCCGGTCAGCGCGCCTTCTTGGCCGACTTCTTGGCGGTCTTGGCGGTCTTTGTCGCCTTTGCGGACTTGGCGGCCTTCTTGGCCGGTGCCTTCTTCGCAGGCGCCTTCTTGGCCGCGGCCTTCCTCGTGCCGGCCGTCTTCGCCGTCGACTTGCGACCCGGTCGGGACGGCACCGCGCGCTTGGCAGCGGCGCGGGCCCGGTCGGCGGTCTGGCCGGCCGACTTACGGGCCGCCGACGCGGTCTTGCCCGCCGTCTGGCTCGCCGCCTTGGCGGTCTTCTCGGCCGACTTGGACGCCGCCTTGGCGGTCTTCTCCGCCCTGTGCGTGGCGTCCTTGGTCGCCTTGCGCCCGGCTTCGGCCGACTTCTTCAGCACCTCGGCGACCTGGTTGGCCAGGCTCTCGATGTGCTTGCCGTCCACCCGGCTCAACTGGGTCGCCACCTCGTGGCGCACCATCTCGATGATCTGTTCGCTGGTCTTGCGCCTCCGGTCCACCCAGTTGTCCACCGCCTCCTGTGCCTGTACACGCTGGCTATCGCCGGCGTTCACCCACGCTCGCACGATCTCTTCGGCCCGGCCACGGGTCACTTGGCCGA
>DATDIE010000352.1:0-2633 GCA_036521235.1 Acidimicrobiales bacterium | reverse complement strand
CAGGACCCCGGCATGATGCGACGCCGCCGCCGTGGGCTCGACCATCCGGCCGAAACGACGACGGGTGTAGACGCGGGCGAGCCGGGCGACGATGCCGCCACCCTCGGTCTGCAGCGGGACATGGGCCATCGGATCCATCCTTTATGTCTCGAGGTTCATGCCCAAAGACGGACCTGGCGCGCAGAGTGTGACATCGGGCGCGGCAGCCCGAGACGGGGAAGGTCAGCCGACACCCCCCGAGGGCTGGGCGGTCGTCCCACCGTCGACCACGAAGGTCTGCCCGGTCACCCACGACGAGGCCTCCGATGCGAGGAAGAGCGCGGCAGTTGCGATGTCGTCCGGCAGGCCGAGGCGCCGGAGCGGGATGTGCGAGGCGATCCGCTCCTCGCCTGCGCCCTCCCAGAGGGCGGCTGCGAGCTTGGTCTTCACCAATCCCGGGGCGAGGGCGTTGACCCGGACGTCGGGCGCCAACTCGAAGGAGAGTTGCCGCGTGATGTGAAGAACCGCCGCCTTCGTCACGTTGTACCACCCGATGCCCGGTTCGACCTCGAGGCCTCCGATCGACGCCATGTTGATCACCGAGCCGCTGAGACCCGCCTTCACGGCGGCGGCCGTCCAGACCAGCACGGACAGCTGGTTGACCTCGAACGTCTTCTGGGCGCGTACGAGGTCGATGTCGATCATCGGACCGAAGTAGGGGTTCGTCCCCGCGTTGTTGACGAGGATGTCGATGCCGCCGAATCGGGCCACGGTGTCGGCGACGCAGGATGTGGCGTCCTCGGGGTGGCCGACATGGGAGGTGCGCCAGGCGACCCGCTCGGCGTCCGCGCCGCTCGCGACCAGCCCGGCAACCGCCTGCTCCAGGTCGTCGGCTTTGCGCGACGTGAGCATGACGTTCGCCCCGGCCTCGGCGAACCGAGCCGCCACCGCCAATCCGATGCCGCGGCTGGCGCCGGTCACGAGCGCGGTCCTTCCATTCAGTTCGAGCTCCATCTCACGAGCCTTGCACGGACCCGCGTTGCGCAGCCCGACCAATCCGCTCGACGCGCCCTCGCCCTAGCATCACTCTGGTGAACCACCTGGCCGACGAGACGAGCCCGTACCTCCGCCAGCACGCCGACAACCCGGTGGAGTGGTTCCCCTGGGGTAAGGAGGCCATGCGCCGGGCCCGGGAGGAGGACAAGCCGATCTTCCTCTCGATCGGCTACGCCTCGTGCCACTGGTGCCACGTCATGGCCCACGAGAGCTTCGAGGACGCGGCCACGGCGGCCGATCTCGCCCGTTGGTTCATCTCCGTCAAGGTGGATCGGGAAGAGCGCCCGGACATCGACGCGGTCTACATGGCCGCCACACAGGCGCTCACCGGATCGGGCGGCTGGCCGATGTCGGTCTTCTGCACACCCGACGGGCGGCCCTTCTACGCCGGCACCTACTTCCCTCCCGAGGAGCGCCACGGCATGCCGGCCTTCCGCCGCGTCGTGGAAGCGCTGGGGCAGGCGTGGCGCACCGAGCGCGAACAGGTGCTGACCCAGGCGGACGCGTTGGTCGCCGCCGTCGAGCGGGAGCTCCGCCTGGCCGAAGCCCTCAGCGGGGAGGAGAGTGCGGCCGCTCCCGACGAGCCGGCTGTGCCCGGAGGGTCCGGCGCCAGCCTGCTCGGCGGACCACGACCCGTCCGCGCCTTCGACGCGATGGCCGGCATAGCGGCGGTCGTCGACGGGCTGCGCGCAGGCTTCGACCCCGAGTGGGGAGGCTTCGGGCCGGCGCCCAAATTCCCGCGGCCGACGCTGGTGGAGCTCTGCCTGCGTCAGGCCCGCGTCCACCAGCCCGACGCGGACGAGGCGCGCCGCATGGGGGTGCGCACGCTCGACGCCATGGCGGCCGGGGGGATCTACGACCACATCGTCGGCGGGTTCTGCCGCTACTCGACCGACGCCCGCTGGCTCGTCCCCCACTTCGAGAAGATGCTCACCGACCAAGCGCTACTCGCTCGCGCCTACCTGCACGCCTGGCAGGACGGTGGGCGCAGCGACTACCTGGGTGTCGTCACGGAGACGCTGGACTGGGTCCTGCGCGACCTCTCGACCCCTGAAGGTGCGCTCTACTCGTCCTTCGACGCCGACGCCGGCGGGGTGGAAGGTAGCCACGCGACCTTCACGCCCAGTGAATTGAGAGAGATCCTTCCGCCGGGGCTGGTCGAGCCGGCGGCGGCTTGGTACGGCATCACGGAAGCAGGGAACTGGGAGGGCCGTTCCATTCCGGTCCGCCCGGTCGGGGCGCCCCTGACGCGGCCGCCCGAGATCGAAGAGGCCCGGGCGCTCCTCGCCGAGGCCCGCGCCCGTCGAGTCCAGCCGGCGCGCGACGAGAAGGTCCTGACCGAGTGGAACGCCATGGCCGTCGCCACGCTGGCCGAGGTCGCCTCGGCCACCGGGCACGCCGAGTACGGGCGTCGCGCCGAGGAGATCGGCACCTTCCTCTGGGATGCCATGTACGTCGACGGCCGCCTGATGCGCAGCTGGCAAGGAGGCCGGGCGCGGCATCTGGCCGTCGCGGCCGACCACGCCTGGCTCGCCGAGGCGTGCCTCCGTCTGTCGGAATGGTCGGGCCTGAGCCTCTGGCGCGAGCGCGCCGTCACC
>DATDIE010000351.1:0-3716 GCA_036521235.1 Acidimicrobiales bacterium | reverse complement strand
GGCCCGGGCGAAGTTGGCGCTGGCCTGTCCCGCATCGCCCGCCCGGTTCTGCGCCTCGGCCAGCGCGATCAGCGCGTCACACCGTGCGGAGGGGTCGGCGTCGCCGAACTTCTCGGCCACCTCGAGCGCACGCGTCAGATGTCCCACCGCCTCTTCGAACGCGAGGAGACGTAGCGCCCGCTCGCCTGCCGCGATGCAGTAACGGACGGCCTTGTCGGCATCGTCCAGCGCCGCCCCCATGTAGAAGTGATGCGCTAGTTCGTTGACGTAGGTGTCCAGCGAGTCACCGTGGAGGCGCTCTGTCGCCGCCGCGATCTTGTGGTGGTAGCGGACCCGGCGCCCGCGCAGGAGCTCGCCGTAGATCGCGTCGCGCACTAGGGCGTGGGTGAACGCGTAGCGGTCGCGCACCAGGCCTCCGACCCGCCGCAGGAGCCGCGACTCCTCCGCGCGGTCGAAGGCGTCCAGTTGCCGGTCGGCGCTCAAGGCCGCAGCCTCCGCGACGACGCCGGCCTCGCACTCCTGGCCCGAGACGGCGGCGGCCTGCAGGAGGTAGATCACGTCTTCGGGCAACCGCGAGACACGGCGGGCCACGAGCTCGCGGATCGCTTCGGGCGGGTCGAGGTCCGGCGGCACCGACGCGTCACCGGCGTCGATGGACTGCTCGCTGAGTTGACGCAGCATCTCCTCCAAGAACAGGGGGTTCCCGTCGGTCAACTTGCTGAGCCGGGGCACCAGGTCAGCCGGTACCTTCGGCCAGTCGCGCACCAGCTCTTCGACGCCGTCCTCGTTGAGGCCCTGCAGGTGCACCGTCTCGACCGAGTGGTCCGACCTGAAGTCGGCCAGCGCCCCGCGCAAACGGTGGTCCGCCGGCACCTCGGTGTCGATGTACATCCCGACGATGCCGAGCTTGGCCTGGTCGATGTTCCGCAGCACATGACGCATGAGGAGCAGCGTCGGCTGGTCGGCCCAGTGCAGGTCGTCGACCACGAGCAGGAGGGTGCCGTTGTCCGAGAGCTCGCCCAGGGTCGCCGTCACCGCCTCGAAGAACCGGAAGCGGGTGTTCTCGGGCTCGCCGGAATCCGGTACGAAGGCCGGCGCGTACTCGCGGAGGCGGAGGACGAGGCGTGAGAGCTCTTGGAGCTGCCAGTCGGGCATCCGAGAGATCCGATCGGCCGACTCGGCGTGGAAGTACCGGCCGAGCGCCTCGGCGAAGGGCTGGAACGGCGCCACCGCTTCCTCGTCGCAACGACCCCACAGGACGAGCGCGCCCTCGTCCTCCACGGCACGTGCCAGGTGGCCCACGAGGCGCGTCTTGCCGATGCCGGGGTCGCCGTCGACGAGGAGCAGCCCCCCGTCGCCCTGGGCCACCGACGCCCACCAGTCGCGCAACAACGCGGTCTCCCGGTCCCGGCCGACGAGCGGCCCCTCGTTCGGGGACGTGGGGATGCGGACCCGGTACCCGTTCGCCGAGCCCGTGTCGTCGGGCTCCTCGGCGTCGGCCGCCGCGTCCGGCTCTACCGGGACCGGGAACGACAACGCCGGCTCCTGGGCGAGGATGGCGTGCTCCATCCATGAGACGTCGTGGCCCGGCTCGATCCCCAGCTCGGCGACGAGGGTGGAGCGAAGGTCCTGGAACACCCGCAACGCCTCGGCCTGGCGGCCGGAGCGATAGAGGGCCAGCATGCGTTGCGACCACAGGCGCTCGCGCATCGGGTGCTCGGTCGTAAGCGTCTCCAGTTCGCCGATCAGCGACTCGTGCCGGCCCATCGTCATGGCGGCGTCGATACGGGTCTCGATCGCCGCCAGGAGCAGCTCCTCGAGGCGACGCGCCTCGGCTCGGGCGAACGGCTCGTCCCGCACCTCGCTGTAGGCCGAGCCACGCCAGAGGCCCTGGGCCTCGGACAGGAGGCGGACCGATTCGCCCGGCCGTCGGCGTCCCAGGAGCCGACGGCCGTCGGCGACCATCTGCTCGAATTTCGAAGCATCGGTCGCGTCCGTCGCGACCTCGAGCGCGTACCCCGGGGCGCGGGTCACGATCAGGTCTTCGGGGGCGCCCGCCTCCCGCAGGCGTTTGCGCAGCCTCGAGATGGTGGAACGAAGGGCGATCTCCGCCCCGTCGCCGTCGTGGTCGCCCCAGAGCGAGTCGACGAGCCGGTCGACCGACACGATGAGGCTGCGGTCGATCAACAGGCGGGCGATCAGGGCACGCGCCTTGATCCCGCCCAGATCGATGACGCGGCCACCCCAGGTGATCTCGAGCGGGCCGAGCACCCGGATCTGCAGCATTGACGCGGCGTCTACGCGATCCGTGCTCGCCTCCGCATCACTCCCCGACATCTCGGTACTCCCGATCTCCTTGTTGGCCGCGATGCTAGGCCGTCACCCGATCCTTCGTTCGGGAGGAGGCGGCCGCCGGCCCGTCGCTGACTCAGGCTGCGAGCGCGGCGAGGCGGGAGAACAGGGACTGGAGTAACAGCGACTCGTTGGGGTTGCGCGGCAGCGCCTGCGTCGCCTCGGTGATGAGGCCGACGGCATCGGACGCGGCGCGTACGTCGCGGTCGCCGACAGCGATCGGCCCCCGGGCGGCGGCACCGGTCACGCGGGTGCGGTACGTGCGGGCCAGCACCCCGAGGCCGGCGCGCAGCGCGTCCGTGCGGAAGCGGCGTTCCTCCCGCTGGTGCTGCTCCACGATCTCCTTGCGCCCCGGCAGGCCGCGCTCGCCCATCTCCTTGGCGGCTTCGGTGAGGTTCTCGAGCTCGCGGCCGTGCGCGGCGCGGAGCGGCTCGACGGCCCGGTCGGCCGACTCGAGCACCCGGCGCGTGAGCATGGCCACCGCGGCCCCCGAGGTCGCCAGCTCGTCGGGCACCGACGCCCACAAGACGACGCGGTCCGCCACCTCGGGGTCGTCGACCATCACCCGCGCCCGTTCCAGGTTGCCGCCGCTGCTGTCGGCCACCACGGCTGCCATGTCCGGTGGGACCCCAGAAGCCTCGAGCCGGTCGGCGACCACGTCGCGGGAGAGGGGCGGGAAGACGATCTCGGCACAGCGGCTCGCAATGGTCGTGAGGTCCGGCGTGAGCTCGTCGGCCAGGAGGATGAACACCGTCTGGCCCGGTGGCTCCTCGAGCGTCTTGAGCAGGACCGGGGCACGTTCGAGGACGAGGTGCATGTCGGGGACGACGATGACCTGGCGGGCGGCGGCCAGGGGTCGGCGTTGGGCCAGCGCGACGACCTGGCGCATCGTCTCCTTGCTGAGGGACGCCCCCGTGCGCCGAACGATGTGCAGATCGGGGTCGGTCCCGGCGAGCGCGCCGCGGCACGTGGCGCACACACCGCACCCGCCCTCGGGGCAGAGCAGTACGGCCGCGAAGCCGTGGGCGGCCGCCATTCCACCAAACCCCTCGGCGCCACGGAAGAGGTACGCGTGGACCGGGTTGTGCGCCGCCGCCCGCAGCGCGGCGACCGCCTCGTCCTGACCGACCACCGTCTCGAAGAGCGCCGGCACCGGACACTCGTCGCTCACCTGCGCTGTCCCGGCTCGGGTCCCAGGCGCGCGCGCACGGCTTCGACGATATGCGCCGTGATCGCCGCTGCCTCGCCCGTGCCGTCGACGACCACCCAGCGCCCCGCGTCCGTCGCCGCCTGCGCGAGGAACCCCTCGCGCACCCGCGCCGCGAACACGGGTCCGAGCCGGTCCATCCGGTCCGCGCCGCGCC
>DATDIE010000350.1:0-2291 GCA_036521235.1 Acidimicrobiales bacterium | reverse complement strand
CCTACGACGAGCGGACCGACCGGCGCTCGTGGCAGGCCATGCTCGACCTCTTCACCGAGGTGTTCGCCTGAGAGGTCGCCGGTCGGCGCTCGGCGCGCTCGTTTCTGACGCCCCGTCAGGTGCGGACTACGCTCGACAGCGATGCCTGAGCCCCTGCCGATGATCATCTCGGTCGACGACCACGTGGTCGAGCCGCCCAACGTGTGGCAGGACCGCCTCCCTTCGAAGTACGCCGAGGTCGGACCGCGCATCGTGCGGGCACCGATGCCCGAGGTGGAGTACCGGGGTGGCTCGCTCAAGGTCAAGCCGGGCTCAGAGGGTGTGCCGGTCGACTGGTGGTACTACGAGGATCTCAAGCGGCCACTGCTGCGCGTCGACTCCGCCGTTGGCGTGCCGCGCGACGAGGTGACCATGAAGGGCGTCACCTACGAGGACATGCGCCCGGGCTCCTACGAGGTGAAGCCGCGGCTCGAGGACATGGACGCCAACCACATTGAGGCGGCCCTCTGCTTTCCCACCTTCCCCCGTTTCTGCGGCCAGACCTTCACCGAGGCGAAGGACCACGAGCTCGGCCTGCTCTGCATTCAGGCCTACAACGACTGGATGGTCGACGAGTGGTGCGGCGACTCGGGCGGCCGGCTGATCCCGCTGTGCCTCATCCCGCTCTGGGACGCGGACCTGGCGGCGGCCGAGGTGCGGCGCAACGCCGAGCGCGGCGTGCGCGCCGTCTGCTTCAGTGAGATCCCACCCTTCCTGGGCCTGCCCAGCGTGCACGATCCCGACCACTACTGGGACCCGTTCTTCCGGGCCTGCGCCGAGACACAGACGATCGTCAACATGCACATTGGCAGCTCGTCCAAGATGCCGTCGACCTCGTCGGACGCGCCGCCCGCCGTCGGCTCGACGCTCACGCACACCAACGCGACGTTCTCCCTCGTCGACTATCTCTTCAGCGGCGTCTTCGTCCGGATCCCAGACCTGAAGGTCGCGTACTCGGAGGGGCAGATCGGCTGGATCCCTTACATCTTGGAGCGGGCCGACCGGGTCTGGGAGGACAACCGCGGCTGGGGCGGCGTGGCCGACATCGTTCCGGAGAAGCCGTCGAGCTACTTCAAGGATCACGTCTGGGGCTGCTTCTTCGACGACGCGCACGGGCTTCGCTCAGTGGACGAGATCGGCGAGGACAACATCACCTACGAGTCGGACTACCCCCACTCGGACTCCACCTGGCCCCGCACCCGCGAGATCGCCGAAGAGCAGATGGTCAACCTCACCGACGCGCAGCGGCGCAAGATCGTGCGTGGCAATGCGATCAAGCTGTTCGGCCTCGACTTCGACGCCTGATTCCCGCGCACCGCAGCGCCTGACACATGGATCTCCGCTACACCGCGTCGGAACAGGCCTTTCGCCAAGACCTGCGCACCTGGCTGGCCGCCACGCTGCTCGGCGTCGGCGACCCGCCGTCCCAGGACGACTGGTCGGCGCGCCGTGCCTACGACCTGCGTTGGCAGCAGCTGCTGTTCGAGGCCGGCTACGCCGGCGTGGACTGGCCCGCCGAGGGCGGTGGACGCGGCTCGTCGCCCGTGGAACAGCTCATCTTCAAAGAGGAGTGTGAACGCGCCGGCGCACCCTACGTCGGGGTGAACTTCGTGGGCCTGCTGCACGCCGGGCCGACGATCATCGCCGAGGGGACGGCGGCCCAGAAGGAGCGCTACCTCCCTGCCATCCTGCGCGGCCAGGAGGTCTGGTGCCAGGGGTTCAGTGAGCCCGACGCCGGGAGCGACTTGGCCTCGCTGCGCACACGGGCCGTGCGCGACGGCGACGACTACGTGGTGACCGGCTCGAAGATCTGGACGTCGCACGCCGAGGTGGCCGATTTCTGCGAGCTGCTGGTGCGCACCGGCGAGGAGCGCAATCGCGGCATCACGTGGCTGATCATGCCGATGGACTCGCCCGGCATTGAGATCCGCCCGCTGCGCACCATTGCCGGTACCACCGAGTTCGCCGAGCTCTTCCTCAACGAAGTGCGCGTCCCGGTGGCCAACCGCGTCGGCGACGAGAACGACGGCTGGCGCGTGACGATGGTCACCCTGTCCTTCGAACGGGGCACGGCGTTCGTGGGCGAGCTGCTCGAATGCATGCGCCTCCTGGGCGAGCTGGCGCGCGTGGCCGCCCGCGTCGGTGCGATGGAGGACGACGGCGTGGCCCGACGCATCGGCCATCTGGTGGCCGCCTTCGACGCCTTGTGGGCGCTGACCAAGCGCAACGTCTCGGAGGCGGCGCAGACGGGG
>DATDIE010000349.1:0-5421 GCA_036521235.1 Acidimicrobiales bacterium | reverse complement strand
CTGGGGCAGCGTCCCGGGATCGATCGTCGTGCTTGTCGTCGTGCTCGACGACGTCGTCGTCGACGGGGGACGGGTCGTCGAGGACGCGCTCGAGGTTGCCGCCGCATGGTTGGGCGGGGACGAGCCGGTCTCGAGCACGACGACGGCGATGCCCACGCCCACGGCGGCGACCGCGAGCGCGGCCATGACCGTCCCGCGCAACCGGGCCCGGCGTGACGGCATGGCTCGGTGCCCCGGTCTCAGCGAGCGGGGCGCAGCAGTCCTCTTAGCGCTGCATGGCCTTCGTCTCGATGAACTCCTCGAACCCGTACTTGCCCCGCTCGCGGCCATTACCCGACTGCTTGTAGCCGCCGAAGGGCGCGCCCGGGTTGAAGGCCCCGCCGTTGATGTCGACCTGCCCGGTCCGCATCTGCCGCGCCACCTTCTCGGCCCGTTCCGGGTCGCTGCTCCACACTCCACCGGACAAGCCGTAGGGGGTGTCGTTGGCGATCTCGATCGCCTCTTCCTCGGTGTCGTAGGGGATGATCGACAAGACCGGGCCGAAGATCTCCTCCCGGGCGATGGTCATGTCCGGGGTGACTTCGGAGAACACCGTGGGCTGAACGAAGAAGCCCTTCTCCAGTCCTTCGGGTGCGGCTGCCCCGCCGATGACCAGCTTGGCCCCCTCCTCGATGCCCTTGTTGATGTAACCGCGCACACGGTCCCTCTGTACCGAGGACACCAGCGGTCCAAGGAGCTTGCCGGGCTCGAAGGGGTCGCCGGGGGCGAAGCCGGCAGCGGCGCCCGCCGCCAGCTCTTCGACCTCGGCCAGCTTGTCCCGGGGGACGAGCATCCGGGTAAGGGCCGAGCAGGTCTGTCCCGAGTTCATGTAGCAGGCGAACACCCCGGCGGGCACGGCCGCCGACAGGTCGGCGTCGTCGAGCAGGATATTGGCCGACTTGCCGCCCAGCTCGAGCGAAACCCGCTTGATGCCTTCGGCGCCCAGCTCCATGACTCGCCGTCCGGCCCGGGTCGAGCCGGTGAACGACACCATGTCGACCTTGGGGTGCGCCGCGATGGCCTCGCCGACCACCGGGCCGACGCCACTCACGAGGTTGAACACGCCGGCCGGAAGGCCGACCTCGTCGATGATCTCGGCCAGGATGAAGGCGTTGATCGGCGCCACCTCGCTCGGCTTGAGCACCACGGTGCAGCCCGCGGCCAGCGCGGGCGCCACCTTGAGCACCACCTGGTACAAGGGGAAGTTCCACGGTGTGATCGCGCCCACGACCCCGATGGGCTCGTGGACGACGAGCGAGTTGCCAAGCTCCTCTTCCCACTGGAAGGCCTCGGCAGCGTTGGCGGCGTCGGCGAAGGCGCCGGCCGGCAGGCCCACCTGGACGGAGCCCGACAGCGTCATCGGCATGCCGACCTCGTGGCTGATGACGGTGGCGATCTCGTCGGTGCGCGCCGCCAGCGCCTCGCCGATGCGCTTGAGGAGCTTGCCCCGCTCCTCGCGTGACGTGGCGGCCCAGGCCGGGAACGCGGCCGCCGCGGCCTGGACGGCCTTGTCGACGTCCTCGGCCGTCCCCTCGGGGATAGTGGCGAAGACCTCTTCGGTGCCCGAGTCGATGACCTCGAGCGTGCCCTTCCCGGTCGAGGGGACCCAGGCCCCGTTGATGTAGATCTTGTCGCGCACGTCCATGTGAGGTGCCCTCCCTGGCTCTGTGTCCGTTAGTCGCTTTGCCGTTCCTACCCTACCGAGGCGGGCGGGGTCGGTGACTGGGCGGCCGGGCCCGGCCGCCGGGCCAGTTCCGGCGGGGAGGATCGGCGGGCTCAGCCCTTCTTGCCGAGCAAGGGGTGATCGCCCATGCCCACGGGCTGGAGGTGCTGGCCGAGGACGTCGTGGAAGTGGTCGGCCACCTCGGCGGGCGTCCAGCCGCCGTCGCGCCACATCGCCGCGATCTGCCGGGGGGTCTGGAACAGCGTGTAGGCGTAGCCCGTGCGCCCGAGCACCTGGCCGTTGACATAGGAGGCGCCCTCGGAGGCGAGGAAGGCGATCAGCGGTGCGTTGAGCGCCGGGTTCTGGTCGGGCGGGGGCTCCGAGCCCTCGTAGAGGCCCTCGGTCATGCGGGTGAAGCCGGCGGGCGCCACGGCGTTGGCGGTGATGCCGTACTTGCCGAGCTCGAGCGCCCAGACGAACGTCATGCCCATGATGGCGGCCTTGGCGGCGCCGTAGTTGGTCTGGCCGAAGTTGCCGCGCAGGCCGGCCGACGACGTGATGTTCACGATGCGGCCGTAGCCGGCGTCCTTCATGAGCGGCGCGGCGTGGCGCACCGTGTTGAACGTGCCCTTCTGGTGCACGGCGATCACGGCGTCGTAGTCGGACTCCTCCATCTTGACGAGGGTGCGGTCGCGCACGATGCCGGCGTTGTTGACGACGATGTCGATCTTGCCGAAGCTGCTGACCGCCGTGGAGATCAGGTTGCCGGCGGCGGCGAAGTCGCTGACCGAGTCGTGGTTGGGCACCGCGGTGCCGCCCGCCGCCTCGATCTCGGCGCAGACCTGGGCTGCGGGGTCCTCTGCGGTGCCCTCACCGCCGAGTGTCACGCCGACGTCGTTGACGACGACCTGCGCGCCCTCCGCGGCCAGGCAGAGGGCGATGTCGCGCCCGATGCCCCGACCCGCTCCCGTCACCACCGCCGAACGACCGTCGAGAAGTCCCATGGCGCCGCACTGTACTCCGCACCCGTTCACTGACAGCCGTGTCAGGGATGGGGCCGGGGAGGATACGATCGCGGCGGCCACGGGGCGACGGATGGTCGCCCGGTCGAACTAATTGATGCGGTATCGAGCGCTGAGGAGCACCGCCCATGGGCTTCATTGAGAACGCACCCGAGCAGATCGTCGCAGCGGCCCAGGAGCTCCTGGCGAAGGGCTTGGTCGAGGGGACGTCGGGGAACATCTCGGCGCGGATGGAGGACGGCAACGTCGCCCTGACCCCGTCCTCGCTCGACTACCGGGTCATGACGGTGGACGACATCTGCATCGTGGACCCGGCCGGCGAGCAGGTGGCGGGGAAGCGCGGCCCGACGTCGGAGAAGTACCTCCACATGGCGGTGATGAACGCGTACGAGGACATCGCGGTGTGCATCCACTCGCACGCGGTGCACGCCACAATGTTCGCGGTGGCGCACCAGGACGTCCCGAGCTGCATCGACGAGTTCACCGTGTACCTGGGCGGCGACATCCGCTGCACCGAGTACGCCCCGAGCGGCTCACCCGACCTGGCCGAACAGGTCGTGAAGGCGCTCGACAGCCGGGGCGCCGCGCTGATCGCCAACCACGGCATGGTCGCCGTCGGGACCACGATGGAGAAGGCGATGCACAACACCGCGCTGGTGGAGCGCTCGGCCAAGATCATCTGGGGTGCCAAGCAGCTTGGTGGGATCTACCCGCTGCCCGAGAAGGTCAACGAGCAGTTCGCCAGCTACTACACCTTCATGCGCTAGCGGTGCGGGTGATCCGTTGAGCAACGGCACCGTCCGGGCCCGGTTGGACGAGCTCGGCTTGAGTCTGCACGGGCCGCACCCGCCCCACGACCCGCTGGACGCGGTCGTCGTGCACGACGGCGTGGCGCGCACGTCGGGGCAGCTGCCGCGCATCGGCGGCGTGCTGACGTGCCTCGGTCGTCTGGGTGACGACGTGACCGTGGAGGAGGGGCGCGAGGCGGCGGGCGTGTGCGCGTTGAACGCGTTGGCGGTGCTGGAGGTCGCGCTGGGCTCGTTGGACAGGGTGGAGCGGGTCCTGACGGTGACGGGCTACGTGGCGTCGGCCCCCGACTTCCACGAGCAGCCCGCCGTGGTCGACGGCGCCAGCCGCGTCCTCTTCGATGTCTTCGGTGAGGCGGGGCGCCACACGCGTTCGGCGGTGGGGGTGGCGGCGTTGCCGCGACGGGGGGCGGTGGAGATAGAGGTGACGGTCGCCGTTCGGGCTTAGGGGCCGAGCGGTGGCGGCTTGTCGAAGGCGGCCAGCATGTCGGCGCGGGCGGCGCTGGCCTCGTCCCAGTACGTGGCGATCCCCTTGTCCTGGAGCTCGTTGATTGCTTCGATGGCGTAGCCGTAGGACGCGGCGGCGATGGCGCCGCCGACGGAGAGGCGGCTGACACCGACCTCGGCCAGCTCGACGACCGGGGGCGCGTTCGGCGTGATGAGCACGCTCACGGGGACGTCGACGACGGCGAGGACCTGACGCAGGTCGGACGGGGCGACGACGCGTGGCGCGAAGAGGACATCGGCGCCCGCCTCCTGGTACGCCTGCAGCCGGGCGATCGTGTCGGCCAGGTCGAGCTGGCCGTGTAGGTAGTTCTCGGCGCGGGCGGTCAGGACGAAGGGGACGGGACCGTTGTGGGCCGCCTCGGCCGCAGCGCGGACCCGGTCGGCGGCGTGGGCGAGCTCGTAGATCGGCTCGTCGGGGTCGCGGCTGAAGTCCTCGACCGAGCCGCCGGCGAGCCCCAGCGCGACGGCGTCGGTGATCGTGGCGGCCACGCCCTCGGGGTCGTCGGCGAAGCAGTTCTCGAGGTCGGCGGAGACGGGCACGTCGACCGCGTCGACCAGCGCCTTGGAGTGCGCGAGCACTTCGTCTTTCGTCATGGCCCCGTCGAGGCGGCCCCTGGTCAACGCGAAGCCGCCGCTCGTGGTGGCGATCGCCGCGCACCCGATGGAGGCGAAGAGGCGGGCCGAGCCCTCGTCCCACGCATTGGGCATGAGGAAGGGTGCCCCGGGGACGTGCAGACGGCGGAACAGCTCGGCTTTCTCTGCTTGCGAGGACGCTGGGGTCATGCCGGCACCGTACCGGCGGGGTGGGACAGCCGCGCTAGCCGGCGGCGGCCGCCGCTCCGGCCGGCTCGGGGAACTCCCAGTACTGGATCTCGCACGTCATCGGCAGGATGTGGCGCACGTAGAGCGAGTGGATCTTGACCATGCCCTGGTCGTCGACGTGCAGGTCGATGAGCTCCATGCGGTCGTCGTTCACGCGGAACGCCTCGGCGCGCGCCTGGATGCCTTGGAGGTCCTCCAGCGAGTTCACCGCGAAGCCGTAGTGGTCCATGCGCGGGCACTTCATCGGGTCGTCCTCGGCGATGAGGAAGATGAACTGGTCCCAGTGCACGCAGCTGAGGATGAGACGCCGGCGGTCCTCCGTCATGACGGCGATCTCGTCGAAGCCGAGCACGTCCTTGAAGAAGCGGCAGATGTCGGTGCGACTCTCGTCGCCGAGCAGGTCGGAGGGGAGCGACATCGCTACGTGGTTGAAGCGCGGGTTCCCGGACGGATAGTAGGGATGGGGCATCAGCGCACCTCTGGGACGACCATGACCTTGCCGGCGATCTTCCCCCCGGCAAGGCCCTCGAGCGCGTCGACGATGCCGCCGAGCCCGATGGTG